>JBBEEB010000071.1:11315-25527 GCA_040880995.1 Halofilum sp. (in: g-proteobacteria)
TCAGGGCCCGCGCAATGCCCCTTCTTCGCGCAACGGTAGGAGCGGGCACCGCCCGCGAACCGTCGAGGTCTCAGGTGGTTGCCTGATTCGTTCCCGGTCCGTGGTCGCTCCTAGGGGGTCGCGCGACGCGGCTTTCACGCAATGGTCGGAGCGGGCACCGCCCGCGATCCTTCAGTCGCCGGGTGCGAGCCGCCAGATACTGCCGTCATCGGCGTCGGTGAGCACATAGATCGTGTCGTCCGGTGCCTGCGCGACCTCGCGGATGCGCTGGTTCAGTGGCAATCTCTCGGCCTCGCGAGCCGTACCGTCTTCGATCTCGACGCGGACCATGGCCTGGTCCGACAAGCTCCCGATGAGTGCGCTCCCGCGCCATTCGGGAAACTGCGCGCCGGTGTAGAAGGTCATGCCCGAGGGCGAGATGACCGGTGTCCAGTGCATGGCTGCGTCGGCGAATTCCGGTTGGGTGGGCGGGTCGGGGATATCCGTGCCGTTGTAGTGTCGGCCCCAGCTAACCACCGGCCAGCCGTAGTTGCGTCCGCCCGCTGGTTGGTTCAACTCGTCTCCGCCGTAAGGCCCCATCTCGGCCACCCACAGCTCGTTGGTTTCTGGGTGGAAGGCGGCCGCCTCGACGTTGCGGTGGCCGTAGGACCAGATCTCGTCCCGCGCGTCGGCCTGATCGACGAAGGGGTTGTCTTGGGGGATTGAGCCGTCGGGGTGGATGCGGACGATGGTGCCGACGTGGTCGCCGAGATCCTGCGCCGGGTCCAACTGGCCGCGTTCGCCGGTGGTGAGAAACAGCGTGCCATCGGGCGCGAATGCGATCCGGCCGCCAAAATGGCGTGAGCTGGAGTGCTTTGGTTCCTGGCGGAAGAGCACCTCGAAGTCGTCGACGCGATCTCCCGCGAGTCGCCCGCGGCCGACCGCGGTGGAGGCGCCGTTGTCGCCTGGCTCGGCGAACGAGAGATAGACGCGCGAGTTGTCGGCGAAGTCCGGGTCGAGCGCCACGTCGAGCAGACCGCCCTGGCCGCGAGCGTACACCTCCGGTACCCCTTCCAGCGGTTCGGTGAGCTCGCCGTCGGCGTCGAGCCGGCGCAGTTGCCCGGCGCGCTCGGTCACGAGGGCGCCGCCGTCCGGCAGGAAGGCAATGGCCCAGGGGTGATCGAGGCCGGTGGCGATCTCCTCGATCGCCACCGAGCCGGCGTCCGTTTCGACCGTAGCAATGGGTTGCGCCGACGTCGCGACGGCCGTGAATGCCGTGCATCCGAGAACGGCCGAGCTCAACAGCAAAGCGACGCGCCTCATCGACCTGCTCCTTCGCTTGGGATCGTCATCCCCTAGGGTAGCTTCCTTGCCGGCTCGCGTCGTGCATTGCCTTGAAAATATTGGAGCCCCGTCACGCCTTCGGCCGATCCGACCACGTACGGCCAGCGCGGCGACCATGACCCCGTGCAGAATGCAGAAGACGGACCGCGGGGCAACACTGATCCGCACGCTCTCGGCGAGCGCGATGGCCGGGGAGTCCCAGCCCCAGGCCACCCATTGGCGCTCGTTGACGCCATGACCTGGGGCCGTTTCGGGCCCCGCAGGCCGAAGGCGGCGGTCACGCCCAGCGGGGGCGGGCCGTGGAGCAGCAGCGCCACGAGGTTGCCAGGGGCAGCTCGGCGCTTGCCGTTATTGCCCGGAAATATAACCGCCCGTCGGGCGTCGCTTGCTCTGAATCGGTACGCGGACGTTTACTAGAGGTGCCGAGGCCGGGGAGGTGTGACGATGGCGCACGAGGATCCGCGGCAATGGCCGCAAATCTTCTACGGTACGGCCTGGAAGCAGGCGGCCACGACCGATCTCACGGATCAGGCGATTGCCGCCGGCTTCCGCGCGGTCGATACCGCCAACCAGCCGCAGCACTACCACGAGTCGGACGTGGGCGAGGGCATCGCTCTCGCGCTCGCGCGGCGCGGCGTGTGCCGCGAGCAGTTGTTCATCCAAACCAAGTTCTCTCCGCTACACGCGCAGGGCAGGGAGGTGCCCTATACGCGCCGCGCCGACGCGGCCCAGCAGGTGGAGGAGTCACTGGCGGGCTCGCTCGCGCATCTGCGGACCGAGTACCTGGATGCGTTGTTGCTGCATGCGCCGCGACACCCGCGGCGCATGGCGGCTGCCGACTGGGAGACATGGGCTGTGTTCGAGGAGGCATATCGGCGCGGGACTGTGCGCCGGATCGGGGTGAGCAACATGGGCGTGGAGCATCTGCGCGAGCTGCTCGAGCGAGCGGACGTGCCGCCCATGGCGGTGCAGAATCGCTGTTTTGCGCGCACGCAATGGGACCGTGAAGTGCGCAGCCTTTGCGCGCACCATGGCGTCGCTTATCAGGGGTTCTCGCTACTCACGGCCAACCCGTTCGTCACGGAGCAAGGCGAGGTGCGGCGGATCGCGCAGCTGCATGAGGTCACGCCCGCACAGATCGTGTTCGCGTTCGCGCGCGGGGTGGGCATGATCCCGCTGACCGGCACGACCAATCCGCGCCACATGGTCGAAGATCTCGCCGCGATGCGGATCACTCTGGACGCGAACGAGTTGCGCCTCATCGAGCACATCGCCGCGGACTGAGCGTCCGGCTTCGCGTCCACTCGGAGATGCGTGGACGCCACGAAAGATTGGCGGGTGGTGGCCAGGTCAGCGCTGTTACTTGCGCTCGTGTGCGTCGAGGAATCGGAGCAGGGTCACTGCGGCCGAGCGCGACATGCCGTCGACATACATTGCTGTCTTGAATCCGTCCAGCACCAGCGCCGGTGGGCGGTAGCCGGCCTCCTGGATGGCGGCCTCGATTTCGTCGGCGACTTCACCCAGGCGCTCGGTCGAACGCTGCTCGCGTGCCGTTGGTTCGGAGTTGCGCGGATGCAGGTCCTCGCGCACACCGAAGCCCTGAGTCGCGGCGCTGACCGCCTGCCAACGCAGCACCTCCGGCAGTGTCGGCGAGCGTGCAATGCACCGCAAATCTGCCAGAGCGGTCTGCAGAGTTTCCTCCCGGACGAACTGCTCCATGGCTACCGGCTGTTCCGGCTGGGTAGTGAGCAGCGATTCAATCTGCCCCAGACGTTCCCGGGCCAGATGCGTGTGCTCGGTCTCGTAGTCGACCGGCGCTTCGCGAATCGCGTCAGCGGTACCTTGACCCGTGGCCATCCACTCGAGTGACAAACCGGCGGCCCGTGCCAGCCCGGCAACCGCCTCGAATCGCGGCGGCGTCTCCTCGCGCATGTACCGATAGAGCATGTCATCGGATACGCCCGCCGATCGCGCCGCTTCCTTGCGTGAACCAATCGCGTCGGCGGCCGCCTTGATGCGAGCGCCGATCCCCTGCGTTAGGCCCGATTCGTCGTCGTTCCCGTGCTTTCTCGTCCCGCCGTGTTCTCGCCGCATCGTCGTGCGTTGGCCCGTGCGTCCCGCGAAATTACCGGGATGATTGCCTAACCGCAAAAGTTCTTTAGAATCGTAGAAAATAAGCGGTACGTATTGTGTGCCTTCATGCAGACATCCTCGAGCGCAAAAAAACCAGCCCCCGAGGACTGGCACCGCGCCGATATCGTGGCCGCGCTACGTAAGGCGGGCTGGTCCTTGCGGCGCCTCTCCCTGTATCACGGCTATGCGCCGGGTTCGCTCGGACAAGCGCTCAAAAGGCGGTGGCCGCGGGCCGAGCGTCTGATCGCTGACGCCATCGGGGCGCCGCCGGAATCCATCTGGCCCACGCGCTACCCGCGGAAGCATATCACTGGCGGGAACCAGAACAGGGGCCAAGAAATGTGAACGGGTTCACGTTTTACTTGGCAATACTGCCCGGGGGCGGCGGCGCCACGTCCGAAATGCATGCTGAACGCACGTCCGTGCGTGGCGAACGGGGAGGCGCGGCGCCCCTTCGGTGCCCGCAACTGTTTGCTTGACGACACTCCGTACCCCGGTCCGACGGATTGCCCCGTCCGGACGCTCCATGCGTCGCGCATTGGGTGAATCGGTGATTGCTTCGGATGGCCGAGCACGATTCGCCCGCCAGCCCTAGCGGCTTACCGTAAACGATTGATTATCGGGCCTCCGGTCCGCCCGTCGCACCTGTGTGCGGATCTCGGACGGCCTATGCGCCGGAGAGGGTCAGACGCGTTGGCACGGGTCGTGCTCTAAACGGGTAGAGGCAGCGACACGGGATCGACGAAGTGCAGGGCCGCTGGCGCATCGACGACTTGAACAAAGGCCGCACCGCATCGTCGTTTGTGTTCGCGCAAGCCAATAATTAAACAATGAGAGGAAGCCCACTGATGCCCGCTGATATCGCGGAAGAGCGCTTTCGCAAGCTGATCCTCGGCGGTGCCGTAGCTGGCCTGCTGGCCCATGTGATCTTCCTGGCCGTGGTCGCCCTGATCGGCTCCATGGCCCTCGTCGTGTTCAACGTGGGCAGCGTGGTGCTGTACGCCGTATGCGTGGAGTTGGTTCGGCGGCATGCACAGCGGGTTGCCGCGACGCTGATCCAAACGGAGGTGCTGGCCCATGCGTCTCTGGCCGTCTGGGTCCTGGGCTGGGACAGCGGCTTCCATTACTACATCTTTTGCCTGATTCCGTTGACCATCATCCTGCCTCGCGGCAGCACGGCGCGCGGCGTGGCGTTCCTCGCGCTATGCGCAATTCTGTACGTCGGGCTCTATCTCAGCTCGCGCGTGATGACGCCGCTGCATTTGATCGATGCGGAAGCGCTGGGAGCCATGCACGCCTTCAACATCGCCGGCACGTTCGCCATTCTCAGCTACCTGGTGCTCATGTTGCGTCACGCGATCATCAGCGCCGAGGGCCGCCTCTCCGACATCGCGAACACCGATTTATTGAGCGGGCTATTCACTCGGCGTCATGGCTTGTACCTGGTGGAGCGTGAAATGGCGCGGTCCGACCGCGAGGGTACGCCGTTGGCCTTCGCCTTGGCCGATATCGATGGCTTCAAGCAGGTCAACGACGAGCATGGTCACGAGATCGGCGATCACGTCGTGGCGGCGATCGGACAGCGGCTGCGAGCCGGTGTGCGCCGCGGCGACATGGTCGCCCGCTGGGGCGGCGATGAGTTCCTGCTGATCCTGCCTGGGCTCGATGGCGTGGGCGCCCGAGTGGCGGTCGATCGCGTCCAGCAGAATGTCGCCGGGAACCCGATTCGGGCCATGGACCTCCAGATCGAAGTCGGCATGAGCGTTGGCATCACCGAGTACCGGAGGGGCGACACGCTCGAGGACTGCATCCGCGCGGCCGACGCCGGACTCTATGATGGCAAGCGCATGGGCCGGGGCCAGGCCGTGCTCGCCACACCCGTTGCACCGAACTGACGTCAGGAAGCGAGTGGGTGTTCCAGGCGCAGCCAGACCCCTTCCGCGGCCGCGCGATAAAGCCCTTCCAGGATCTGGCAATGCGTTTCGGCCTCGCGCGCCGTGACCAGGGGCCGTGTGGATTCGCCGGTGAGTGCGGCGATGAAGTGGGAGATGGGTTGGCGCGAATCCGGCGCGCTCGCCGGTTCCCGCAACTCGCACCCGGGCGCCTCCACGATCAGCTCGCCCGCGAACACGCGAGCCTCCCCCTGCGTTCCGGTCACACAGAGTTCAGCCGTGAGCGCGGGCTCGGTCCAGCCGGCGGCGATGGTCGCCGGTGTGCCGTCCTCGAGGCGGACGAGCGCTTCGCCGCGTTCGTCGATCTTGGCGCCGGCCGTGACGCGGCCGATCTCGGCCGTGCCGGCTACGATGGACCGGCCCAGTGCCCAGGTCAGCAAATCGATGACGTGTACGCCTTCATCGGCGAATCCGCCGAAACCCGCGGCCTCTCGGTCCACGGTCCAGGGAAAGTCGTCGAACCAGCCGGCGAGGGCGCCCGGGTGCGCGAAGCGGCCACGCGCCCGCACCAGTGTTCCCAAGGATCCCGCGGCGATCAGCTCCCGGATCCGTCGATGTGCGTCCACATCGCGCAGCAGATAGCCGGTATGAAAGCGGACGCCCGCGCGCTCGATGGCCGCGCGCATCTCGGCCGCCTCGGCTGCCGTCCGTCCGAGCGGTTTCTCCACGAACAAGTCCTTGCCCGCCGCACTCGCAGCCGAGACGAGTGCGGGATGACGGACCGTCTCGGACATCACGATGACCGCGTCGGCATCCGCGAACGCTTCTTCGGGTCGTGCCGCGCGCGGTGCGGCCAGGCGCCGCGCCCAGTGCTGTGCACGTGCGGCGTCGTGATCCCAGAGGCCGGTGACTCGCGCGCGTGGATCGGCCTCGATCACCTCGGCGGCGTCGCTCATGTGGATGTGCGCGCAGCCGAGGATGGCCAGCTTCAGCAGCATGCGCCGGGCCTCCTTGCCACTTCGGCCCATTGCAGCGAAGCGACGGCGCGGGTGCCATTGGGGGTGACCCCGAACGGGGACGCGCTCGGCCCGATTGCGCGTGCGCGCTAAGCGGGCAGTTCGCTCGTGGTCTGAGCCAATGCGTGCGCGGTGTCACCGGCGCCGGCATCCAGCCAGCGGATCATGAGGCGCAAGTCGGCGGGGTCGCCCTCGATGTCGCCCGATTGCAGGGTCCGGCGTTCGCGTTCGTCCGGAGCGAGTGGATCCGTGGTGTCGATGTAGCCGTGGGTTCGCAGCCACTCCTCGAGTGCGTCGGTGCTGCTGGTGCGAAAGCGCGAGACGCGGCCGGCACGCAGCGCCTCGATCAGGGCCTCGCCATCCCCGTCGAGTTCGAACGCCAGCTCCGACACCCGCTCTATGAATGCCTGCGTCACGTGTTCGGATGCCTCCAACACGCCGCGATCGACTGGTTTGCCGCGGCCCGTGCGCCACAGCGCGGTCCAGTGCCGGGCCGCACGGCAGCGAGTCGCCAGGGTCGTGCGCCAGTGCGGACCGGGCACGGCCTGGTCCGCCGCCTCACTGGCGAGCAAGGCCTCCAGCGCCCCCAGATGCGGAATGCGCCATTGCTCCAGCAGCGTATGCAGCAACCGCAGGTCGTCGCGCAAAAGGTGGAACAGGTGAATGCTCGCCGCTGGCTGGCGCGGGTCCACCGATGGCACGCCGAGCAGCGCGGCATATTCGTCAGCGCTCAGCGTTCCAGGGTCCGGCAGTGCCTGAACCGGCGGCAGGGCGTAATCCTCGGCCGCCGCTTCGGAGGTGCCAAAGCGAATCTCGGCCAGGTCCAGCACCTGCGGGCGCTTACCCGTGGCGCGCTCCCAGATCGTCGCCTCCTGCCGGCGTGCGCTCAGATAAAACACCTGCCGGCCTTCCTCCTCGACCAGCTGCTCCAGACTGGCGGCGACTTCGCCGAAGCGGGCCTCGTCGCTGGTGGTGAGCGCTTCGTCCAGGAACAGCGGCAGGGGCGTCTTCTCCCGCTCGATCTGACGCGCCCAGGCCATGCGTACGGCCAGTAGCAGTTGCATGCGCGTGCCCGACGACAGCTCGGACAAGGACCGGCGTTGCTCACTGGCGTGCTCGAGCGCGTGGAAGCCGCGCTGGGGATCGACCTCCAGCGACCAGGCATGATGGGTAAAACGCGCGAACCGCGCGCGGGCATCCTGCAGTACGGCCGGCTCGTGTTCGTTGCGGAATTCTGCCGCGACGCCGTCGAGCAATAGGTGGCCGGCCTCGGCCAGCATCGCCTGGTCGAATTGCTCGGCGAGCGCGTCGCGGGCGCGTTCCTCCGCGGCTGCCGCCCGTTCGAGTTCGCCCTCGCGGCCAGCACGCTCGAGCCGTTGTTCCAGATCGAAGACCTGTTTGCGCAGCGTTTCGCTGTGGGAGGACTGCCGCTCGAGTTCGTCCCGCTCGGCCCGGAGCTGACTCTCGTCGTCGGCCTCGATGCGGGCGATCAGCTCCGCCTCATCGATCAACGGCTGCCGCCGCTCCTCCTCGATGTGGACCGCCCGCTCGCGCGCGTCCCGACACTGGCGCCATTCCTCGTGCGCCGCGCAGCGTTCTTCGAGGGTTCGGCGCTCGCCCGGCTCAAGCTCGGCGGCGCCATACAGCTGTCCGATGCGCGCGTCGATCTGGGCGAGCGATTGCTGCAGACGGTCGCGCTCGCGTTGCGCGGCGCGCTCGGCCTGCGCTAACTCGGCGGCCCGCTGGCAGCGATCCGCGAAGGCGTCGAGTGCCGCCTTCAGGTCGGTCCCGTCCGTGGTTGCTGGGCGGGTTTCCCAGTGCGCGAGGAAGTCGCACACCTGATTCGCCTCGGCGGCGACCTGCGCCTCGATGGCGGCGATCCTGCGCTCGCTCGTGATGCGCGCCTCGCGCGCTCGGTCGAGATCGGCGGCCAGATGAAAATACCGTTCCAGCGCGGCACCCTCGAAGCGCTCGGGGTCGATGCCGCAACGCGCGCAGAGTGCCTGCTGCTCGCGCGCACATTCCTCCAGCTCCGTCTCGGCCTGGGTGAGTTCCGTGGCCAGTTCCCGCCGCCGGCGGGCGTGATAGTTGCCGGCGTGGTGCGTGGCTAGGGCGCGGTGCGCGGCGCCGATGAATCCGATCACGCCTGCGGCAATGGCCGTGGCTGCTGCCGCCACGCCGCGCGGCTCGCTCGTGAGACTGGCCGCGACCGCTGCGGCCCCGGCGCCGAGCATCGCGAGCACCGCCCAGCCGAGCCACGGCCGCGTATCGGCGCTGGGCGTGTCGGCATCCCAGGCCTCGAGCCGAGCCCGGCGGTCGTCGAGTGCGCGGCGCGCCCGATGCAGGCGCCCCGCCAGGGTCTCGGCCTCGCCGATGCTCGCGGGGTCGAGCCGCGGCGGTAACGCGGTGCCGCCCAGTTCGAGGGCGGCGGACTGTTCCTGCGCCTGGTGTTCGGCCAGCCGCTCGCGCTCGGCATCGAGACGGTCGGCGTGCCGCCTGCGCTCGGCGAGATGTTCGCGCTGGGCCTGGAGATTGGACTCGCTGGGGCGCGTCTGGGCGAACCCCGTTTCGGCGAGCCGTTCAGCGGCGTCCTGCCGGGCGCGTTCCTGTTCGCCGACGGTCTGGCCGCACTGCGCGCGCTCCTGTTCGAGGCCGGCCAGTGATTCCAGCTCGTCGCCGCGCAGGCGCGCCATGTCGGCCGGGAAGCGGGCGAGTTGCTCGTCGGTCGCCAGCCGGGCCCGGCGCGCCGCGAGCAGTGACAGTGCCTGCTCCAGTCGCCCGAGCCGTCGCGCGGCCTGCTCCGCGCTCTCGGCCTGGGCCTTGAGTTCGGGTAATCCGGCGGCTTCGCGCCGGAGCGCTTCGTGCTCGCTCTCGATGCGCTGGCGTGTCGCCCGCTCTTCCTGCAGCGCGGCTGCCTGGCGCCGGCCGGTCTGCGGACCGAAATCGAACGGCGCATACGCGCGAATGGCGTCGAGGTCGAAGCCGCCGGAAAGCGCGCTGCGCAGGTGCTTGACCAGTGCCGCGTCGTCGCGGCCGTCATCGCGCAGCAGGTCCTCCACGCGCAGCCAATAGCAATGCAGCAGGTCGGCGTCGGGCAGGGCGGGCGGCTCGACGGCCGCACCCTCGCGGGTCCAGAGCACCTGACCGCCGGCGCGTTGCACGCGCCACGTGTGACCGCCGTCGTCGAACTCAGCCGCCAGCGCCAGGGCGGCGGGATCCCCGGTGCGTGCGCCGCCGATCAGGTAGCGTAAGGCCCGGATCAGGCTGGATTTGCCGACGGCGTTGGGGCCGGTGATCAGATTGGCGCCGGGCGCCAGCCCCTCGATGCGAAATGCACCGGTACCGGGCAGTTGCTGGATCTCGAGCGTGCGCAGCCTCATGCCGCGTCCCGCTGGGCCAGCATGCGTTCGAGCGCCAGCCGGGCGGCGCGGCGCAACCAGTCGGCCGTGTCGGCCGCGCTCGGGTCGTACGCGAGCGCCTGCCAGCGGCTCTCGCGCGCGACCCCGGCGAGCCGGTGGCGGGCATCCTCGATCAAGGCCCGGCGCTCGGGGTCATCCTCGGGCCGGTCGAGCAGCAGCAGCCGGCGCGCCAACAGCCCGGGCGGGTCGCTGCGCGTCGCGAGTTCGTCCAGCGCGATCGCCGGCAGCGTTTCGACCGATACGCGCTCAATGAAGTAGTGGATACCGCCGCTTTCGTGGATGCCGGCGCGCTCGTCCGGCGGGAACAAGGGGTCAATGTGGTCCGCGCCGAACGCGCAGCGGCCACCGAATCGCACGCGCAGGCCCACGGCGCGGGGCGTCCAGGGTGCCGATCGCAGCGTATCGTCCAACGCGCGCACCGCCGTCAGCAGCCGGGCGCGGGCCTCGTCGGCCGCGGCCAGATCGGTGAGATCGACCTCCAGCGGCTCCCACCGCAACGGCGCCAGCGGCCACTGCTCGACCGCACTCACACGCCCGCCATCGAGGGTCAGCAGCCAGGGGCCATGGGCACCGGGCTCGCCCGGGTCCAGCCCGGTGACCGAACCGAGATAGCCCACGGGCTCAGACGCGCTGAGCGCATCCGGGCGGTGGATATGGCCCAAAAGCCAGCCGTCCAGGCCCGCGCCGGACAGTGCGCGGCTGCTCACCGGCGCGTAGCGGCTATCGTGCTGATCGCGGTCGCAATGCAGTAGGCCCAGGTTGATGCCGGCGCCGCGTTCGAAGGTCGCGCCGGTCAGCGGGCTGTCGCTCACCCGGGCCTGGGGAAAGGACCAGCCCCACAGGGTCGTCCGCTCGGCTTCGGCCGCGAGTGTCGCCGCCTGCCATACGCCGCCGCGGCCCAGTAGTTCGAACCCATCGACCTCGTCGGCGAGCTGCGGCAATACCCCGCCGTCGTGATTGCCTGCAATTCCGACCACGCGGATACCCGCGCCGACGAGACGCTCCACGCCTTGTTGAAGCAGCCGATAGGCCTCGAAGAAGTCGTGCTCGCGCTCGACCACATCGCCGGCGAACGCCACGACGTCCACGCCATGGGCGAGTGCGGCGTCCACGATGCGCTCCCAGGCGCCGGCCGGGCCGAGTTGTGCGGCTGGCAGCGACAACGCCCCGGGAAGCCGCGACGGGTGCCGCCCCAGATGCAGATCGCCGACGGCGAGGAGCTTCAGTGCCATGGTCGTTCCGGTAGGTGAGTTCTCGTTATGGCTGCCCGGCGCGCGGCCCAACGCAGGGCCAATCGCGGGCGAATACGCGCACGACCATAAGGCGCTTGTTCCCACAATCCAAGCGCTGCGCTCTCGATTCCACTACGCATCGCTATAAGCCCGCGGGCGTGGCCGACATTTGCGCGTCGCTCCGGTAGGATCGCACCCTTGGCGGTTGCGCCGAAGGGAAGTATCGGGCCGTACCCGGCCGGAGCGGCGCCGGCGTCGCCGCGCTTCAGGGATGGCTAGCGTGCGCGATGGCCGCCAGTCGTCGACAATGGAAGGCCGGGACATCGCACGGTTCGTCACGCGTTTGATCGACCCCTCGGAGCAATAAAGGTCCAACTATGTCCGGCGCCCGCCAGTACGTCGAACTCGACGGCCCTTTCCATATGTACCGCGGCGGCTGCTTGCCCGCGGTCACGATCGCGTATGAGACCTGGGGTGAACTCAGTGGCCATGGCGACAACGCCATGCTGTTGTTCACCGGCCTCTCGCCGTCGGCGCATGCCGCCTCTTCGGCCGCCGATCCGTCGCCGGGCTGGTGGGAACACATGATCGGCCCGGGCAAGCCGATCGACACCGATCGCTTCTTCGTCATCTGCGTCAACTCGCTCGGCAGTTGCTTCGGGTCGACCGGCCCGGCGTCGATCAATCCGGAGACCGGCCGGCCCTACCAGCTCGATTTCCCGCGACTGTCGGTCGAGGATATCGCGGCGGCGGCACATCGTGCCTGCCGCGCGCTCGGGATCGAGCATCTGCATACCGTCGCCGGCTGCTCGCTCGGCGGAATGGACGCGCTTGCCTACGCGATGATGTATCCGGAGAGCTACCGCGACCTCATCAGCATCTCGGCGGCGGCGCAGGCCACGCCGTTCGCCATCGCGGTGCGCTCGCTGCAGCGCGAGATGATCCGCACGGATCCGGACTGGGCCGGCGGCTACTACACACCCGGGGAAGGACCGCGCGATGGCATGCGCCTGGCGCGCAAGCTCGGCCTGATGACCTATCGCTCGGCGGAGGAGTATTTTCTGCGCTTCGATCGCAAGCGCATCGGCGAGCCCGATCTATCCGGGCGCGATCCGTTCGAGATGGAGTTCCAGGTCGAGTCCTACCTCGATGCCAATGCGCGCAAGTTCATCGGCAGTTTCGACGCCAATTGCTATCTGTACCTGTCGCAGTCGATGGACCTGTTCGATGCCGCAGAGCACGACAACGGTTCGGTGGCTGAAGGGGTCGCGCATATCGACGCGCGGCGCGCATTGATCGCCGGTGTGCATACCGACTGGCTGTTTCCGCTGTGGCAGCAGCGCGAGCTGGGCGAGATGCTGACGGTGACGGGCGCGGAGGTGACGCTACGTGAGCTCGACTCGATTCAGGGCCACGACTCGTTCCTCGTCGATGAAGAACGCTTCGCGCCCATGCTGGCCGACTTCCTCGCCGGGCAACCCGCCTGACGCCTCGCGCACACGTGGTTTGCATCCGCAAAGGAACCGGGCGGCCCCGCGCCAGGCGTCGTCGATTCGCGGGCAGTGCCCGCTCCTACGTCCCCGATCGAGCCCCGTGGGAGCGGCCACCGGCCGCGAACGAACGGGGCAATCACATCAAACGCAGTCGGTTCGCGGGCGCACTAAGCATCACAACGAATCAGCGCTCATCGCGTTTGACGGGCGCTCAGAGGGAGCGCAAGTTAGGGAAGCTCAGATTTAATCGGGGTCCCGCGGCACAAGGTTGTGCCGCCATTTGCAGCGAGCGTAGCCCGCTGCAAATGAAGGAATCCGAGAACTGCGTTTTTCGGTTTTCGCATCTGAACAAGGCCAGGACGGCCTCTGAGCAAAGACTCCTTAGGGGTGATCCAGTATCCAGTCCGTCGGACTCGAGGAATCGTCGATGAGCAAGCGACTTGCAGCCGGCGTGGTTCAGCAAGCCAGTTGGCCCGACAAAGAGCGTAGTCTGGCCGAGAGCGAAGCGGGGATCCGGGAGCTGGCCGATCGGGGCGCGGAGCTGGTGCTGCTGCAGGAGCTGCATGCCACCCATTACTTCTGCCAGCAGGAAGACACCGACGTCTTCGATCTGGCAGAACCGCTCGACGGCCCCACTGCACAGCGACTGGCGGCACTTGCGCGCGAACTGGACATCGTCCTCGTCGGTTCGCTGTTTGAGCGCCGCGCGCCGGGGCTGTATCACAACACCGCCGCCGTCTTCGATCGGCAGGCCGGTCGCGTCGGGCATTACCGCAAGATGCACATCCCGGATGATCCGGGCTATTACGAGAAGTTCTACTTCACCCCGGGTGACGCCGAACGGGGCTTCATGCCGATCCCCACGTCCGTCGGCCGCTTGGGTCTACTGGTCTGCTGGGATCAGTGGTATCCCGAGGCGGCGCGGCTCATGGCCCTGGCTGGCGCCGACCTTTTGCTGTACCCGACCGCCATCGGCTGGCATCCGCCGGACGACGAGGCCGAGAAGGCGCGCCAGCAGGAGGCGTGGATGCTCGTACAGCGTGCGCACGCGGTGGCCAACGGACTACCGGTGCTGGTGGCCAACCGCATCGGTCATGAGCCCGATTGCGTGGCGACGGGCGCCGGCATCGACTTCTGGGGTAGCAGCTTTATCTGCGGTCCGCAGGGCGAGTTGCTCGCCCAAGCGGGTGCAGAACGCGAGCGCCTACTGGCCGAGCTCGATCTCGCGCACAGCGAACAGGTCCGGCGCGTGTGGCCCTACCTGCGCGACCGGCGCGTCGATGCCTATGCCGATCTGACCCGGCGTTATCGTGACGAGTAGATCGTCGAGGCCGAATGCGGCGGCGGGACTCGTCCGCGGGCCGTGGACGCCCCAACAGAACTCTCCGGAGTTACCATCCGGATTGTAGGAGAGAGCTTGCCCGCGAATTGTCCACGCTTGGCTTGGTTGCCGGTTCGATTGTGGCTGAAGCCGTTCCTACAAACGACTCGTCATCGCGAACGAAGTGAAGCGATCCAGCGGTCTCGCACGGATTGAGTTCGACATGGATTGCTTCGTCGCCTCCGGCTCCTCGCAAAGACCTCGGATGGGGGGCGTAGCAGGCATAGGCGGGGTAGCTGCCGCAAGTTCAGCAGCGTGTCCGATCGCGGCTGAAGCCGCTCTTACAAACGACTCGTCATCGCGAACGAAGTGAAGCGATCCAG
>JBBEEB010000072.1:0-3287 GCA_040880995.1 Halofilum sp. (in: g-proteobacteria)
GGCAGGACACTCGGCTTTTGCTCGGTACGGTAAGAACCGCGTATATTAGCAGTTTGGTCTGACGCGCCGGAAACCGGCCGTTCGATCCCCTTCTTTTCCAGCCTACAGGCCACCATGAGTAGTATTTCCGTACGCGGTGCGCGCACGCACAATCTCAAGGGCGTTGACGTTGATCTTCCTCGCGATCGGCTGATCGTGATCACTGGCCTGTCCGGCTCGGGCAAGTCCTCGCTGGCTTTCGACACCGTATTCGCGGAGGGACAACGGCGCTACGTCGAATCGCTTTCGGCCTACGCGCGCCAGTTCCTGTCGGTGATGGAGAAGCCCGACGTCGACGGTATCGAGGGCCTGTCGCCGGCGATTTCGATCGAGCAGAAGGCCACGTCGCACAACCCGCGCTCGACCGTCGGCACGATCACCGAGATCTACGATTATCTGCGTCTGCTCTACGCCCGCGCCGGCACGCCGCAATGCCCCGAGCACGGCACGACGCTCGAGGCGCAGACGGTCAGCCAGATGACCGATCAGATCCTGAACCTGCCGGAGGGCAGCCGGCTGATGCTGCTGGCCCCGGTGGTCGAGAACCGCAAGGGCGAGCACCAGGGGCTGCTCGGCAAGTTCCGCACCCAGGGCTATATTCGCGCGCGCATCGACGGCGAGATCTACGAGCTGGACCAGCCGCCCAAGCTCGACCTGCGCAAGAAGCACACCATCGAGATCGTCATCGACCGCTTCAAGGTGCGCGAGGACCAGCGCCTGCGCCTGGCCGAGTCGCTCGAGACGGCGCTGAACCTGTCCGATGGCCTGGCGCGGCTGATCTCGATGGACGACGACGGCAGCGCCGACGTGACCTTCTCGTCGAAGTTCTCCTGTCCCGAGTGCGGCTACGCCGTGCCCGAGATGGAGCCGCGGCTGTTCTCGTTCAACAACCCGATCGGCGCCTGCCCTGGCTGCGACGGCCTGGGCACGCGGCAGTTCTTCGATCCCGACCGCGTGGTCGCCCATCCGAGCCTGAGCGCGGCCGGCGGCGCCATCCGCGGCTGGGACCGGCGCAACGCCTATTACTTCCAGATGATTCAGTCGCTGGCGCGCGACGCCGAATTCGACGTGGAGACGCCGTTCAACGAGCTGCCCGACTCCGTCCAGCAGTTGCTGCTGCACGGCAGCGGCGAGCGCGAGATCGAGTTCCGCTACGTCAACGAGCGCGGGCGCACGGTGACCCGGAAGCAGCCGTTCGAGGGCATTCTGCCGAACATGGAGCGGCGCTATCGCGAAACCGATTCGTATGCGGTGCGCGAGGAGCTCTCGCGCTTCATCAGCCAGCAGACCTGTCCGGACTGCGGCGGCTCGCGCCTGAACCTGCAGGCGCGCAACGTGTTCGTCGGCGGGCGATCGATCCCCGCGATCGCGCACCTGCCCATCGGCCACGCACACACCTGGTTCTCGGAACTCTCGCTACCCGGCCATCGCGGCGAGATCGCCTCCAAAATCATGAAGGAGATCCGCCAGCGGCTGGAGTTTTTGGTCAACGTGGGGCTGGAATACCTGACCATTGAGCGCAGCGCTGAGAGCCTGTCCGGCGGCGAGGCCCAGCGCATCCGCCTGGCCAGCCAGATCGGGGCCGGCCTGGTCGGCGTGATGTACGTGCTCGACGAGCCCTCGATCGGCCTGCACCAGCGCGACAATGATCGCCTGCTCGGGACGCTGACGAACCTGCGCGACATGGGCAATACGGTGATCGTGGTCGAGCACGACGAAGAGGCGATCCGCACGGCCGATCACGTGATCGACATGGGCCCCGGCGCGGGAGTACACGGGGGCTACGTCGTGGCCGAGGGCACGCCCGCGGAGGTCGAGCACAACCCGCAGTCGCTGACCGGGCAGTACCTCTCCGGCCACCGCCGGATCGAGATCCCGGCCGAGCGCACCCCGCGCGGCGAAGATTCGCTGGTGATGCGCGGCGCGAGCGGCAACAACCTGCAGGGCGTGACCGCCGAGATCCCGGCCGGGCTGTTCACCTGCGTCACGGGCGTGTCCGGCTCGGGCAAATCGACACTGATCAACAACACGTTGTACCCACACATGGCGCGCCATCTGTACGGCTCGGTCATGGAGATGGCGCCGCTCGAGTCGGTCGATGGACTGGAGCATTTCGACAAGGTGGTCGATATCGATCAGAGCCCCATCGGGCGCACACCGCGCTCGAACCCGGCCACGTACACCGGCGTGTTCACGCCGGTACGCGAGCTGTTCGGGAATACGCCGGAAGCGCGTTCGCGCGGGTACAAGCCCGGGCGCTTTTCCTTCAACGTGAAGGGCGGGCGCTGCGAGGCCTGTCAGGGCGACGGCGTGATCAAGGTCGAGATGCACTTCCTGCCCGACATGTACGTCACCTGCGATGTCTGCAAGGGCGCGCGCTACAACCGCGAGACGCTCGACATCGAGTACAAGGGCAAGAACATCTCCCAGGTGCTCGACATGACGATCGAAGAGGCCTGTGAGTTCTTCGCCCCGGTGCCGGTCATCAAGCGCAAGCTCGACACGCTGATGGACGTGGGCCTGTCGTACGTGAAGCTGGGACAGAACGCGACCACGCTGTCCGGCGGCGAGGCCCAGCGCGTGAAGCTGGCGCGTGAGCTGTCCAAGCGCGACACCGGCCGCACGCTCTACATCCTCGATGAGCCGACCACGGGCCTGCACTTCCACGACGTCGACCAGTTGCTGCGCGTGCTGCATCGGCTGCGTGATCACGGCAACACGATCGTGGTGATCGAGCACGATCTCGATGTGATCAAGACGGCGGACTGGATCCTCGATCTCGGCCCCGAAGGCGGCGACGCCGGCGGGCAGATGGTGGCTTGCGGAACCCCCGAGGAAGTCGCGGCGGTCGAGGCCTCGCACACCGGGCGCTACCTGCGGCCGATCCTGGGCGAGCGCGTGGCCGGCACGGCGGGACACGAGAAGCGTGGCTGAGCAAACCGGCGGCGTTTAGGCCCGGCTGCCCGGTTCGTTCGCGGCCGAAGGCCGCTCCTACCCGGCGGGAAACGCCTTATCCCCGGAACGGTAGGAGCGGGTCGCGCCCGCGAACCGTCGAGGTCATAGTGGCGACCGCGTGTGGGATCCCGGGTACAGAATTCCCTATAAGTCGATGTCATCGCGAGCGGAGCGAAGCGATCCAGCTCTCACGCGTGGTTGAAGCTCGACGCTGGATTGCTTCGTCGCCTGCGGCTTCCCGCAAAGACCGCAAGGTGGGATCGTAGCCAGGGCGGGATGGTCGCCGCTGCGAG
>JBBEEB010000072.1:3387-24989 GCA_040880995.1 Halofilum sp. (in: g-proteobacteria)
CGCGAGCATTCGTGCCCGCGGCTCACGCCCTCGCCGCTAGCGCGGTCGCTATTGCCCCACCAGGCGTTGCAGATCGCGTTCGATCTCGCCGATGGAGGAATCCTGCCGGGCTAGCAGGCGAACATTGCCCTCGCGGTCGAAGATGTAGGCGGCCGAGGAGTGGGATACGTCGTAGTAGCCCGCTTCATCGGGTTCGCCGTAGCCGAAGGTCACGCGGTAGCGCTTGGCCAGGTCGCGCAGTACCGGCTCCGGTCCGCGCAGGCCGACGAATCGGTCGCCAAAGGCGCTGACGTATTCGCGTAGTTTTTCCCGATCGTCGCGCTCGGGATCCACGCTGACGAAGAGCACGCGCACCTCGTCCGCGCCGCCCTCGAGCGAGCGCACTGCCTGCGAGAATTTCTGCAGCGTCATCGGGCAGATGTCCGGGCAGTTGGTAAAACCGAAAAACAGCACCCGGACCTCGCCCGCATAGGCGTCCTCGGTGACGGTCGCGCCGTCGGCAGCGCGCTCCAGCTCATAGTCCAGGTCCGGCAGGAGGCCGGAGACGTCGCGCAGATCCCATTCCGGTTCCGAGCCGCAGGCGGACAGGACCATCGTCAGCGTGAAGGCCAGCCCAACCACGCGCAGGGGAAACCACCGCGTCATTAATCGAAACAAGGTCATCGAATCATCCTTCCACAGCCGCGGCGGGGGGCGGCGCATCGCGCACGCTCTCGCGCAGCCAGAGGCGAAAGACCACGAGGGCGCCGATCACGCTCATCATCGCCGCCGGAATCCAGGTAATCAGCCCGCCGAGGCGCTGATCGGTCATCGGACTGATGGGCCACGCGCGGCCGCATACCGAGTACACGTCGTAGAGCTCGGCGTTGGAAAGGCCGACGTACGCCCCCAGGGCAATCTGCGGCACCATGACCGCCCACAGCATCAGGATCCGCGTGCCGAAGCCCAGGCCACCATCGAGGCGCCCGCGCGGATCGACGATCAGCCACCAGAACAGCAGGCCCTCGAGAAATACCGACGCGTTCATCACGCGGTACAGGTCCTGCGAAAGCATCGCGTCGAAGTGCAGCTCCGGCATCATCCAGAAGAAGATGATCCCGACAAACAGGAACGAGGCGATCGCCGGCTGCTGCACGATCCGGTACGGCCAGCGGACCGCCGGGTGAGCCAGAACCCTACCCGCCCGCGCTCGCGGCCCCGGGGACAGCGCATACGGCAGCACTTCGTGCGGCCGGCCGAGCGCCATCAGGAACGGCGCGAGATGATGCAGTCCCAAATGCTGGGCGCGATGCACCCAGAACATGTATTGAGCCAGATAATCGATGTAGGTGTGCATCGCCGCATAGGTGATCGCGAGACCCACGTAGAACGCGACCGCCGATGCCACGGCGACGGGCAAGCCGGCCTCGCGGCGCCCCCTCAGGCCCCGGGTATAGGCCAGGGCGGCGAGTGCGCAGAAGGCAACGACTTCCGGATAGAACTCGTACGGGGCGAGATACTCGAGCACGATGCTGTGTAAGCGACGCCGGCCAGAAGATGCGGCTGTAATGGAACCGAGTCATGGTACCAGATGCGGGCCGTGAGGCGATCACGAGCCAACGGAATCCGGGCGCCCGCGTAGTCGCAGCGTCCCCGGATTCTGCCGGCAGCGACGCTTTTTCTTTTCCATGCGGCCCGTCGCGAATCGTCGCAGCCGCGCTTCCATCGAAGTGCAGGAGCGGCTTCAGCCGCGAACGAACCAGGCCAGTCGCGCTTGTTGCGGCGCCCGGCCCGCCCCACCACGTTCCCACGTGGTCTTTGCGAGGGAGCCGCAGGCGACGAAGCAATCCGGCGTCGGGTTCAAACTGCGGGTGATGGCTGGATCGCTTCGCTGCGCTCGCGATGACATCAACCTAGTGGATACTCTGTACCCGTGAGCCAACACCCGGCTGCGACATTCAGCCTCGACGGCTCCATCCAGGCTACCTCGGCTCTCAATGGCCTTCGGGCGACCTGGGTGGCTCGCGATGACGGCGCCAGGTCCGAAGTACGTGGGCGCCCGCTACAAGAAGGCGGCGAACAGGGTGGCGATGCCGAGGAAGGAGAAGAATCCGGCGACATCGGTCACCGTCGTGAGGATGATCGAGGATGAGGTCGCCGGGTCCTGGCCCATGCGGCTCAGAGCGACCGGAACCAGGGCGCCGGCGAGGCCGGCCGCGACCATGGAGATGACCATGGCTAGCGCGATGACCATGGCAAGGCCCCAGGAACCGCTCCACACGAATACGCCGGCGCCGGTGGTTGCCGCGACGGCGACGCCATTGACGACGCCGACGCGCAGCTCCTTGGATACCAGCGCGAGCGCGTGACGGGCCGTGATCTCGCGTAGCGCCAGGCCGCGCATGGTCACCGCCAGCGCCTGCGCTCCCGCGTTGCCGGACTGGCCGGCCACGACCGGCAACAATACGGCGAGCGCCGTGTAACTTGCGATCGTGTCCTCGAAAAGCCCGACCACCGATGCGGCCAGAAAGGCCGTCAGCAGATTGATCTGCATCCACGGCAACCGCTTGCGCACAGCGAAGCCGGTGGAGGATAGCGCCCGCTCGTCGCGGCTGGCGCCAACCATCGCCTGCATATCGGCGGCCGCGTCATGCTGCACGGCGGCGAGCATGGCCGTCTCCGGTACGACCCCGAGCAGGTGGCCGTCGTAATCGACTACCGGCACATCGACCAAGCCGGTGCGATTCAGCAACTCCACCAGCTCGCTGTGCGGCGCCAGCGCCTCCACGGAGGCTGGCGCGGGGTCCGCGATGTCGGCCAAGTTCTGCTCACGCGGGGCCGAGGCCAGCCGTTGCACCGAGACCCGTCCGCTCAGGCGCCCCTCGCCATCGACCAGCAACAGCGTGCGCGCATCGCTCACCTGCAAGCGACGCAGACGCTCGAGCGCGGCGGCCACGTCCATGTCGCCGCGGAAGTAGCCCAGGCGGCGCGACATCAGGCGCCCGGCGCTATCGGGTGGGTAGTCCAGCAAGGCGCGCAGTTCGTCGGCCGTGCGCGGCTCCAGCGCCGCAAGCCACGCCGCACACCGGTCCGTCTCGAATTGCGCGAGGATGGCGACCGCAGCGGTCGGCTGCATGCTCGCCAGTAGCGCGGTCGCCTGCGCCTCCGGGAGGGCCTCGACCAGGGCGGCCGCGGTGACCGGGGTCAATCGCTCGCAGGTCCGCGCCAATGCCTCCGGTGGCTGGCCAGCGAGCGCCTCCGCCGCCTCCTCGGGCGCGAGGCGCTCGATGGTTCGGGCAGTTTCCACTGGATGGTCGCGCAGGAACTGCGCAGTCAGCGCCCGGTCCGCAGTCTCTGGATCAGCGCTCATGGCGAGCTCCAGGCCCCGTTGCCAGGCCGATCGCGATTCTCGCCAGCCCCGAGATCGCGGCGATATAGCCCCCGGCGACTGCCGTCACCGGCCTTTCGCTCGATGCGACCTCCTCACGGGTCCGCTCGCGGGCCGCCGCGAGTTGTCCGAGCGACAACGCGCCAACCAGGTAACCACGCGCGTCGATCACCGGCCGCTCGAGCAATCCGCGCCAGCCGCGATCGCCGTCCACGCGGAACCAGGGGGCGTCAGCGGGGATGGCCGCGATCTCGCGGCGCATGATCTCCGCCAGCGGCTGTTCGGGCGCGACCTGCAACAGGCCGGCAACCGCGACCAGTCCGAGCGGCTGACCGCGTTCGTCGCTGACATAGACCTGCACGCAATCCGGCTCGTTGCGTGCTCTCAGTGCTGCCAGCGCGTCGGCCACCGTGGCGTCGGTCTGCAGGGTGGCCACGTCACCGGTCATCCACGCCCCCACCAGCGACGCCGGATAGCGCAACTGACGCCGCAGCAACCGAGCCTGGCCTCGCGGAAGCACCTCGATCACGGCATCACGCGGTACACGGGGCATCGCGCGCAGCGCACGCACCCGATGCGCCGCGGGCACGCGCGAGACCAATTCGGCGGCCGTTGCGGGCGCCATATCCGCCAGGCAACGTGCCACCTTCCACGGCGCCATATGGGCCAGCGGCGCGGCGCCGACCGAAGCCGGCAGGGCCGCGAGAAACGCGGCTACGTCGGCCGCGTCGAGGCGGCCGAGCACCCGCGCGGCCTCGATCGGCCGCGACGTCAGGTACCCGCGAGATACCGCTGCGAGCTCAGTCATTTTCCGCTCCTGCGAGCAGCGTGATCGTGCGCTCGTGGAATACGCGTGCGGGGACGATGACCCGCCCGTCCGCGGTGGCGATCACCAGGCTGGTCGCGGTGACCTCCACGACCTCGCCCTCGACGCCGTCAATCCGCACGCGCTGCCCGAGTTCGCAGTGCTGCTGTAACCCATGAGCCGCTATCAAATCGCGCACCAGATCACCGGCCCCGAGCGCAAAAGCCAGGGTAAAGCCCCCGCCAACGACCGCGGCCGTCACGACGATCAACGCGACCGGCAGGGTCATGTCGAGCCCCATCTGGCCGACGCCGAGCACGACGGCGAGAGTCAGTATCGCCACTTGCACGAACCTGCCTACCTGCCGGCTGCGCTGGGGGCCCGCGGGTGCGGCGCCGGCTGCGGCGAGCTGTCCCAGTAGGATGCTGGCGGCCACGCCAAGTACGATGATCAATACGCCGGAGAGCATCGCCGGCAAATAGGTAACAAGGCGCGCCAGCCAATGACTGACCGCATCGAGCTCCAGGGCGGAGGCGATTCCGACCAGGAAGAGGAACGCAACGACCCAGAACGCGAGGTCGCCGAGCACGCGCAGCGCCGTCGGCGAGAGGCTGAATATCCCGAGGTGGCGCAGGGGAATGCGCTCGAGCGCATGATTGATCGCGCCCCCCAGCCGCTCGACAAGCAAGCGGGCGAGGCGTGCCGACAGCCAACCGAGCAGGCTCAGGGCGACGGCCAGCAAGAGATTCGGTACGAACGCGGCGATCTCAGCGAGTGCCCGTCCCGCCGACATCGCCGGCTCACTCAGCCACTCCGGTGCATCGTCCATCGCGCTCTCCCCCAGGCTGGCGTGTAACATCATAGGGTCGCCACCCATGGTTCGGCCACCCTAGGGAATATCTGACCCATCCATTGCGGTCGCGTTACGCTTGCAAGGGCCACCGTGCGGCGTTGTGAAAGTCCACCGTATACCGTGCCTTGCAATGCCGCCCTCGCGAGAGCCACCGGGCACTAACGTTTGCGATCCGTCGCGCCGGTTGGCAGCCATGCTGGCACAATGGGCGGCTTCGCATGAGGCTGGCCAATCGCTGCCGGCTCCCGGCGCGCCACGAAACGCAAGCGATATCGCGCGGACTAAGCTCACTGCGGCTCGCACAATGGCAAGGCGATGCCCAAGAACCTCTTCCGACGATTCCTACCCGATCGCGCATGGCTGGGCCGGCAACGTTCCCTGCAATACGCGCTCGGCGACCTGATTCACGACCCGAACCTGTGGAATCTCAACCGCCGTTCGGTGTCAGGCGGCATCGCGATCGGCGTGTTGATCGCCTGGTTGCCACTGCCCGCGCAGATGGCGGCAGCCGCGTTGTTGGCCTTGTCGCTGCGCGTGAACCTGCCCCTGGCCGTCATCGTGACCTGGATTTCCAACCCACTCACCATGGCGCCGATGTATTGGTCCGGGTACTCACTCGGCGTGCGCCTGCTCGGCGAGCGGCCGCCACGCAGCGGATTCGAACCTTCGGTCCAATGGTTCATGGCCGAGTTCTACCGCATCTGGGAACCGCTACTCCTGGGCTGTCTCCTGCTCGGCGCCCTAAGCGCGGCGACGGCGTATGCCCTTACGCGGCTGCTGTGGCGTTGGCAGATCCTGCGACAGATCAATCGCCGCGCCAGGCTCCGCCGAGCGCGCAGGCGCGGCGCAGGGAACCGTGGCGCCGAATCCGACGATTGAGGCAGATTCCAGCGACGACTGCTGGCCGGCAGGCGGCCTCGAGACAGAGAGAAATTGGCGTGACTTCAACGCGGCTGCATGGAGCCGGCTACGGCAACACGCCGGACGGCTCGAAGAGCCGGAATTAGGAGGGAGGAGCACGGCCAGCCCGGTCCGCCGTGATGGCCGAACCGGGCGCGGCCGAAATCAGGCGGCGTCGGCTTCTTCTCCGTCCTCACGCGGACGATCGACGAGTTCGACGTAGGCCATGGGCGCGTTGTCCCCGTCACGGTGACCGCACTTGAGGATTCGCAGATAGCCGCCCGGGCGCTCGCTATAGCGGGGCCCTAGGACATCAAACAACTTGCGCACCCCGTCCTTGCTACGAATACGCGAGAACGCCAGCCGGCGATTGGCGACGGAATCCTCTTTCGCTAGCGTGATCAGCGGCTCGGCGTGGCGCCGCAGCTCCTTCGCCTTGGGGAGCGTGGTCTTGATGAGTTCGTGCTCGAACAGCGACGACGACATGTTGCGAAACATGGCGCTGCGATGTGAGCTGTTACGACCGAGCTGCTTGCCGCTCTTGCGATGACGCATGACTGCAGTTCCCGTAATCTTTGTGGGCCGGGGCGTTCACCCGACCGATTTTGCGCCCGTCGATATCGAACTCAGTCCGACCAACAGGTCCGCTACTCGCCCCACACTTCAGGCGGAGGAGACCCGATCGTTGCGCTGGAGCTCGGCCGGCGGCCAGCCCTCGAGACGCATCCCCAGCGACAACCCCTGGGAGGCGAGCACGTCCTTGATCTCGGTCAACGACTTCTTGCCGAGATTGGGCGTCTTGAGCAGCTCCACCTCGGTGCGCTGGATCAGATCGCCGATGTAATAGATATTTTCAGCCTTGAGGCAATTAGCCGAGCGCACGGTCAGCTCGAGGTCGTCGACCGGACGCATCAGGATCGGATCGATCTGTGATGCAGCCTGTTCCTCGCGCGCCTGCTCCTCGCCCTTGAGGTCGACAAAGACCGACAGCTGCTCCTGCAGAATCGACGCCGCGCGACGGATCGCTTCTTCGGGATCAATCGTGCCATTGGTCTCGATATCGAAGATCAGCTTGTCGAGGTCGGTACGCTGCTCCACGCGTGCGCTCTCAACGCTGTAGGCCACGCGCCGAACGGGGCTGAACGTCGCATCGATCTGGAGGCCGCCGACCACGTGGCTCTCGCCCTCCTCCAGATTACGTGCGGACGACGGCTCGTAGCCGCGCCCCTTGCGCACCCGCAGGGTCATGTCGAGCGATCCGCTCGAGGTCAGATGGGCGATCACGTGACCCGGGTTCGCGATCTCGACGTCGTGGTCGGACTGAATATCCGCCGCCGTGACGACACCCTCGCCTTCCTTCTTCAGCGACAGCGAGGCTTCGTCGCGGGTATGCAGCCGAACGGCGACGCCCTTGAGATTCAGCAGAATATCGAGCACGTCCTCGTGGACGCCCTCAATGGTGGTGTACTCATGCACCACGCCCTCGATCTGGGCATCCGTGATCGCCGCGCCCGGCATCGACGACAGCAGGATGCGCCGAAGCGCGTTGCCCAGCGTGTGGCCGAATCCGCGCTCCAGCGGCTCCAGCGCCACCTTGGCGCGGAAATCGGCGGTCGTCGAAACATCGACGATGCGCGGCTTGAGGAATTCGTTGACGTTGTCTGACATCGTCTCACTGCCCCGTGGGGTCTATTCGTGGACTCTCTGCGAGCCTGGGCGCGTTCACCGCAAGACTCGAGGAGCGAAGTGTAGTCGCTGTACTACATGAGCGACGAGCAACGCCACCTCGGGCGCGCAAACGCCGGCCCGAAAGGCGCGGCCACTCATGTTACCAAACCCATCCATCCGTCCCCGCACAGAGAGGCCACGAACAGGCGCCGCGAGGCACGAATCCCTTACTTGGAGTAAAGCTCCACGACCAGCGCCTCATTGATCTCGGCTGGCAGGTCGCTGCGAACAGGCACGGATTTGAAGGCGCCCTCCATCTTCTTGGAGTCGACTTCCATCCATTCCGGAACGCCCCGCTGCTGCGCCAGCTCGACGGATTCGGCGAGCCGGTTCTGTTTCTTGGACTTCTCCCGGACGGCGATGACGTCGTGCGGCTGCACGAGGTACGACGGCGCGTTGACGATCACGCCGTTAACCGTGATGGCCTTGTGGCCAACCAACTGCCGAGCCTCGGCGCGGGTGCTGCCAAAGCCCATGCGCCAGCAGACGTTGTCCAGCCGTTGTTCCAGGAACTGCAGCAGGTTCTCGCCGGTTGAACCCTTCTTCAGCGTCGCTTTCTTATAGTAGTTATGGAACTGTTTTTCCATCAGGCCGTACATACGGCGCAGTTTCTGCTTCTCTCGCAGCTGCAGCGCATAGTCGGACGCGCGCCCGCGACGGCCCGTGGCCGGTCCCGGTGGGCGATCCAGCTTGCACTTGGACTCGAGACTGCGGATCCCCGACTTGAGGAACAGATCCGTTCCTTCACGCCGGGCGAGTTTGCAGGTTGGACCGGTGTACTTGGCCACGTTCGCTCTCCTACCAGATGACGCCGAGGGGCACTAGACGCGCCGGCGCTTCGGCGGCCGACAACCGTTGTGCGGTATCGGCGTCACGTCAGTAATGCTGTTGATGATAAAGCCTGCGTTATTCAGCGAGCGCACGGCGGAATCGCGGCCCGGCCCCGGACCTTTCACGCGAACCTCCAGGTTCTGCATGCCGTATTCCTTGGCGCCGTTGCCGGCACGCTCGGCCGCGACCTGAGCCGCGAAGGGCGTGCTCTTGCGCGAGCCACGAAAACCGGAGCCGCCCGAGGTGGCCCAGCTGAGCGCATTGCCTTGGCGGTCGGTGATGGTGATGATCGTGTTGTTGAACGACGCGTGTACGTGCGCGATACCGTCGGAGACGGTGGTGCGCACTTTCTTGCGCGGCGTCGTGGTGCCCTTGCCCTTCGCCATTTAGCTTGCGACTCCCGTGTACATCAGCGCTTGATCGGCCGACGCGGTCCCTTGCGGGTGCGCGCATTGGTCTGGGTCTGTTGCCCTCGTAGCGGCAGCCCGCGGCGATGCCTCAGCCCGCGGTAGCAGCCCAGATCCATCAGCCGCTTGATATTCATGGACACCTCGCGGCGAAGATCGCCTTCCACGGTGTACTGGCCGATTTCGTTGCGCAGGGCTTCGATTTCGCCCTCGGACAGATCGCGCACGCGCGTGCTCTCGGGCACGCCTGCGGTGGAGCAGATCTGACGAGCGCGCGTCGGCCCGATCCCGTAGATCGAGGTGAGCGCGGTCCAAGCCGCC
This sequence comes from Halofilum sp. (in: g-proteobacteria), assembly GCA_040880995.1. Classification (GTDB taxonomy): domain Bacteria; phylum Pseudomonadota; class Gammaproteobacteria; order XJ16; family Halofilaceae; genus Halofilum. Next base: position 12,600 of record JBBEEB010000072.1, read on the forward strand.
TTATGCACCGGTATATTGATGCCTGCGATGCGGGCCATTCGCTTAGTCTCCTTGGACCAGTGGCAAGCCGTATAGTGTAGCTGCGCGGACCGCCCTTTCGCAAGCGGCGACCGGCTAGACTCAGCCCTGGCGTTGCTTGTGACGGCCGTCGCGGCAGATGACACGCACCGAGCCGTTACGCCGAATGATCTTGCAGTGGCGGCAAATCCGCTTAACCGAAGCACTTACCTTCATTGCCTTTCTCCCCGGGATCGGGCCCGCGCGCCGCGCGACCGGACCGACGTCCATTGGCCTAACCGCCGCTGCGCCGGCCGTAGCCCTTCAAATTCGCCTTTTTCATCAGGCTGTCGTACTGATGGCTCATCATGTGCGACTGCACTTGGGCCATGAAATCCATGACCACGATCACAATGATCAACAGCGACGTGCCCCCGAAATAAAACGGCACGTTGAGCCACAGGATCAGGAACTCCGGCAGCAGGCAGACGGCCGTGATGTAGGCCGCCCCCACCATCGTCAGCCGGGTCAGCACCCCATCGATATAGCGTGCCGTCTGCTCGCCCGGACGGATCCCCGGGATATACGCCCCGGACTTCTTCAGATTGTCAGCGGTGTCGCGCGAATCGAACACCAGCGACGTATAGAAGAAGCAGAAAAAGATGATCGCCGTCGCGTAAAACAGCACGTACAGCGGCTGTCCCGGCTGCAACGTCGACACGATCTCCTGCAGCCAGCCGCGATCGCCCGCCTGTCCGACCATGTTCCCGATCGTCGTCGGGAACAGAATGATGCTCGAGGCGAAAATCGGCGGAATCACACCCGCCATGTTCAATTTCAGCGGCAGATGGCTGCTCTGCGCCGCGTACATCTTGCGGCCCTGCTGTCGCCGCGCGTAGTTGACCGTAATCCGACGCTGACCCCGCTCGACAAACACCACGAAGCCGGTTACGCCGACCAAGAGCGCTGCGATCAGCAGCACGACAGGGCTCGCCAATTCACCCGTTCGAACCAGTTCGAGCGTACCGCCGAGCGCCTGGGGCAGGCCCGAGACGATCCCGGCGAAAATCAAAATCGAGATACCGTTGCCCACGCCCCGCTCGGTGACCTGCTCGCCGAGCCACATGAGAAACATCGTTCCCGTTGTCAGTGTCACGACCGTGGTGATCATGAAGGTCCAGCCTGGCGTGAACACCAACGCCTCGCTGCCGATCTGCTGACCCTGCAACGCGATCGAGATACCCAGCGACTGGAAGATACACAATCCAAGCGTCAGGTATCGCGTGTACTTCGTGATTTTGCGTCGGCCTGACTCGCCCTCTTTGCGAATCTGCTCCAGCGACGGCACCACGTGCGACATCAGCTGCATGATGATCGACGCAGTGATGTACGGCATCACGCCAAGCGCAAAGAGCGACATGCGCTGCAGGGCGCCGCCTGAGAACATGTTGAACATGTCCAGGATGCTGCCCTGTTGCTGTTCGAACAGCGTCTGCATGACGCCGGGATCGATGCCCGGGATCGTGATGTGCGTGCCGGTGCGGAAAATGACGAGCGCCATCACCACAAACAGCAGGCGCGAACGAAGCTCCGCGGATTTACCGAGGGCCCCGATGCCACCCCCTTGACCAGCTGAGGCGGTGCGCGCCATAGGTTATTCGACGCGCCCGCCGGCGGCTTCGATCGCAGCCCGCGCGCCCTTGCTGACCGCCAGGCCGCGCACGGTCACCGCGCGCTCGATCTTGCCAGATGCGAAAACCCGCGCGCGCTTGGCACTCGCCGCAACGACGCCGGCCGCCTTCAACGCAGCCAGATCGACCACCTCGGATTCCGGTTTCGCCAACTCGTGTAGGCGAATCTGCGCGGTCTCGCGGGAAAGGCGCGAGCGGAAGCCGAATTTCGGCAGGCGCCGCTGCAGCGGCATCTGGCCGCCCTCGAATCCCACCTTGTGGAAGCCGCCGGAGCGTGACTTCTGACCTTTGTGACCGCGGCCAGCCGTCTTGCCGAATCCGCAACCGATGCCGCGGCCCACTCGCCGCGCGTCGGACTTCGCGCCGCCCGCCGGTTTCATTTCGTTGAGTCGCATCTCAGCCTTCCTTAACTGAAAGCATGTAAGAGACCTTATTCACCATGCCCCGGTTCTCGGGGGTATCCGCGACCTCCACGGTATGGTGCATGCGGCGCAGCCCCAGGCCGCGCAGGCAGGCCTTATGACGCTGCAGCCGACCGATGGCACTACGCACCTGCGTAACGCGAATCTTGCCCGTACCGTTATTCGCCATGGTGCTATCCCGTCAGTTCTTCAACGGCCTTCCCACGCTTCGCCGCCACCCGCTCGGGGGACTGCATTTGCGTGAGGCCATTGATCGTCGCCTGAACCACATTCAAGTGGTTGTGCGTGCCCTGGATCTTCGCGAGCACGTCATGTACGCCGAGGACCTCGAACACCGAGCGCATGGCGCCACCGGCGATGATGCCCGTACCCTCGGAGGCCGGCTGCATGTACACACGCGCAGCGCCGTGACGGCCGACCAGCGGATATTGCAGGGTCGCGCCATTGAGCGGCACCGACTTCATGTTCCGCCGCGCCTGCTCCATCGCCTTCTGGATGGCCTGCGGCACCTCGCGCGCCCGGCCGTAACCAAAGCCGACCTTGCCCTGGCCGTCGCCCACGACGGTCAATGCGGTGAAGCCGAATTGCCGGCCACCCTTGACCACCTTGGCCACACGATTGATGTTGACGAGCTTTTCAAGGTACCCGTCGGCGCTCTGTGCTGCGGTTTCGGTATTCGCCATCGTGATTCCCGATTAAAACTGCAGGCCGTTCTCGCGAGCGGCGTCCGCGAGTGCCTTGACGCGGCCGTGGTACCGGAATCCGGACCGATCGAACGCGACCTTTTCCACGCCTGCCTGCTTCGCCTTTTCGGCGATCTGCTGGCCGACCAGAGAAGCCGCTTCTACGTTGCCGGTGGACTTCACCGCACCCCGCGTATCCGACTGCACGGTCGAGGCGGCCGCCAGCACACGGTCGCCATTCGGCGCCGTCACCTGCGCGTAGATATGACGCGGCGTCCGGTGCACCGTCAGGCGCGCAATGCCCTGCTCCCGGATCCGGGCGCGCCCGCGGCGCGCGCGGCGAAGTCGTTGGTCCTTCTTGTCCATGGCTCGCACTCGTACGCTGGAAGAAAGCCTACTTCTTCTTGGCTTCCTTCATGATGACTTCTTCGTCGTCGTAACGGACGCCCTTGCCCTTATACGGCTCCGGCGGCCGGTACGCGCGGATCTCCGCGGCGGTCTGTCCGACGCGCTGCTTGCTCGAACCACGCACGACGACCTCGGTCTGACTCGGCGTGGTGATCTCGATTCCTTCGGGCACCGGATGATTCACCGGATGCGAAAAACCAAGGGTCAGGTGCAGCGAGTTGCCCTGCATCTGCGCGCGATAGCCAACACCGCGGATGACGAGCTTCTTCTCGAAGCCTTCGCTGACCCCGCGCACGATGTTGTTCAGCAACGAACGCATCGTCCCGGCCATGGCGTTGGCCTCGCGGTCCGTGCGCCGCGGCGCGAACCGGATCTGCTCGTCCTCGCGCAGGACCTCGACCCAATCGTGGACGGTATAGCCGTCGCTGCCTTTCGGTCCCTTGACGTCGATGCGCTGCCCCTGGACGTCGATCTCTACGCCCTTCGGGACGACGACCGGCTGGCGCGCGACACGGGATGTTGGTTCGATCATGCTGAACTACTCCCCCGGCGCCTCAGGCGACCGTGCAAATCACTTCGCCGCCGAACCCCTGTGCGCGGGCTTGGCGATCGCTCATCACACCATGCGAACTCGAGATGATCGCAATCCCGAGTCCGTTCTGGACCTTGGGCAACTTGCCCTTGCCCCGGTAGATACGCAGCCCGGGACGGCTGACGCGCTGGAGCTTTTCGATGACGGGACGGCCCTCGAAGTATTTCAGCTCAACGGTCAGCGTCGGTTTCGCGGGATCCGCGTCATCGACCGAGTAATCGCTGATGTATCCCTCTTCTTTCAGCACACTGGCAACCGCCGTGCGCCGATTCGAGGAGTACATGCTCACGCGTTCCTTGTTAGCCATGTGCCCGTTACGAATCCGGGTCAGCATATCGGCAATTGGATCGGACATGCTCATCGTGTGTAATCCCCGGCTCGTTTACCAGCTGGCCTTACGGAGGCCCGGAACGTCGCCGCGCATGGTCGCCTCGCGCAACTTGTTCCGGCCCAGTCCGAACTTGCGATAGACGCCCTTCGGGCGACCCGTCTGACGGCACCGGTTTTGCCGGCGCACCGGGCTCGCATCGCGCGGCAGCTTCTGCAGCTTCGTGACCGCGTCCAGACGCTCATCGTCCGGCGTGTTCGGGTTCTTGATGATCGCCTTGAGCTCAGCACGACGCCCGGCGTACTTCGCTACCAACTCGGCGCGTTTGTTCTCGCGCTGAATCATTGAAACCTTTGCCATGCCTATCGCCTCTCAGCGAAACGGGAAGTGAAACTCGTTGAGGAGCGCTCGCGCCTCGGAGTCCGTCTTCGCCGTCGTCGTAAACGTAATATCCATGCCCCGAATCGCATCCGTCTTGTCGTACTCGATCTCGGGAAAGATGATCTGCTCGCGTACGCCCATGCTGTAATTGCCACGGCCGTCAAAGCCTTTCGGGCTGAAGCCGCGGAAGTCACGGATGCGCGGGATCGCAACGTGGATCAAGCGATCCAGAAACTCGTACATCCGCCCGCCACGCAACGTCACCTTGCAGCCAATGGGCCAACCCTCACGAACCTTAAAGCCGGCGATCGACTTGCGGGCGCGAGTGATAGCCGGCTTCTGGCCGGTAATCAGCGCCAGTTCCTGCTGAGCGGCCTCCAGCACCTTCTTGTCGCTGACCGCCTCGCCGACGCCCATGTTGACCGTGATCTTCTCCAGGCGCGGCACGGCCATGATGTTTTCATAGCCCTGCGACTGCCGGAGGCTGCCCACCATGTGGTCGCGATACTGTTCTTGAAGTCGTGCCATATCCGTTACGCCTTAGACGTCGACGACTTCGCCGTCCGACTTGAAGTACCGCACCTTGCGGCCGTCGGCGAGTGTCTTGATCCCCACGCGATCGCCCGCGCTACGAGTCGGGTTGAACACCATGACATTGGAGACGTGTATGGGCGCCTCCTTCTCGATGATGCCCCCACCCACGCCCTGCTGCGGGTTCGGCTTTTGATGCTTCTTGACCATGTTGACGTTGTCGACGATCAGCCGCCCGTCATCGCGGACCTGCTGAACGGTACCTCGGCGGCCCTTGTCCCGACCGGCGGTTACGATCACGTCATCACCTTTGCGAATCTTTTGCATCGCCTCTGTCCCTTACAGCACTTCGGGAGCGAGCGAGATGATCTTCATGAACCGCTCGGTGCGCAGTTCACGCGTCACGGGTCCGAAGATACGCGTCCCGACCGGCTCGAGTTTACTATTGAGCAGCACGGCAGCGTTGTTGTCGAACCGAACGACGGAGCCGTCCGCGCGCCGAACGCCCTTGCTGCTGCGCACGACCACCGCGTTGTAAACCTCGCCCTTCTTGACACGGCCGCGCGGGATCGCGTCCTTGACGGAGACCTTGATGACGTCACCGATGGACGCGTAACGCCGATGCGATCCGCCCAGAACCTTGATGCACTGCACTCGGCGCGCCCCACTGTTGTCGGCGGCGTTGAGGCTGGTCTGCATCTGGATCATGACTTCGCCCTTTCAGTAATGGGGTCGCGCCCCGCGTCAAACCTCGGGCGCCGACGTATGTACACGTACTAGGCGCCAGGCTTTGGTTTTCGAAATCGGCCGGGTTTCCTCGATCTCGACGAAATCCCCGGGCCGGCACTCGTTCTCCGCGTCATGGACGTGGTACTTCTTCGAGCGCTTGAGAAACTTTCCGTACAGCGGGTGCGGCATACGGCGCTCGACCTTGACCGAGGCAGTCTTGTTGCCCTTCGCGCTGACCACATAACCGCGCTCGCGGCGCGCCCGATTGCTCTGCTGCTCGCTCATGCCGAGTCACCCGTCGCGCGTTTCTGATTCATGACCGTCTTGACCCGCGCAATATTGCGTCGCACTTTGCCGAATCGGTCGGAGCGGGGCGACTGCCCCACCGCTTTCTGCATGCGCAGATTGAACTGCTCGCGCCGTAGCTCGATCAGCTCCGCACGCAGGTCGGATACGTTCTTGTCGCGCAACTCGCCCACTTTCATTACATGACCGTCCGGTTGACGAACACGCAGCGCACCGGAAGCTTGGCCGCGGCGCGGCGCATCGCCTCGCGCGCTACCGGCTCCGACACGCCCTGCATCTCATACAGCATCGAGCCGGGCTGCACCTTCGAGACCCAGTACTCGACGCCACCCTTACCCTTACCCATACGAACTTCAATGGGCTTCTTGGTCACGGGCACATCCGGGAAGAGCCGGATCCAGATCTTGCCGCCGCGACGCACGTGGCGGGTCATGGCCCGGCGCGCGGCCTCGATCTGGCGCGACGTAATACGCCCGCGATCGACCGCCTTCAGCCCAAAATCGCCGAAGCTCACCTTGTCGCCGCTGGTCGCGACGCCGCGGTTCTTGCCCTTCTGCTGCTTGCGATGCTTAGTGCGTTTCGGCTGCAACATGGCTCGAAATACTCCGAATGTCCTGCTCCGCGTCGCGCTACGCGCGCCCGGGAGCGGCTCAAAACCTTGCCGGGCGGGTTACGAACCCGCCGTCACTTCTGCGCGGACTGGCTCTTGAGGGCCTCGCGCTTCTGATTCAGGTCGAAAACCTCGCCCTTACAGATCCAGACCTTGATGCCGAGCGTCCCGTAGGTCGTCTTCGCGGTAGCCTGGCCGTAGTCGATGTCGGCGCGCAGCGTGTGCAGCGGCACACGACCATCGTGATACCACTCACTGCGCGCGATCTCGGCGCCATTGAGTCGACCGGCAACGTGGATCTTCACGCCCTGCGCCCCGAGACGCATGGTGTTGGTCACCACCCGTTTCATCGCGCGGCGAAACATCACCCGGCGCTCCAGCTGCTGGGCGACGTTCTCCGCCACCAGCTGCGCGTCGAGCTCCGGCTTGCGGATCTCGGCGATATTGATCTTGACGTTCGCGACCGGCAGGCCAGCCTTCTTCGCCACCTTATGCCGCAGGCGCTCCACGTCTTCGCCCTTCTTGCCGATGACGATGCCGGGGCGCGCGGTGTGAATCGTCACCTGCAGCGCGCGCGCCGGCCGGTCGATCTGCACCCGGCTGACCGAAGCGTGCGACAGCTCCTTCCTGATGAACTCGCGCACCTCGATGTCGTTATTCAGGAAGTCCGCGTAATCGCGTGAGCCCGCGTACCACGTGGAGTTCCAGTCCGTGGAGATCCCGAGGCGAATGCCCGTCGGATGAACCTTGTGACCCATACTGCTCGCCTCTCTAGTCCGCCACGCTCACGTGGATATGGCTCGTGCGCTTGAGGATGCGGTTCGCACGCCCCTTGGCGCGTGCCCGAATACGCTTGAGCGACGGCCCCTCGTCCACGCAGATCGTCTTTACGCGAAGCTCATCAACGTCGGCACCCTCATTGTGCTCGGCATTGGCGATAGCCGATTCAAGCACTTTTCGGATCATTGCCGCCGCGCCCCGCGGGTGAAAGGCGAGCGTGTTGAGCGCCTTCTCCGCCGGCAGCCCGCGGATCTGGTCGGCGACCAATCGCGCCTTCTGCGGCGAGATCCGAGCCATTCGCAGTTTTGCAGTGGCCTGCATCGTCATGCCCTCTACCGGGACCGCTTGTTGGCCACGTGGCCCTTGAAGGTACGCGTGGCGGCAAACTCGCCGAGCTTGTGACCCACCATGTTCTCGCTGATCAACACCGGAACGTGCTGGCGGCCGTTGTGGACCGCGATCGTGAGGCCGACCATTTCCGGCAACACCATCGAACGTCGCGACCAAGTCTTGATTGGCCGGCGATTGTTAGCCGCCTGCGCCTCCTCCACCTTCTTGAGTAGGTGCAGGTCGACGAACGGCCCTTTTTGCAGTGAACGTGGCACGGTCGCGTCCTCGCGTTACTTCTTGCGTTTGCGGCGGCGGACAATGTTCTTGTCGCTCGCCTTGCTCTTGCGTGTCTTGTAACCCTTGGTCGGCTGCCCCCAGGGGCTTACCGGGTGGCGCCCGCCAGCGGTGCGGCCCTCGCCACCACCATGCGGGTGGTCGATCGGGTTCATGGCCACGCCGCGCACGGTCGGGCGAACGCCCTTCCAGCGTTTGGCGCCGGCCTTGCCGAGCTGCTGTAGCGCGTGCTCCTCGTTACCCACCTCGCCAACGGTGGCGCGGCAAGCGACCGGAACGCGCCGCATCTCGCCCGAGCGAAGCCGCAGCGTCGCCTGCGAACCTTCACGCGCGACCAGCTGCACCGAAGCTCCGGCACTGCGCGCCAACTGCGCACCCTTGCCGATCTTGAGCTCGACGCAATGCACGCGCGTGCCCAGCGGGATATTCGACAGCGGCAACGCGTTGCCCGGCTTGATGGGCGCTTCGCGGCCGGAGCGAATCGGAGCGCCGGCCTTCACGCCCTTCGGCGCCAGAATGTATCGACGCTCGCCGTCGGCGTACTTGACCAGCGCCAGATTCGCGCTACGGTTCGGATCGTGCTCGAGTCGCTCGATCTCCCCCGGCACACCGTCCTTGTCACGACGGAAGTCCACCCGGCGGTAACGGCGCTTGTGCCCACCGCCGCGATGACGCGTGGTGATGTGTCCGTGCGTATTGCGTCCGCCCGTTTTGGAGTTCGACTTCTCGACGAGCGGCGCGTACGGCTCACCGCGATGGAGCTCGGCGCCCTTGATTTCGACGCGGAAGCGGCGGCCCGCCGATGTCGGTTTGGCTTTAACGACGGCCATGGCAGTTATCCTTCCATCCCGGCGTAATCGATATCGTTTCCGGCCGCGAGGCGAACGATCGCCTTGCGCCAGCCCTGCCGCCGGCCCTCGACCCGGCCGAAACGCTTGGCCTTGGCCGGGATGTTGACCACCTGCACGCGTTCGACTTTCACCTTGAACAGCCGTTCGACCGCTTTGCGGATCTCCGGCTTGCTCGCGTCCGGCGCGACGCGAAACACGTGCTGGTTGCGCTGGTCCGCACCGTAGGCGGCCTTCTCGGAGACGTGCGGCGCTCGAATAATCTGATAGAGGCGCTCGTCGTTCATGCCAGCCACTCCTCGAGTCGCTTGATTGCATCGACACTCACGACCACGCGTTCATGCCGCAACAGGCTGTACGGGTTGATCTCGTGCGTCGACACGACATCGGCGTGCGGCAAATTGCGCCCGGCCAATGCCAGGCGATCGTCCGTCTCCGCGACGACGATCAGGGCGTCGCGGCCACCGAGCTGGTCCAGTCGGCTCGCGAGGTCGCGCGTCTTCGCCTCGCTCAATGCGAACTCCTCGACGACGACCAGCCGCTCCTGGCGCGCGAGCTCCGACAGAATCGAGCGCAGCGCGCCGCGATACATCTTGCGATTCAAGCCCTTGCTGTGGTCGCGCGGCTTAGCGGCGAAGTGAATTCCGCCCTTGCGCCATAGCGGGCTGCGAATCGTGCCGGCGCGGGCACGGCCCGTGCCCTTCTGACGCCACGGCTTGGAGCCGCCACCCCGGCGTTCGGCGCGCGTCTTCTGCGCCTTGGTTCCAGCACGCGCACCAGCAAGCCAAGTCTCGACGGCCTGGTGCACGAGCGCCTCATTGAACGGACGAGCAAACGCCGAATCGGCGACCTCGACCGTCTTGGAAGCATCTGACAGCTTGAGTTCCATGCCGCCTCTCCTCAGCGCCGCTGGTGCATCGCCGGACGGACCTCGAGGTCTCCGCCCGTGGCGCCCGGTACGGCGCCCTTGACCAACAGCAGTCCACGCTCGGCGTCTACACGCACGATCTCGAGGTTTTGCGCCGTCCGGCGCGCGTGGCCCATGTGCCCCGGCATCTTCTTGCCCTTCCAGACATGCCCGGGGTCCTGCATCTGACCGATCGACCCGGGCACGCGGTGCGCCAGCGAGTTGCCGTGCGTGGCGTCCTGCGTCCGAAAATTGTGGCGCTTGACGGCACCAGCGAAGCCACGACCCTTGGTCGTGCCGCTGACATCGACATGCTGCCCCGCTTCGAACTGGTCGACACTCAGTTCCGCTCCGACCTCGAAAGCGGTCGCGTCGCCGGCCTCATCGACCAAGCGAAACTCCCACAAGCCGCGCCCTGGTTCGGTGCCCGCTTTGGCGAAGTGCCCAGCCTCGGGCCGGGTTACCCGCACCGCGCGCCGCGAGCCGGTGGTGACCTGGAGGGCGCGATAACCATCGCGCTCCGCGTTCTTGACCTGCGTAACGCGGTTCGGCTCCACCTGGATCACCGTGACCGGGATCGAGGCACCCTCATCGGTGAAAACTCGGGTCATGCCCGCTTTACGCCCGATTACGCCAATCGCCATGGTTCTAGGTTCCACTGCCGGGAACGACGGCCTGAGCCGTCGTGTCCGCTCACTCAAATCAAGGCCCGGAACAGGTATCCTGCCCCGGGCCGGGGAAGCCGGAGATTGTATCAGAGCCGTTCGCGGCGATGCCAGAGCGGAGTCGGGTTATTTCCGAACCGCGGCCTCAAACGGCAGCGCGCCCCCACGCCAAGCACAGCGCAACCGCCCATTGAACGGATCCGCGCCACGGGGCCGTCGGCGATCTGCCACAGCAGGGCCGGCTCGCGAGCGGCCACAGAATGACCGCCTGATGACACGACCGCCGGCAGCGCCGGCGGTCGCAGGCACGACGGCAAGCCGGTGCTTGCGTCGAGCAATGGGTCTGGCCGTCCGGAACGGCCCGGACGGCGTCAGCTCAGTTTGATCTGAACGTCAACGCCCGCCGCGAGATCGAGCTTCATCAATGCATCCACCGTCTTCTCGGTCGGATCCACGATGTCCATCAACCGCTTATGAGTGCGTAGCTCGTACTGGTCGCGCGCATCCTTGTTGACATGCGGCGAGGTCAGCACCGTGTAGCTCTCCATCTTGGTCGGCAACGGAATCGGTCCGAGCACAACCGCGCCGGTGCGCTTGGCCGTCTCGACGATTTCCCGCGCCGAGGTATCGATCAAACGATGATCGAATGCCTTGAGACGGATACGGATGGTCTGGGTTTGCTTCGTAGCCATGAACCCTTACTCGATAATCTTGGAAACGACGCCGGCACCGACGGTGCGGCCGCCTTCGCGGATCGCGAAGCGCACGCCTTCTTCCATCGCGATCGGCGCAATCAGGGTGACCGTGATGCTCACGTTATCACCCGGCATCACCATCTCCGTGCCTTCGGGCAGGTCCACCGAGCCCGTCACGTCTGTCGTGCGGAAGTAGAACTGCGGCCGGTAGCCCGGGAAGAACGGCGTATGACGGCCGCCCTCTTCCTTCGACAGCACATACACTTCGCCTTCGAAGCGCGTGTGCGGCGTAATCGATTTCGGCTTGCAGATGACCTGACCGCGCTCGATGTCGTCACGCTTGACGCCGCGCAGCAGCAGGCCAACATTGTCGCCCGCTTCGCCCTGGTCGAGCAGCTTGCGGAACATCTCCACGCCCGTGACCGTGGTCTTCTGCGTGTCGTGCAGGCCGACGATCTCGATCTCTTCGCCCGTCTTGACCACGCCGCGCTCGACGCGCCCCGTGGCCACCGTGCCACGACCGGAGATCGAGAACACGTCTTCGACCGGCATCAGGAACGGCTGGTCCACCGCTCGCTCCGGCACCGGGATGAAATCGTCCATCGCCTCCATCAGGCGAATGATCGACGGCACGCCAATCTCCGACTGGTCACCCTCCAGCGCCTTCAGCGCCGAACCCGTGACCACCGGGGCGTTGTCGCCGTCGTACTCGTAGCTCGACAGCAGTTCGCGGACTTCCATCTCGACCAGCTCGAGCAGCTCGGCGTCGTCGACCATGTCCGCCTTGTTCAGATACACCACGATGCTCGGCACGCCCACCTGGCGGCCCAGCAGGATGTGCTCGCGCGTCTGCGGCATCGGGCCGTCCGCCGCCGAGACCACCAGGATCGCGCCGTCCATCTGCGCCGCGCCCGTGATCATGTTCTTCACGTAGTCAGCGTGGCCGGGGCAGTCCACGTGCGCGTAGTGGCGCGCGTTCGACTCGTATTCCACGTGCGCCGTCGAGATCGTGATCCCGCGCTGGCGTTCTTCCGGCGCGTTGTCGATCATGTCGAATGCTCGCGCCTCTCCGCCAACGGCCTCGGCCTGCACCTTCGTCAGCGCCGCCGTCAGCGTCGTCTTGCCATGGTCCACGTGGCCAATCGTGCCGACGTTGATATGGGGCTTGGTACGCTCGAACTTCGCCTTGGACA
>JBBEEB010000073.1:0-24847 GCA_040880995.1 Halofilum sp. (in: g-proteobacteria)
GCGCCCGGGAGGATTCGAACCCCCGACCTCATGGTTCGTAGCCATGCGCTCTATCCAACTGAGCTACGGGCGCGAAGCGGCGAATTATCCCTTTGTGCGGATCAGGCGGTCAAGTCGGGATCGGGTTTTTCGAGGTTTTTGGCTTGGTTGCCTTAGTACCGGAGCGTTTCAGCGCCATGCGGCTCGTGGGGTCGCCTTGGGCGATGGCGCGCGCGAGCATGCGGCCGGCCAGGGGCGCGGTTAGCAGACCGTGGGAGCCGTGTCCGGTGTTGAGCCACATTCCGTCGCCGAGGCCGCCGATGAGTGGCAGGCGGGAGCCTGTGGTTGCGCGGATGGCGACGAAGCGGTCGGCAATGCGCGGTGGCTCGAGCTCGGGCCAGAGCTGGCGCAGGCGATCGGCATTGTGCTGATCGTCGCCGTCGCGGGGACGACCGTCGGTATCGTCTCGGGTGGCGGTCGCGCCGACCCAGTGTATGCCATCGACAGCGGGCAGGATGTAGCCGCCGTGGGAGACCGCGCAGCGCAGCGCAGCAGTCTCCGGGGTCGCGGTAACCGCCGTCGCTTGCCCGCGTAGCGGGGTGAGCTGATCGGCGGCGGCCGCGGCGAAGCGGGTGGAAGCGTAGCCGGCGGCCACTACGACGTTCGTGGCTGAGGCCAGGACATGCCCGGCGTCGTCGAGCGCGTGCCATTGGCCGGCGCGGTGTTCGAGGTCAGCAACTCGGGCCTGCAGGCGGCGAATGCCGGCGGAACGCAACAACGCACCGACGAACACCATGGGATCGATGCAGGCACCGCCGGCATGGAATACAGCGGATTCCGGCGAAGTTACCCCGAAGTGCGCGTGGGCCTCATGGGGGCTCACGCGGTACGTGTCCTGGGTCTCGGTGAAGCGGTCGCGGCGCTGACGGTCGCGCGGACGCGCGGGGATCAGCAGCACCCCATCCGATCGGCGGCCGCTATCGAGGCCGGTTTGCTCCAGGCGCGTGAGCCACCCGCGGGTGGTGGTGAGTCCGCGGGTGCGCAGACGCGTAAGGGGATCGCGGGCACGGGTCGGGTAGGGTGCCATGAGCGCAAGCGGGACGGCCGATGCCGCGGGTTCGCTCGAGGAATCGACGATGATGACCCGGTAGCCCCGTTCCGCGAGGGCGGCTGCGGTCGCCGAGCCGGCGATGCCCGCACCGAGGACCAGCACATTTCCCCGTGGCGACTGCATGGCCCACTAACCGTAGTTGCGGGCGACGTAATCCCCGACGATCTGGTGGAACTGCCCGGCAATATCCTCGCCCTTGAGGGTAACGGTCTTCTCGCCGTCGACGTAGACGGGCGCGACGGGGCGCTCACCGGTGCCGGGCAGGGAGATGCCGATGTTGGCGTTACGGCTCTCGCCCGGTCCGTTGACCACGCAGCCCATGACGGCGACCTTCATCTCCTCGACCCCGGGGTAACGCTCCTTCCACACCGGCATCTGGTCTCGGAGATGGCCCTGGATGTCCTCGGCCAGTTCCTGGAAGAAGGTGCTCGTGGTCCGCCCGCAGCCGGGGCAGGCGATGACCATGGGGGTGAATGCACGCAAGCCCATGGTCTGGAGGATTTCCTGAGCGACCTGCACCTCGCGCGTGCGGGCGCCGCCCGGCTCGGGGGTCAGCGAGATGCGGATGGTGTCGCCGATGCCCTCCTGCAGCAGCACCGACAGCGCGGCGGTGGAGGCCACGATGCCCTTGCTGCCGGTACCCGCTTCGGTCAGGCCGAGGTGCAGGGCGTAGTCGTCGCGCGTGGCGAGGTCGCGATAGACGGCGATCAGGTCCTGAACCCCGCTCATCTTGCAGGAGAGCACGATGCGATCGCGCCCGAGGCCGAGCTCTTCAGCGCGGCGCGCGCTGCCAATCGCCGATTCCACTACCGCGTCGCGGTTGATGAGCGTCAGGTCTCTTGGCTCCGCGCGCTGCTGATTCTCATCGAGTAGCCGGGCCATCAGGTCCTGGTCCAGACTGCCCCAATTCACCCCGATGCGCACCGGCCGGTCGTAGCGGCAGGCGAACTCGATCATCTGCGCAAACTGCTCGTCGCGGCGCGCGCCCTTGCCGACGTTGCCCGGGTTGATGCGGAACTTGGCCAGCGCCTCGGCGCAGGCGGGGTGCTTGGACAGCAGACGATGGCCGTTGAAGTGAAAATCGCCGACCAGCGGGGCATCGCAGCCGCGCGCGTCGAGGCGCTCGCGGATGTGCGGCACGGCGGCCGCGGCCTCGTCGCTGTTGACCGTGATGCGCACGATCTCCGAGCCGGCCTCGGCCAGCTCGGCGACCTGCTCGACGGTGCGGTCGATGTCAGCCGTGTCCGTGTTGGTCATGGACTGGACCACGACCGGCGCGCCGCCGCCGATGGTGACGGGGCCGACGGGGACTCCGACGCTGGCGCGTCGCTCGATGGGTAGCAATGGATCGGTCATGGACTCGCCGGTGAGGCTCGGGTGCGCCCGATATTCTAGCGTGTGCAGCGCTGGTGCGAGAAACGGCGTTGCCGATCCCGCCGTGGGCGAGCCACTTGGCACTCTCGTGCGGGGAGTGCCAAGTGGGGGACCGCTTCAGTAGAATGCCGCCATGAGTCGCCAAAGCGATCCCAACCAGCTGCCCGAGCGCACCCGGCGCATTCTGCACGTGCTCGTGGAGCAGTACATCCGCGGCGGTCAGCCCATCGGCTCGCGCAGTTTGTCGCGCGTATCGGGCCTGGGCCTCAGCCCGGCCACCGTGCGCAACATCATGTACGACCTGGAGGAGCAGGGTTACATCCAGTCGCCCCATACGTCTGCCGGCCGCATTCCCACGGAGCAGGGTTACCGTCTGTTCGTCGATAGCCTGCTGAAGATGCAGCCGGTCCATCGCATGCCCGAGGATGAGCTGCGTAAGGAGCTGGCGCTCGACGCCGGGGCCGAGCCGAAGAACCTCATCGAGTCCGTTTCCTCGTTTCTGTCCGGTTTCACGCGCATGGCTGGCGTTGTCACCCTCCCGCAGCGTGGACAGAACACACTGCGCTACATCGAGTTCCTCGACCTCGGTCAGCAGCGTATTCTGGTGATCCTGGTGGTGAACGACCACGAGGTACAGAATCAGGTCATCCATACCGACCGGGATTACAGCCGCTCCGACCTGGAGCAGGCCGCCAACTACGTCAACCACCACTTCGCTGGACGCGATGTCAGCGAAATCCGGCAAGAGCTTCACCGCGAGCTGCAGGCGACCCGCCGCGACGTCAACCGCATGATGGACGCGCTCGTCGATATGGCCGGCAAGGCCTTCGCGCACGAGGCCGAATCCGACAAATCGGATTTCGTCCTCGCCGGTGAGACCAACCTGATGAACTTCGAGGAGCTCTCCGACGTGGAGAAGCTCAAGGCGCTGTTCGAAACCTTCAACCGTAAGCGGGACCTGTACGATCTGCTATCCCGCTGCGCGCATACCGACGGCGTGCAGATCTTCATCGGGCGCGAATCCGGCCATCAGGTGCTCGACGACCTGAGCATCGTGACCGCGCCGTACGGCCGCGATGGCGAGGTGGTGGGCGTCCTTGGGGTCATCGGTCCGACCCGGATGGAGTACGAGCGCGTGATTTCCGTGGTGGATGTCACCTCCAAGCTGCTCGGGGCCGCCTTGAAATCCCAGGACTGATCCCCACATGAGGGCGGAACAGCCGATTCAGACCTGATTCACCGAATCGCGACGGAGTAGCACAGGCATGTCGAAGAAGCAGTCGGCGGAACAGCACGGCCCCCAGAAGGGCGAGGCGCGGGAACCGCGTGGGGGCGATGAGGCGACGGTCGAGAATTCCGAGGGCAAGGGCTCGGCCGCACCGTCGCCCGACGAGCTTCAGCTCGAGCCCAAGGATTCCGCCGGGACCGACGAGGCAGCCGGAGAGGTGGAGCCCGAGAATGCGGTGGCCGCCGAGGAATACCAGAGCCCCGAGGCCGAGATCGCGCGCCTGAGCGAAGAACTCGAGGCCGCGCGCGCGAAGGCCGACGATCACTGGCAGAAGTTCGTGCGCGCCGAGGCGGAGAAGGAGAACATTCGCAAGCGCTCGCAGAAGGATGCGGATTCGGCGCGTAAGCAGGGGCTCGAGAAACTCGCTGGCGAACTGCTCGGCGTGCGCGACAGTCTCGAGCTGGGTCTCGATGCTGCCAATCAGGAGGACGCGGACCGCGACAAGATCCGCGAGGGTACGGAGCTGACCCTGAAGATGCTCGTTCAGGCCATGGAGAAGTTCGAGATCGAGGAGATCGATCCGACCGGCGAGAAGTTCGATCCCGAGTTCCATCAGGCCATGTCGATGCAGGAGATCGAGGGCCAGGAGTCCAACACCGTGGTGTCCGTGATGCAAAAGGGATACCGCCTAGGGGACCGCTTGTTGCGCCCCGCGCTGGTGATGGTGGCCAAGTAAACGCTTGAAACGCCGTGTGCCGCCCCCATGTATGGGGCAGCCGCAATCGGGCGACCGTAGAGAATTCGAGTAGGAGGCAGAGCATGGGCAAGATGATCGGTATCGACCTGGGGACCACGAATTCGTGTGTCGCCGTCATGGAAGGCGACAAGCCCCGGGTGATCGAGAACAGCGAGGGCGACCGCACCACGCCGTCGGTCGTGGCATTCGCCGAAGATGGCGAAGTCCTGGTCGGCGCGCCGGCCAAGCGCCAGGCGGTGACCAATCCGCACAACACCCTCTACGGCGTCAAGCGCCTGATCGGCCGGGCGTTCGACGAGGACGAGGTGCAGAAGGACATCAAGTACGTCCCGTACAAGATCGTCAAGGCCGATAACGGTGACGCCTGGGTCGAGGCCAACGGCAAGCAGATGGCACCGCCGGAAATCTCCGCGCGCACGCTGCAGAAGATGAAGCAGACCGCGGAGGAGTACCTGGGCGAAGAGGTCACCGAAGCCGTCATCACCGTGCCGGCCTACTTCAACGACTCCCAGCGCCAGGCGACCAAGGACGCCGGCCGCATCGCCGGGCTCGACGTCAAGCGCATCATCAACGAGCCGACCGCGGCGGCGCTGGCGTACGGTCTCGACAAGGATCGTGGCGATCACAAGGTCGCCGTGTACGACCTGGGTGGCGGCACGTTCGACATCTCGATCATCGAGATCGCCGAGGTCGACGGCGAGCACCAGTTCGAGGTGCTCTCGACGCACGGTGATACCTTCCTCGGCGGCGAGGACTTCGACCTCTCGGTCATCAACTATCTGGTCGAGACCTTCAAGAAGGACAGCGGCATTGATCTGAACAATGATCCGCTCGCCTTGCAGCGCCTCAAGGAGGCGGCCGAGAAGGCCAAGATCGAACTTTCTTCGGCGCAGCAGACCGAGATCAATCTGCCCTATATCACGGCCGATCAGAGCGGGCCCAAGCACCTCAACATGAAGATGACGCGGGCCAAGCTCGAATCGCTGGTCGAAGAGCTGGTCGAGCGCACGATCGAACCGTGCAAGACGGCGATCAAGGACGCTGGTCTGTCCGTCAACGAGGTCAACGACGTAATCCTGGTCGGCGGCCAGACGCGCATGCCGCTGGTACAGAAGAAGGTCGAGGAATTCTTCGGCAAGTCGCCGCGCCGGGACGTGAATCCCGACGAGGCGGTCGCAATCGGCGCCGGGATCCAGGCGGGCGTGCTCGGCGGTGACGTCAAGGACGTGCTGCTGCTCGACGTGACGCCGCTGTCGCTCGGCATCGAGACCATGGGCGGCGTGATGACGCAGCTCATCGAGAAGAACACCACGATCCCGACCAAGACCTCCCAGGTATTCTCGACGGCCGAGGACAACCAGACGGCGGTCACGGTCCACGTGCTCCAGGGCGAGCGGCAGATGGCCAAGGACAACAAGTCCCTGGGCCGCTTCGACCTGAGCGACATCCCGCCGGCACCGCGCGGCGTGCCGCAGGTCGAGGTGACGTTCGATATCGACGCCAACGGCATTCTGAACGTTTCGGCCAAGGACAAGGCGACCGGCAAGGAGCAGTCGATCGAGATCAAGGCTTCCAGCGGCCTGTCCGAGGACGAGATCGAGACAATGGTCAAGGACGCCGAGGCGCACGAAGAGGACGATAAGAAGTCCCGCGAGCTGGTCGAGGCGCGCAACCAGGCCGACAACCTGGTCCACGCGACCGAGAAGTCGCTCAAGGACTACGGCGATCAGATCGATGGCTCCGAGAAGGAGAAGGTCGAGCAGGCCATTGAGGCCGTGCGCGAGGCCATGAAGAGCGACGACAAGGAAGCGATCGAGGGCCGCACGCAGGAGCTGTCGCAGGCCTCGGCCGAGCTGGCTCAGAAGGCCTATGGTCAGGGCGATGCCGAGCAGGGCGCTGCCGACGAGCAGGCCTCGAGCCAGCAAGGCTCGGACGATGGAGTCGTCGATGCCGAGTTCGAAGAAGTCAAGGAAAACAAGAAGTAAGTCGACGTCCGCCCGCGCGCCGCGGGCGGATGCATTCAGCCGATACCGCCTCGCCGGGTCCCGCCCGGCGAGGTCGTGTCCGAACCGCGCTCGAACGAGGGGAGCTGCGTAGCCGATGTCGAAGCGGGACTATTACGAAATCCTAGGCGTGGAACGTAACGCCAGCGAGGCCGACATCAAGAAGGCCTATCGCCGTCTGGCGATGAAGTACCACCCGGACCGTAATCCCGACGATGAGGATGCGCTCACTCAATTCCGCGAATCCAAGGAGGCCTTTGAGGTCCTGTCGGATTCGCAGAAGCGCGCCGCTTACGATCAGTTCGGTCACGCCGGCGTCGATCCGGCCGCCGGTGGCGGGGGTGGACACGGCGGCCACGGTGGCGCCGACTTCTCCGATATCTTCGGGGATGTCTTCGGCGATATCTTCGGCGGCGGTCGTCGCCGGAGCGCTCGGGGCGCGGACCTGCGCTACAACCTCGAAATCACGCTCGAGGACGCAGTGCAGGGTACCGAGACGGAAATCCGCATCCCCACGCTGGTCGAGTGCGAAACCTGCAAGGGCTCTGGCGCCCGCCCGGGCAGTGACCCAAAGAGCTGCGGCACCTGTAACGGCATCGGCCAAGTGCGCATGCAGCAGGGCTTCTTCTCGATTCAACAGACCTGTCCCACCTGTCGGGGCGAGGGCCAGATCGTGGACGATCCGTGCCATAGCTGCCGTGGCAAGGGCCGGCGCGAGGAGTCCAAGACGCTGTCGGTCAAGATCCCCGCCGGGGTCGATACGGGCGATCGCATCCGGTTGTCGGGCGAGGGGGAGACGGGCGACCGCGGCGCGCCGCCGGGCGATCTCTATGTCGAGGTGCGGGTCAAACCGCACCCGATCTTCGAGCGCGACGGTGCCAATCTGATCTGCGATGTCCCCATCGATATCGCCAGCGCCGCGCTCGGTGGGGAGGTCGACGTGCCTACCCTCGATGGTCGCGTCAAATTGAAGATACCGGCCGGTACGCAATCCGAACGTGCCTTTCGTCTGCGCGGCAAGGGCGTACGCCCGGTTCGCGGCGGCACGCCGGGCGACGTGCTATGCCGGGCTCGGATCGAGACTCCGGTAAACCTGACATCGCGCCAGAAGGAGCTGCTCGAGGAACTCCAGCAGACGTTGGGCGAGGGCTCGACCAAGCACAGCCCCCGGCAGAATAGTTGGCTGGACGGCGTAAAAAAATTCTTCGAAGATATGCGCCTTTAAGGAAGGTCTGATTAGTCCTTTGTCGCGCGCTGAAGCCGATTTTGGCAGCCTGGCTAGGCGCGGTGGCGGTCCGGTAGCCGGAGCTACCGGGCCGGCGCCGCAACACCGCCGGGGACCAAAAGCGGCCGAGCCCCAAGGGGTTACGGCTCCAAAGGCGACCTTGTGGCGTTGCGAAGCTTGACCGTAGTCCCCGCTACGGCGCTGCGCTTCGCGCCTTGCAATGCCGCCTTTGGAGCCGTAACGCGACGGCAAAGGATTGATCAGATCTTCCTTCAAGCGGGGGCGGTAGTTCGCGCCCGCATTCTGGTACCATAGCGCGCCACTCACGGACCCCGGCTTCATCGCGCGTTCGTTGACGCGCATTCGGACCAGTACGCGCGAGTCCACTGTATGGTTGGTTGCGATCCCAAGCCCCCGGCGCGGCCGGCTGCATCCGCAGTGGCCGGTCCGTTCCACGCAGGAGCCACGTCATGACACGCGTCGCCATCCACGGTGCCGCCGGACGCATGGGCCGCAACCTGCTGGAGGCCTGCATCGACGATCCCGCGGTCGAGCTGGCAGCGGCCCTTGAGGACGTCGGCCATCCAACCTTGGGGGAGGATGCGGGCGTGCTGATCGGTCGTGCTCCTCTGGGCATCCCGGTCTCATCCGATCCTTCCGCGTCCGAATTCGATGCCGTCGTTGATTTCACCCGCCCCGAAGGTGCGCTTGCCCTCGTCGAGCATTGCCGCACCGCCGGCACGCCCATGGTCATCGGCACCACCGGATTCACGCCGCCGCAACGCGCCCGCGTCGCCGCCGCGGCGAACGAGATCCCGCTCGTCCTCGCGCCCAACATGGGGGTAGGGGTGAATCTGCTGCTCGGACTCGTGGAGCGTGCCGCGCGTGCCCTGGGCGACGAGTACGACGTCGAAATCATTGAGGCGCATCACCGCCATAAGGTCGATGCGCCTTCCGGGACTGCACTGCAGCTCGGCGAGATGGCGGCCGCGGGCCGCGGTCATCGACTCGAGGATCGCAGCGTCTTCAATCGTCAGGGTCACACGGGCGAGCGCGCGCGCGGCACGATCGGCTTCTCGACCGTCCGTGGCGGTGACATCGTGGGCGAGCATACGGTCCTGTTCGCCGGCAGCGGTGAGCGCATCGAACTGACGCATCGGGCCAGCAGCCGGATGGTGTTCGCCCAGGGTGCGATGCGCGCCGCGATATGGCTTCCGCAGCAGCCCCCCGGCCTCTACG
This sequence comes from Halofilum sp. (in: g-proteobacteria), assembly GCA_040880995.1. GTDB lineage: Bacteria > Pseudomonadota > Gammaproteobacteria > XJ16 > Halofilaceae > Halofilum. The sequence goes on from JBBEEB010000073.1 coordinate 8,917, forward strand.
ACATGGGCGACGTGCTCGGGCTCTCGGATACCTGAGACGCGACGCCTTGCGTCGGTCGATCCCCCGAACTCACCACAAGACTCTAGGAGAGGCGTAGTGACGCGTATCGCGGCCGTTTTCCCCGGGCAGGGCTCGCAGAGCGCCGGCATGCTTGCCGCCCTGGCGTCCGAGTGGCCCGAGGTGGAAACCACGTTCGCCGAGGCCTCGGATGCGCTCGGCGAGGATCTTTGGGCGATCGTTCGCGACAACCCCGACGGATTACTCGACCAGACGCAGTACACCCAGCCGGCGATGCTGGCCGCGGGTGTGGCCACCGCGCGTGTCTGGTCGGCCGCTGGCGGGCCCGACCCGAGCGTGGTGGCGGGCCACAGCCTGGGTGAGTACACCGCCCTGGTGGTCGCCGGTGTGCTCGATTTCTCCGAAGCGATATCGCTGGTCGCGCGGCGCGCTCGTCTGATGCAGAATGCCGTCCCTCGCGGTGAGGGGGGCATGGCCGCGGTGCTGGGCCTGGACGACGAAACGGTCGCCTCGATCTGCGAATCGCTGCCGACCGAGCGGGTGGTCGAGCCGATCAATTACAATGCGCCCGGTCAGATCGTCATCGGGGGCCATGCCGATGCGATCGAGCAGGCGCTCGAGGCCTGCCGCGAGGCGGGCGCCAAGCGTGCGGTGGATCTGCCGGTATCGGTGCCGTCGCATAGCAGTCTGATGAAAGAGGCGGCGAGCGAACTCGCCGAGGTGCTCGACTCGGTGGCGTTTCACGTGCCGGTGATTCCGATCATCCACAACGTGGATGCGAGCGCCCACGAGGGTGTCGAGGAAACGCGCGCGGCGCTGCGGCGTCAGTTGTACAACCCGGTGCGCTGGAGCGAGTCGGTCCAGGCACTGCGCACGGCCGGCGCCGAGATGGTGGTCGAGCTCGGCCCGGGCAAGGTGTTGACCGGTCTGGCGCGGCGCATCGACCGACGCTTCCCGGCAGCCGCGGTCGAGGACCCGGATACGCTGACCCAGGCGCTCGAGACCGCGGCGGGAGGAAACGAATGACGCTGGAAGGCAACGTAGCGCTGGTCACGGGCGCGAGTCGCGGCATCGGGCAGGCCATCGCTCAGGAACTCGGCGCGCGCGGTGCAACCCTGGTGGGCACCGCGACCACGGACGAGGGCGCGAAGGCGATCACCCAGGCGTTCGAACAGGCTGGGATCCGCGGCGAAGGCCGCGCGCTCGACGTGACCGACAGCGCCGCGGTCGATACGCTCGTGCAATCGATCGCCGCCGATCACGGTGCCGTGACCATTCTGGTCAACAACGCCGGTATCACGCGCGATAACCTGCTGATGCGCATGAGCGAGGACGACTGGTCGGCAGTACTCGATACGAACTTGAGTTCCGTCTATCGCGTTTCGAAGGCCTGCCTGCGCGGAATGATGAAGGCGCGCGGCGGCCGCATCATCAACATCGCATCGGTGGTCGGCGACACGGGCAATCCGGGGCAGACCAACTACGCCGCGGCGAAGGCCGGCATCAATGCCTTCACGCGTTCGCTCGCGCGCGAGGTCGGATCGCGCAGCATTACCGTCAATTCCGTGGCGCCCGGCTTCATCGACACCGACATGACCCGGTCGTTGCCGGAGGAGCAGAAACAGGCGCTGATCGAGCAGATTGCGCTGGGGCGTTTGGGCGACCCCGCCGAGATCGCGCATGCATGTTGCTTCCTCGCGTCGGACGAGGCGGCCTACATTAGCGGTCAGACGTTGCACGTCAACGGCGGCATGTACATGGGCTAAAGCTTGGTCCATTGGTGATGTACGACATAAGAAGTACGAGGTAACTTATTGTAAGTTCACATTTTTCTTGTTGCGTTGAGTCGTCTTGCAGACGGCTTTGCCGGGTAGATCGGTGGGGGTGATTCCCCTACAATGAGCCGGCGCAACTGGGCTGCACCACCTGAGTTCGGAGGATCGACCCGACATGAGCAGTGTTGAAGAACGCGTAAAGAAGATCGTCGTCGAGCAGCTCGGCGTCAAAGAAGAAGAAGTCACTAACGCCGCGTCGTTCGTTGACGACCTGGGCGCGGACTCCCTTGATACGGTCGAGCTGGTCATGGCCCTCGAAGAGGAGTTCGAGTGCGAGATTCCCGACGAGGAAGCGGAGAAGATCACGACCGTCCAGCAGGCGATCGACTACATCAATCAGAACCTCGGCTAACGCAGCCGGGCAGGCTCGGCCCTGTCGTTGCCAGAGCGTGAGGTCCGCTTGGATGGGGGCCCGGGAAGCATAGCCCGGTACGTTACGGCGGTGATCCAATCGGCGTTCGCCGAGCGGGTAGGAGGAAGATTTTGAGCAAGAGGCGCGTAGTGGTCACCGGACTTGGGGCGGTCTCACCCGTGGGCAACACGGTCGACGCCTCATGGGCGAGCATTCTGGAAGGCCGCTCCGGTGCGGCGACGATTACGTCCTTTGACGTCTCCGCCTACCCCGTGCGGTTCTCGGCATCCGTCAAGGATTTCGATGTCTCCGCCTATATGCCGGTCAAGGATGCGCGCAAGATGGGCGCGTTCGTGCATTACGGCATGGCGGCAGGCATCGAGGCGATCGAGAATGCCGGACTCGAGATCACTGACGAGAATCGTCAGCGTATCGGTGTTTCGATTGGTTCGGGCATCGGCGGTTTGCCGGAGATCGAGCATTCGGTCGAGGTACTGCGGAGCGGCGGACCGCGCAAGCTTTCTCCGTTCTTCGTGCCGGCCACCATTATCAACATGGTGGCCGGCAATCTATCGATCCGATTCGGCCTGCAAGGGCCGAACATCTCGATCGCCACGGCTTGCACCACGGGTACGCATAATATCGGCGATGCCGCGCGCCTGATCGAACACGGCGACGCCGATGCCATGGTGGCCGGTGGTGCCGAGATGGCGACCTCGCCACTCGGACTCGCCGGCTTTGCCGCGGCGCGGGCCTTGTCCACGCGCAACGATGAGCCGGAGAAGGCGAGTCGCCCGTGGGACGTGGATCGCGATGGCTTCGTACTCGGCGATGGTGCGGGTCTGCTGGTGCTCGAGGAATATGAGCACGCCAAGGCGCGCGGTGCCAATATCCTGGCCGAGCTTGCCGGTTATGGCATGAGTGCCGATGCCTATCACATGACGCAGCCGGCCGAGAACGGTGCCGGCGCTTCCCACTGCATGACCAATGCCCTGCGTGACGCGGGTCTCGAGCGCGAGGAGATCGATTACATCAATGCGCATGGTACTTCGACGCAGGTCGGAGACGTGGCCGAAGTCCAGGGTCTCAAGGCGGTGTTCGGCGATCATGCCCATCGTTTGGCGGTCAGCTCCACGAAGTCGATGACCGGCCATTTGCTCGGTGCGGCTGGCGGGCTGGAAGCGGTGTTTTCGGTCCTTGCGTTGCGCGACCAGGTCGCACCGCCGACGATCAACCTCGATGCGCCGGCCGAGGGCTGTGACCTCGATTTTGTACCCCATGAAGCGCGCTCGATGAAGATCGGCGCGGCCATCTCCAATTCGTTCGGATTCGGCGGCACGAACGGAACCCTCGTGTTCCGGCGGATCTAGTCGCTTCGGCGCCATCCGTGTCCGCGCCCTCCGAGCCGGTTCGCACCCTGGTCAACGGTCATCGGCAGACGAGTATCAGCGCGTTCGATCGCGGATTCACGCTAGCCGACGGCCTGTTCGAGACGATTGCCATCCGTGGTGGGCGGCCCCTGTTGTGGGAGGCGCACTGTGGACGGCTCGAACAGGGGTGTGGCGCCCTTGGTCTGATCGCGCCGGAACGGGAGCTTCTCACCCAGGAGATCGCGCAGCTGCGCGGTGGCGATACCGACGGCACGGTACGTATCACGGTCACGCGTGGGCCCGGCGCACGCGGCTACGCCCTGCCGGCCGAGCCGACGCCAACCCGGGTGGTGAGCTTCGACTCCGGGGGACCGTTCTTCGGAGCGTCGCCGCTGCGCTTGCGCTGGTGCGAGACCCGCATCGGGCTGCAGCCACGTCTGGCCGGAATCAAGCACCTGGGCCGGTTGGAACAGGTGCTTGCCCGTGCGGAATGGAACGATCCTCACATCGACGAGGGCGTGGTCCAGTCCGTCGATGGCCGCGTCATCGAATGCGTCGCGGCGAACCTCTTTCTCGTGCGCGAAAATGTCTTGATTACGCCTACTCTGAGCGATTGCGGAGTGGCCGGGGTCGCGCGGGGCCAGGTGCTGGCAACGGCGCGCACGCTGGACATTGAGACCGAGGAGCGTGACGTCGGCCCCGGAGAGGTCAATACTGCGGATGAACTGTTCCTGACCAGTAGCGTGCGCGGCATTGCCCCGATTGGATCTCTGGCGCAGCAGAGCTTCGCGGCGCCGGGTCCCATCACCGCGCAATTAATCGAACACAGCGATTGGCTACGATGAAGAATAAACGACGTTGGCGTTACTTGGGATCGTTCGCGCTGCTCGCGACCGTGACGGTCGGCGTGATCACTGCCGATTATCTGCGGTTCCTGCACGGGCCGATGCGTGTAAACGCGGACTCGCCGCGCACCTTCGTGATCGAGCCAGGTACATCCGTCCAGGGCATCGCGAACGAGCTGGCTCGGGAAGGACTGTTTGATCGTCCGCTGTATTTCCGCCTGATCGCGCGTGCCACGGGCGCGGCGACGCGTATCCAGGCTGGTGAGTACGCGATCCAGCCTGGGAGCACGCCGTATCGGCTGCTGCAGAAAATCGTCGCCGGGGAGGTGAAACAGTATCGCATAACGCTCATCGAGGGCTGGACGGTGGCCGAGATGCTGGACGCGATCTGGGCACACGACGCGATCGAACCGACGCTCGAGGGCGAGAGCCCTGATTCGATCATGGAGCGGCTCGGTCACCCTGACCTTCATTACGAGGGGCGTTTCTTTCCGGACAGCTATCAGTTTCCGCGCGGCACCCGTGACATCGATCTGCTGCAACGCAGCTTTGCGCGCATGCAGCACGTACTCGAAGAGGAATGGCAGGCACGGGAGGAAGGCCTCCCCATCGATACCCCGGCCGAAGCGCTGACCCTGGCCTCGATCATCGAGCGCGAGACGGGCGTGCCGGAGGAGCGCGCGCGTATCGCCGGCGTCTTCGTCGAGCGCCTGGAACGCGGCATGCGACTGCAAACGGACCCGACTGTGATCTACGGCCTGGGTGATGAGTACCAGGGTGACATCCGCTATCGACATCTGCGCGAGGACACGCCGTACAACACCTATACGCGCGCTGGCCTGCCGCCCACGCCGATCGCATTGTCCTCGCGCGAGGCGATCCACGCGGCGCTGCATCCCGACCGCCGTGGCGACCTCTACTTCGTCTCCACGGGCGATGGGCGCCACGTCTTCTCCGAAACGTTGGAACAGCACAATCAAGCCGTCATCGAGTATCAACTCGACGGCAACGCGGATCGGCTCCGGGGGCGCTGAGATGGCGCGCGGTCGCCTGGTTACGCTGGAGGGTATCGAGGGCGTCGGCAAATCGAGTCATGCCACTACGGTCGTCGAGGTGCTCGAGGCCTACGGGCATCGTCCGCTGACCACGCGCGAGCCGGGCGGTTCGCCGGTAGCCGACCGCATTCGGGCCCTGTTGCTCGATCCGGAGGGCGGGGCGCCGGCCGCGGACACCGAGTTGCTCCTGCTGTTCGCCGCGCGCGCCGAGCACCTCGCGGTCCGGGTCGAGCCCGCATTGGCCTCCGGCCAATGGGTCGTGTGCGATCGGTTCATCGATGCCACCTATGCCTATCAGGGCGGTGGGCGCGGCATTGCGACGGAGCGCATCGCCGCACTCGAGCATTGGGTGCTGGGCGATCTGCGACCTGACCTCACACTGTTGTTCGATGCCCCCGTCGAGGCCGCGCTCGAGCGCGCCCGCAACCGAGGGCCGAGCGACCGGTTCGAGCGCGAGCAAACGGCCTTTTTCGAACGCGCCAGGGCTGCCTACCTGGAGCGTGCCCGGGCGGAACCGGCGCGTTTCCGTGTGATCGACGCGACCGCTTCGCTCGAAACGGTGGGCGCTGAGGTGCGCCGGGTCATGCACACCTGGCTTGGCAGCGCGCGTGGTAACTCGGACGACCGCGGATGAATCCTTCCGTTTTCCCCTGGCAAATCGAGCAATGGGAGCGCCTGCTCGCGGCCCGGGCCGCGAACCGATTCCCTCATGCACTGCTGCTGGCGGGGCCAGCCGGCGTCGGCAAGCGTGCGTTCGCGCAGCGACTGGCGCGCACGTTGCTGTGCCAGAGCGAATCGGATTGCGTGCCCTGTGGCGAATGCGCGGGTTGTCGCCAACACGCCGCCGAGACACATCCCGATCATTTTTGGGTTGGCCCACCCGAGGAAGGCAAGTCGATCCCGGTGGATACGGTGCGTCAGGCGATCGAGCGGCTGGCATTGTCCGGCCGCGGGACAAAGGTCGCGCTCATCGATGCGGCCGATACCATGACGACCAGTGCCGCCAACAGCCTGCTCAAGACCCTGGAGGAACCCGCGGGCGATGCGGTCTTGCTGCTCGTGAGCGACCGGGCGGGGCGTCTGCCGGCGACGATCCGTAGTCGCTGCCAGCGCGTGGTGTTTGGTATTCCGGCCCCGAGTCAGGCGCTCCAGTGGCTCTGTGAGCAGGGCGTCGACCCTGCCGATATCTGGCTACGCCGCGCGGGCGGTGCGCCGCTGCGCGCTCAGACCCTGGCACAGAGCGAGGACGCGGTGAACGTCGGTGCCGCAGGCGAGGAGCTGTTGACGACGCTGGAACAGGCACGAGTCCCCGCCGCGGCCACCGGCGAGCGCGATCGTACGCAAATGGCCGCGCAGATGACGGCCCTGATCGCGGTCGTCCAGGATTTGATCATGCTTTCGCTGATGCCCGAGCGTGAGCGGCTACACCGCCCCGATCAACGCGAGCGAATGATGCCGCTCGCGGCGCGGTTGGACGCGCGCCGGCTGTTCGACTATCTTGACGGCCTGTATCGGTCAGTGCCGGGCGCGAGCGATTCGCTGCGATCGGACATCCAGTATCAGGGCCTGCTTGCCGACGCGGCCGAGATCGCGCGCGACACGGCACGAGCATCGCAGAGAGGGGCGCGATAATGGCGGAAGGCGGCGGGCGTCAGGGCATCATGTCCCTGACGATCAAGGACAAGGGCGCGCTCTACGCTGCCTACATGCCTTTTGTGAAGAACGGCGGTCTGTTCATCCCCACGAACAAAGCCTACAACTACGGCGATGAGGTCTTCATGCTGTTGACGCTCATGGATGAGAAAGAGCGCCTTCCGGTCGCCGGCCGCATCGTATGGATTACGCCGTACGGCGCGCAGGGCAGTAAGCAGGCCGGTATCGGCGTGCAGTTCTCCGATCAGGACAACGGCGCCACGCGGCAGAAGATCGAAACGTATCTCGCCGGCGCCCTAGAGGCAGATCGCCCCACGCACACCATGTGAACCTGAGCTGCGGTGTGGTCGCAGGTTGACGGATTTCCGGCATGATCTGTACGCGGAGATCCGACGACGCCGACCGCACAGGGCCGCAGACAGTGATCGAACTTCCCGCATTGGCCCACTAGCAGCCTGTCGGGCTTAGGGCATCGTAGCGAGGCGGGTGGGAATCGAGGACAGATTTTCGATCGTCCGAGGAGAATAGTGGTGACTATTGGACGAGGAGGATCGCAAATATGGACCGATTCCCATTCGCCGCAGTAGATGAGCCTAAGTCCGACAGGCTGCTAGGCTCGGCTCGCCGCGTCGGCTGCCTCCTGGGGCTGCGGATCTCCGGTTGCCGGCGCCTGCGACCGTCGGTAATGCAACGGCCCACCGGTGAACGGGGCGAAGCCGGTTCCGAACACCGCACCCGCGTCCACCAGATCCCCATCGGTCACGACGCCTTCGTCGCGGCAGCGTTCCGCCTCGTCGAGTAGCGGCGTGATCAGCTCCGTTCCGAGCTTGTCCAGTGCCGCCGCGCTGTACTTGTGCTTGTGACGCTTGGGCCGGCCCTTGCGGTCGTAGATGTAGTAGCCCTCGCCGCTCTTGCGGCCGAGATCGCCACGTAAGGCACGGCGCCGCAGGCCGTCCGGGACCTCGAAGCCGTATTCGGCTGCGATTACGTCGCCAGCGGCGACGCAGACATCCAGGCCGACGGTATCGGCCAGATCGAGCGGACCCATCGGCATGCCAACGCGCTTGGCCGCCTCGTCGAGGGCCTCGCGCGGTGTGCCGCCATCGAACAGCTTGGCCGCGCGCAGCATATACGGCATGAGCAAGCGGTTCACCAGAAAGCCCGGTCCGCTTTTGACGCGCAACGGAAGCTTGTCCGCGGCCGCGATCAATGCCTGGCCGCGGTCAAGCGCGTCCGGACGGCTGTCGGCGCCGGCGACCACCTCGACCAATGGCATCTTGGCGACCGGATTGAAGAAGTGCAGGCCAATCAGGCGACCGGGATCGGTCAGCGCGCCGGCCAGCGTCTCCAAGGGCAGGCTGGACGTGTTCGTGGCGAGCACCGCGTCGGGCCGCATCTGCGGTTCGATGTGTCGATAGAGCGCCTGCTTGGCCTCCTGCTGCTCGACGATCGCCTCGATCACCAGGTCAGCAAGCGCGATGCCCTGACCTTCGGGGTCCGCGATCAGCCGGTCCTGTGCCGCGGTCACGCGGGCTGGGCGTTTGAGCCGGCGCTCGAACTGGCCGTGACTGCGCTTGAGCGCCTTCGCGATCGCCTGCGGCTGCTCGTCGCTGAGCGTCACGCGATGGCCGTTTAGTGCCATCCACGCGGCGATGTCGCCGCCCATGGTGCCGGCGCCGATCACGTGGATATGCGTCGGCCTCGCGTCGGTATCGCTGCGCGCCTCGCGTTTGAGCCGCTCGCGCAACAGGAAGACGCGAATCAGGTTGCCGGCGGTGGGGTGGTCGACCAGCCGCACGAGCGAGTCGCGCTCCGCCTTGATCCGTTCCGCGAGTCCGCTTCCGCCGTGCCGAGCCCAGAGCTCGAGGAGGGCATACGGGGCGGGATAATGCTCACGCCGTGCGCGCTGGCGCACGCGGCGCTCCATGATCGGGCGTAGCACCAGGCGCGCGGGCGCGCTGGCCAGTGCGCGCTGCCAGGCGCGCGGGCGCTTGGGCGCCGGCGTCGCATGGGCCAGATGATGAGCGGCCGTCTCCAGCTGCCATGGGGATAGCGCGTAGTCGACCAGTCCCATGCGTTGGGCCGACCGGCCGTCGATGCTCCGGCCCGAGAGCATGAGATCCAGCGCGGCCAGCGGGCCGACGAGGTCGGGTAGGCGCGCGGTGCCGCCGAACCCGGGATGGATCCCGAGCTGGACCTCGGGCAGACCGAGCCGGGTGCCGGGATCGTTGTCGGCGATGCGGTAGCGGCAGGCGAGGGCAAGTTCCAGCCCGCCCCCGAGGCAGTAGCCGCGGATGAGCGCGATGGTCGGCTGCGGGAATGCCGCGATGCGGTCCATCAGGCGCTGCCCGCGTTCGATCAGCTCGCGTGACTGCTCCGGCGATTTCAGCCGGCCAAGTTCCTCGACATTGGCGCCGGCGATGAAGCCATCCTTGCCCGAGCGGATCACGAGGGCCTGGGGTGGCGCCTCCTCCAAGCGCTCCAGTGCCTGCGCGAGTTCGTCGAGTACTTCCGTCGACAGCGTGTTGGCCGAGGCGCCGTCAACATCCAGGGTGAGCCAGGCGATGTTGGTGGCATCGTCGGTGTCGATGCGCAGATGCCGGAAGGTGTCATTCATCAGGCCGCCTCCGGATTCTCGAGCAGCATCGCGCCGCCCTGGCCGCCGCCGATGCATTGGCTGGCCACGCCGCGCCGGGCTTTCGCGCGGCGCAATACATGGGCGAGGTGCAATGTGATGCGGGCGCCGCTGGTGCCGACCGGATGACCCAGGCTGATACCGCCCCCGTCGACGTTGAGCGTCTCGGGATCGATCTCGCCCCAGGGGCGCGACAGCCCCAGTTCGTGCCGGCAATAGGCGCGGTTGTTCCAGGCTTCCAGGCAGGCAAGGACCTGCGCCGCGAAGGCCTCGTTGATTTCCCAATAGGCGATACTGCCGAGCGCATAGCGGTGGCGCCGCAGCATCGGGGTGATGGCATGCACCGGCCCCAAGCCCATCTGGGCCGGATCGACGCCGGCCCATTCGCTATCGACGATGCGCGCCAGCACGGGCAGCTGCCAGCGTTCGACCGCATCCTCGGAGGCGAGCAGCAGGGCGCAGGCGCCGTCGGTGACCTGGGCGCTGTTGCCCGCGGTGACCGTGCCGAAGGGCTTCTCGAATACCGGCTTGAGGCGGGCGAGGTCGGCCACCGTGCTGTCGCGCCGCACGCCATCATCGGCGACGTGCGCCTGGCCGTCGGTGCCGAATAGCGGTTGCAGCTCGGGCAGCAGATCGCCGTCCTGGGCCCGGGCGAGTCGCTGATGACTGCCGTAGGCGAATTGATCCATTTGCTCGCGCGTGATGCCGAAGCGCCAGGCCAGATTCTCGGCCGTCTGGCCCATGGTGAGGCCGCTCACCGGATCGGTCAGGCCGCGCAGCAAGGCGGGTTCGGGGGCGAGCCATTGCGGTCGCAATTGGCCCAGGTGGCGCAGGCGCTTGCCGAGTCCGCGTGTCTGGCGCAGTTCGGCGAGCCACGCAGTGAAGCGTTCGTTGAATAGCAGCGGCGCGCGGCTCATCGCCTCGGTGCCGCCCGCGAGCACCATCTGTGCGCGGCCGGCGGCGATCTCGTGGGCGCCGGAGTCGATGGCCTGCATGCCGGAGCCGCAATTGCGTTGGACATGCCATGCCGGCACGTTTTGGCCGCAGCCGACGCGCAGGGCGATGATGCGGGCAATGTTCGCCTCCTCGGCGGCCGGTCCGGCGCAGCCGAAGATCACCTGGTCCAGCATATCGGCGGCGAACGGCTGGCGTAGCAGCAGGAGCTCGCTGGCGGCGACACCGAGATCAGCGGCGCTAAAGGCGTTGGGCCGACCTCGGAACTTGAGGAAGGGCGTGCGCGCCCCGTCTACGATGTAGACCGGGTGCTGCTGGTTGGCCGACTTCGATGATGCGGGCAACGCGAGACCTCCTCATGGCGCGAGCCCAATGCGGCATGCGCTCGATATCATTGTAATACGACGTCGCGCCGGCAGTTACGGGCGCGAATTGCCGGCCTCGGCCGGCTCGTCGGGCTCCTCACTGGCGTTGGGGGCGGGATCCTCATCGGACAGCTCGCCCGCCCGTTCGTCAGCATGACCCTCACTGGCCCGTTCGCTCGCCGCTCCGTCTGCAAGTCCCTCATCGCCCTGCTCGGTCGCCGCTTCGTCGGCGGTGAGCGCCGGCGGGTGGTCTTCGCTAACGGCTCGCAATCGCGCCGGCGCTTCGTCGTGATCGGCGGATTCTTCGGATGCGGTTTCGTCGACGACGACCTCCTCACCGGGGCCGTTGGAGAACACCGAATCCGGATCCCATGGCATTTGGTGGTACACGGCCAGATCGCCAAAGACCATGACGGGGTACTTGATCACGTCGAAATAGGGTGAGTAGTCGAAATCCCGTGGCGTGAGCAGCCGGAAGTTGCGTTTTTGCAAATGGACCTGGTCGTCGTCGTCCTGGCGCAGTACCGGCAGTACCGGATAGCGTACCGAGGCGAAAGCCTGGGCCAGCAAGGCTGAACAGATCGTCCGCGCGGGGGCCGAGGTGTCGCGGCGAAACAGCGACGAGCGCCAGCGGCGCGGCAGGAACTTGTAGGGCAGCAGGAAGCGCGCGAGATCGAACAGCTGGCGCACGTCGTATTCGCGTCCGAGCCGCTGGACACAGTGGTTGACCACTGATTGCGCATCGCGCCGACGAAGCTCGTGCGGGCGGCAGATACGGATGTGATCGCCGCGGTAGCGGCTCAACGGGGAGATGATGGTCCCTTCGCCAAGCACCGCCTCGACGATGAGCTGCTCCTCTGCCTGGGCCGGATAGTGCTCGCGTACGCGGGCGCGGATCTCCGGTGAATCGATATCGTGTAGGCGGCCAACGTACAGCGCCGCATGAGTCCAGTTCGACAGCGTGATCGACTTGATGACCTCGGAGACGCGCGTACGTCCCTCGACGAGCAAAACGTCGCAAGGGCGAATCTCGTAGCACAGGCGTTCGAAGTCGAGTGGCGGGACGTCGACGAGTGGGCGCTCGCGGTTGAGCCAGCGGATGACTTTCTGGACGAGCCGCGCGCGTATGTCCAGCCGCATGACAGGCCCTCCCGGACGGGCGGTGGCACCCGGCTCCATTATGGCCCCCGTGCTAGGCAACGTCACTGCGTGCGCGCCTTTGGACGAGGGCCTGAACCAGGGCGGTGTCCGATCCGGCCGGGCCGCGGCAATCCGGCCTCACGCGTCCATGGGCGCTACCGAGCGGCGTTCCACCGAGGAGAGCTGGCGTCGTAGTTCGCCCCGGTCCATGTACATCTGGACATCGCTGATCCGGCCGTGGGCGATCCGGAATAGCACCACGCAGTCGTAACGCACGCGCCGCCCGGTTCCGCTACAGCCGAATAGTTCGCCTTCGTGCGTCCCGGTGCAGGAGATGTGCGCCGCTGCGCGGTCACGCTCGACGATGAGCTCGTCGATCCGGATCTGCAGATCCGGGAACGCACGCGTGAGCCGCCGGGCATACTCGACCATGCCTTGCGGGCCGCCTTGCGATGAGCCAAGCGTGCCGTGGAAGTTGCTATCGCGCGCCATCAGCCGTTCGGCCAGATCGTACTGGCGGGCGTTCCAGAACTGCTCGTAGAAGCGGTGGACGAGGCGCCGAGTGGTATCGGCGACCGTGCGGCGAACGGGATGCATGGAATCCTCCTGTCTGTGTTGTGAGGAGCCGTGCGCGTACCTCGCGCACTTGGCGGCTCCGCATTCCTTTGCGTACAAGCGTAGTCGCGCCCCGCCTCTGGCGCACGGAGCATCGCCTCCCCAATGGACAGGCAGTTGGCGGGTAAGTTCGCCGGCGTGCGCTTCAGTGCGCCTCGAGCTGATCCAGTACGGCGCTAAGACCGTGATCGTCGATACCCAGATCGCGCAGGCAGCGGATCGTTTCGTACACGTACTCCGGGTTGGGGCCACTGAGTCCCTCTGCGCCTGCGATGTGGCGGGCGGCTTCCGTGGGCGAAAGCGTGCCGGCGTACTGGGGATGCTCGCGATCGAGCACGAACGCCAGCGTCATGACCGGACCGGTGTCGGTATAGGCGGGCAATAGGCGCGGGGAGTACACCGAGGTGACCATCTCCCGCTCCCAGAGGTAGGCGGCGACCGCATCCTTGTCGCCGGCAGTAACCTCGAACACGCAGCCACGGCAGGACCCCCCGGTATCGAGTCCCAGCACCAGGCCCGGACGCTCCTCCGTGCCGCGGTGATGCCAGGACCAGACCCGCAGCGCTCGATGGAAGCCGTAGATTCGAGCGGGGATACAGCGCAGATACTCGAACCCCGGTCGCCAGACCAGCGAGCCGTAACCGAAGACGTACAGCGGCCCGTCCGGCAGATCGGACGGAGCGCCTAGACGCAGCGAGCGTGTGGTGGAGCGGTTCGTGGTATTCACGGGGTCATTCTACGTGAGTACCGCTGGCCGGTTCGATGATCGCGGTCTGGCCGCAAGCTCACGCACGCCGCAGGCGTAGCCCCAACCATCGGATTCGATGGCCATTCTGGCCGCAATCCCAGACACGATCCCCGGGAAAGCGGTTCTCGCAGTCGTTATTCAGGGATGGGCCATCGTTGCACAGAGCGGCACATCCATGTGCCGCGGGGAGATCCGATTACCGCTGGTTCAGGCTCAACCTGCCGGGGCCGGTCAGGGCCAGGGCGATCGCGGTGAACAGGAACATCCCCTGCAGCTCGAGCGCCCAGCCGCCGTTGGCCGTCAGCATGAAGAGCTCGTCGCCATGCGCGAGGAGGATGGCCGCGACCATGTTGATGGCAATGAGTACGGCGCCGATGCGCGCGTAAAGCCCGAGCATCAGCAGTAGCGGGCCAAGGACCTCGCCGAGAAACACGCCATAGGCGAACACGGCGGGTAGGCCGATGCCGCTGAGCATGCCCTCGATGCCGCCGATGCCACCGGTGAGTTTGGCAAGTCCGTGCAGGAGCACGAGCAGGCCCAGGGTCAGTCGGAGAACGAGCTTGCCTGTGGCGTCGAGCATGGGGTTCATGGGCACTCTCCTGGATGTTTTTTTGTCTCTGACCCGATCAGCTGGGTCCCCCTGTTGTAAGGGAAATGCTCGCGTTATGCATCCGGGGATTGTTGGCGTAGCCTGGATAGCTGTATAAAATGACAGTATAGACTGTATGGATATACATGTTCATGACCCGATCTGGGCGCTGGATCCATCGAAGCTCGGGGCGTGTGAATTGACGCACTGGTTGGCCCTTCATTGCTCCAATCTCCCTTTGGAAGTCTTTATTACCGAGGAACCTGCACAGACGCCATTGGCGATTCTCGAGTCTTCCTTGGGGCGCGAAAGGATCATCGGCTGCAATACAGCGGCCTCTCAAGCCGGCGTTCATCCGGGGATGGGCCGCAGTGCCGCGCATGCGCGAGCCCCGGAGCTGCGGTTAACCCACCGCGATGAGGGCGCCGAGAGTCATGCGCTGACCCGGATCGCGGCGATGGGTCTCGGGTTCTCCGACCATGTGGCGATCGAGTCGCCCGCGGGCGTTCTGCTCGAGGTCGGTGCCAGCCGCCGGCTGTTCGGCGGCTTCGATCGGCTGTTGCGCGATCTGGCGCAAGCACTCGCCTGGCTGGGGTGGACGGCCGTGTACGGCCTGGCGCCGACGCCCGCCGCGGCGCGCCTGCTGGCCCATCGAGGCGGTGGCCGGATCGACGAGCCCAGCGAACTCGCGGCCACGCTGGATGCCCTGTCCTGGAACGATCCGGCGCTCGAGCGCACCGTGGCCGAACGACTGGCGGGCTGGGGCATCCGGACGTTGGGCGAATGCCGGGCCTTGCCGCGCGCCGGCTTGGCCGAACGCCTGGGATCGGGCTTTGGCGCGTGGCTCGACCGGCTCTATGGCGATCGAGCCGAGGCCGTGCCGCGCTACGAACCGCCGGCTCGTTTCGAGGGCATGCTGACGCTGCCGCAGGAGACGGCCGAGCTCGATCTGCCGCTTCTGGCCTTGGAACGGCTGACGCGCGAGTGCGAGGCGTGGCTGCGCGCGCGCGATGCCGGCATCGAGCGCTTCGCGATCGATTTGTATCCGCCGCGCGGTGCGCGCAACAGCGTCCATGTGGGCTTGGTGAGCCCCGGGCGGGACGCCGGTCATTTGCTGGCACTGGCGCGGGAGCGGCTCGAGGGGATGGAGCTGCCGGAGGCGATCAGCGGAGTCGGGCTGCGGGGCGGCCGCCCGCTGACCTATGCGCCGACGACCGAGGCGCTGTGGACGCAGCAACGGTCGGATGGTGCCGTCGCCGAGCCCCCGCAGCATCTGCTCGAGCGTCTGCGCGCGCGCCTGGGGTTCGAAGCGATACACGGCTTGAGTCTGCAGGCCGAGCACCGTCCAGAGCGTGCCTGGGCCTGGGGCATGCCCGGGGCGGTTCCGGTTCACGAGCCGGATCGTCCTCCTTCCCGCCCGTTGTGGCTGCTGCGCGAACCGGCGACCTTGTCCCTCGATTCACGAGGACACCCTCAATGTGACGGCGAACTCGAGTTGCTCGACGGTCCCGAGCGCATCGAGACCGGCTGGTGGGATGGCGACGACGTCGAGCGCGATTACTTCGTCGCCCGCACGCCGGCCGGCTCGATGCTCTGGATCTACCGCGAACGTCGCGTCCCTCAGCGCTGGCTCGCCCACGGCATTTTCGGATGAACGACCGCCCGGCGAATGGAAACGCTTCTGCGTGGTTCGGTCGGACTGAAGAGACTGTGTAAGAAATCCGGCGCCTACTGCGGAAGCGCCACAGCGACCGCTT
>JBBEEB010000074.1:0-1944 GCA_040880995.1 Halofilum sp. (in: g-proteobacteria)
GCGGGTATTTCGGTAACGCTCTGCGGCGCTGTGCGTGCTCGCCGCAAGGCGCGAGTAGCGAGGAGCGAGGAGCGAGTGTAGCGCGTCCTACACGAGTGACGAGCAACGCAGCGGCGGGTGCGCACAGCGTCGCCCTGCGGGAGCGGCCATGGCGCTCCATCATGGCGTTGCGCCTCGCTCGCGTAGGACTCGCTGCGCTCGTTCGCCGCGCCTTGTGCTGAAACGCCATGACCGCTCAGAGCGTCACCGAAATACCCCCATGGCCCACTAGCTTCCTGGTTCCGACCCGCGCGCCCCCGAGGCAAGGCGCCGATACTTGCGGTCGAGGGCCCTGACCTGCGGCGTGAGCGACGTCTCGGCCGACACGGACTCGCCATTGTCGATCACATCGTCGGCGCGCTGCAGGCGTGCCTCTCGTCCGGACTGGCGGGCGAGAATGGCGCGGGCACTGTCGGCATCGACCCCGTCGCGCGCCTGGATGCGCTCGATCTGCACGGCCTCGGGCGCATCGACGACCAATACACGATCGCACTCAGTGTCCAGGCCGGTCTCGAGGAGCAACGGGACCGAGTTGATGCAATAGGGCGCACCGGCGCGCCGCGCCTCCTCGAGGCGCTGGTGCCTCAGCGCGCCGATACGGGGGTGGACGATGGCCTCGAGCTGCCGGCGGGCGTCGTCGTCGCTGAAGATGCGCTGGCGCAGGCGGGCACGATCGAGGGCACCATCGCGATCGAGGTATTCAGAGCCGAAGGCGTCGATCACGGCGGCCAATCCGTCCGAGCCCGGTGCGACGACCTCGCGCGCGAGGATGTCGGAATCGATCACGGGGACGCCGAGCGCCGCGAAGCGATCCGTCACGGAGGTCTTCCCGGATGCGATCCCGCCGGTCAGGCCGATGATGAGCATGTTGCGATTCAGCCGGCCACGGCCCAGGTGAGATACGCCCGCGTCAGCGCGTCGCCCCAGAACAGGGCGACCCAGCCGCCGGCGGCCAGGAACGGACCGAACGGGATGGGCGCCGCCCGGTCCCGCCCCTGGAACGCGATCAGCGCGAGCCCGATCACGGCGCCGACGGCGGATGACAGCAGGATCGTGACCGGGAGCCCCTGCCAGCCGGTCCAGGCGCCGAGTGCGGCCAACAGCTTGAAATCGCCGTAGCCCATGCCCTCCTTGCCGGTAAGCAGCCGGAACGCCTGGTACAGCCCCCAGAGCACGCCGTAGCCGACCGCCGCGCCGACGATCGCATCCACCGGCGAGGCGAACCCGATGCCGGCCGCCGCCGCCAGCAGGCCCAGCCACAGCAGCGGCAAGGTGAGGTCGTCCGGCAGCAGCGTCGTGCGCAGGTCGATCACGGCCGCCGCGAGCAGTATCCACGAGAACACGACCACGGCCGCGCCGGTCCAGCCCAACCCAAACTGTGCCACGGCGAGAGCGGTGAGCGCCGCACTCGCGATCTCGACGAGCGGATATTGCACGCTGATGCGATGCCGGCACTGCCGGCAGCGGCCACCCAACGCGAGCCAACTGAGCACCGGGACATTGTCCCGAGCACGGATCATGGTGTCGCAATGCGGACAGCGCGAGCGCGGGCGAACGAGATTGAACGGCTCGCCCGCATCGACCGTGGCGGCGGAATTCGCCGTGTCACAGTCGCCGGCGGCCAACTCGGCACACTCGGCGCGCCACTGGCGCTCCAGCATGGCCGGCAGGCGCGCGATCACGACGTTGAGAAAACTGCCGACCAGGAGGCCGAGCGCAGTCGCCAGCGTCAGTGCCCACATGGGCTCAATTACGGCCGCATCCATACTGGACTACATCGCGCCGCCCATCTTGAAGATGGGCAGATACATGGCAATGACCAGGCCGCCGATGACGACCCCCAGAAAGGCCATGATGACGGGCTCCATGAGGGCGGTCAGGTTGTCGACCGCGTTGTCCACCTCG
>JBBEEB010000074.1:2044-3816 GCA_040880995.1 Halofilum sp. (in: g-proteobacteria)
CTGAGATTGCTGCCGCCTTCGATCTCGGTGCGGATGTTGTGGACGAGCTTGCGCATGCCCGGGTTCTCGAGCCCGCCCGCGACCATCTCGAGCGATTGGACCAGGGGAACCCCGGCGTTCATCATCGTCGCCAGTTGACGCGAAAAGATCGCGATATCGGTCGGCTTGATCTTCGACTTGCCGCCGCTGAACAAAGATTCTCGCTGCTTGCGTACTTGGACGGGACGTGTGCCTTGGCGCCGCAGTGTCGCCTTTACCCAATCCGCATTGGGCGCTTCCATCGTCCCGCTAAGCTTATTACCCTTGGCGTCCCGGCCCTCCCAGTCAAAAACCATTTTTTTGGTTGCAGTCGTCGCCATCGTTTAGTCCACGGTAATGCGGTTGGCCTCTTCGAGGCTCATGACGCCGGTACGGACCTTGTGCAGCGCGGATTGCCGCAGGTTACGAATGCCCTCACGTTCGGCCTGCTGCGCGATGTCCAATGAGTTGCCCCCGTCCATGATGATGCGCCCGATGGCCTCGGTCGTCGGCAGCACCTGGTAGATTCCGACGCGGCCCTTGTATCCGGTGTTGTTGCAGGTTTCGCAGCCCACGGGCCGGTACACCTGAACGTCGTCGGCTTCGTCTTCGGTGAACCCCTCTTTGAGCAGGGCTTCCCGCGGGAGCTTGTCCGGCGTCTTGCAATTCGAGCACAAACGGCGGCCAAGGCGTTGCGCGATGATGAGCGAGACGGACGAGGCGATATTGAACGGCGGCACACCCATGTTCATCAGGCGCTCGAGCGTTTGCGGGGCGTCGTTGGTATGCAGAGTGGAAAGCACCAAGTGGCCGGTCTGGGCGGCCTTGATCGCAATTTCGGCGGTTTCCAGGTCGCGGATCTCACCGACCATGATCACGTCCGGATCCTGGCGCAGGAATGAACGCAAGGCTGCGGCAAATGTAAGCCCGACTCTGCTATTGACGTTGACTTGGTTGATGCCGGCGATATTGATCTCGGCCGGGTCCTCGGCGGTCGATATGTTGCGGTCCGTGCTGTTGAGCAGGTTGAGTCCGGTATAAAGCGATACCGTCTTGCCCGACCCCGTAGGCCCCGTTACCAGAATCATGCCGTATGGCTTGCTCAGGGCATCGAGGTATAGCTGCTTCTGGTCTTCCTCGTAGCCGAGGTCCTCGATCTTCATCTGCGCGCTGGTCGGATCGAGAATCCGGAGCACGATCTTCTCGCCGAACAGCGTGGGGCAGGTGTTCACGCGAAAATCGATCGCCCGGCTGCGGGAAATCTTCATCTTCACGCGGCCGTCCTGCGGCACGCGCCGCTCGGAGATGTCCATGCGCGACATCACCTTGAGGCGAGCGATCAGCCGCGGGGCCATTGCGAGCGGCGGTTTCGAAACCTCGTGCAGCACGCCATCGATGCGATAGCGCACGCGTACGAAATGCTCGTAGGGCTCCAGATGGATGTCCGACGCGCCACGGTTGATCGCGTCGAGCAGGAGCTTGTTGACGTAGCGGACGACTGGCGTGTCGTCGACATCGGACTGCGCGGAATCTTCGCTACCGTCGCTGTCGCCGACGTCGAGTGCATCGAGGCCTTCGTCGAGCCCCTCGTCGATATTGCTCATCTCCGCCTGGCTGAGCAGACGGTCGATGTGTTTGGCGAGCTTGTGCTCCTCGACCAGCACCGGCTCGGTGCTCAGGCCGGTAGCGAATTTGAACTCATCGAGCGCCACCAGGTTGGTGGGGTCGGACACGGCGACGAACAGGCGCTGGCC
>JBBEEB010000075.1:0-3705 GCA_040880995.1 Halofilum sp. (in: g-proteobacteria)
TTTTTTCCGCCATACATCGACCGGTACAGCTCGCGGGATTTAAGGGGCTTGGGCCCCAGGTGGGGGGCGAGGCAGGCGCGCAGGATGTTGCGGGCGGAGTGGAGTACGGCGGGGGCGTCGAGTTCGCCGCGCGCCAGGGCGTGCAGGTGGGCGCCGGGGACGCGAATGGTGCGCTCGCCGGCGGGATCGCGCACCTCCAGCGCGCGGCGCGGACCGACTTCCGGGACGTAGAGGTATTCGCGTGCGTCGTCCGCGACAGGTGTACCCTCGTCAGCATCGTCGACAAGTGGCGGGGCGAAGCCCAGGGCTTCGAGCAGCGCGAGCTCAAAACGCCGCAATCGCGGCTCCGGATCGCCGCCCGCCGCGAGCCCGAACAGCGCGGCATCGTACGCCGCGAACGCCTCCGGGTTCGGGTCGTCGCGGCCCAGCAGCCGCAGGATCAGTTCGCTGCAATAAAAACCGGCGACCAGCGCGCGGCCGGCCGGCGGCGCGCGCCAGGTTTCGGCCTCGACACCCGTGAGCGTGTGCAGCTCGCCGCGGCCGGTCCAGGAGAGCAGCAAGGGCTGGAAGGGTTCGAGTAATGGCCGCGTGCGGCTGCCGCGCTGGCGCACGCCGCGCGCGACCAGGCCGATGCGCCCGGCGTCGGCGGTAAACGCCTCGATCAGCATGCTGGTATTGCGCCAGGGCCGCTGGTGGAGCACGTAGCCACTCACCAGCGACGTCCGCGCGGGGCTCATTCGATGTCGTATCCAAACTGTTGCAATGCGCTGCGATCGTCCGACCAGTCGGCGCGCACCTTGACCCACAGTTCGAGATGGATGCCCTGACCAAACAGGCGCTGCATGGCCAGACGCGCAGAGCTTCCGATCTCTTTGAGGCGCTCGCCACCCTTGCCGATGACGATGGCTTTTTGTCCGTCCCGTTCGACCCAGATGACGGCGCCGATGCCCATGCGGCCGTCCTCCAGGGGCTCGAAATGCTCGATGGTGACGGTGACCGAGTACGGCAGCTCCTCACCCAGGCGCCGCGTGAGTTGCTCGCGCACCAGCTCGGCGGAGAGGAAGCGCTCGCTACGGTCGGTCAGTGCATCGGCCTCGAAGGCGTGCTCGCCTTCGGGCATGCGCGGGCGCAGCTCGCCCCAGAGCGCATCGATGTTGTCGCCGGTGTGCGCCGATAGGGGCACGATGGATTCCATCGGCAGACGTTCGTTGAACCGCTCGAGGAAGGGCAACAAGCGGCTCTTGTCTTTGACCCGGTCCACCTGGTTGACCACCCCGATGACCGGGACGCCGCTGTTCACGACACGCTCGCGGACCAGCTCGTCGTCCTCGCGCCAGCGTTCCGCGGCGATCACGAACAGGGCCAGGTCGATGCCGGTGAGTGCAGCCGTGGCCTCCCGGTTCAGATTGCGGTTGAGCTGCTTGCGCGCATCGCCATGCAAGCCCGGCGTGTCGATGAAGGCGATCTGTAAGTCGCCCTCGGTATGGACCCCGAGCAAGCGGTGGCGCGTCGTCTGCGGCCGTGAAGCGGTGATATTGAGACGCTCGCCCAACAGGCGATTCACCAGCGTGGACTTGCCCACATTTGGCCGCCCGACGACGGCCACTACCCCGTAGCGTGAATCGCTCATGTCAGGCGCTTTCGAGCGCGGCAAGGCAGGCGCGCGCGGCCTGCTGCTCGGCCTTGCGGCGACTCGTGCCGCTCGCCGTGCGCTCGAGATCCAGCGCCTCGATGCGACAGCGCACGGTGAACTCGCGGGCATGCTCGGCACCACTGCTGCCGATCACTTCGTACTCCGGTGGTGTCTGGCGACGGGATTGCAGATACTCCTGTAGTCGCGTTTTCGGGTCCTTGAGCTGATCGGCGTTCGGCATATCCTCGAGCCGTTCGCGATAGAGTTCGACCACGAAGCGGTGCACGGTGGAGAAATCGCTGTCGAGATACACCGCCCCGATGATCGCCTCGCAGGCGTCGGCGAGGATCGAATCGCGCCGATGTCCCCCCGACTTGCGCTCCCCCTCACCC
Source organism: Halofilum sp. (in: g-proteobacteria) (assembly GCA_040880995.1). Classification (GTDB taxonomy): domain Bacteria; phylum Pseudomonadota; class Gammaproteobacteria; order XJ16; family Halofilaceae; genus Halofilum. The sequence goes on from JBBEEB010000075.1 coordinate 2,026, forward strand.
AGGGACAGGACTGCGCCCAGATGATTGGCACGAGCGATTTCCGCCAGCGTCTCCTCGCGCACGAGCGCCGCCCGCAAACGGCTGAGATCGCCCTCGGGAGAGCTTGACCGGCGCCGGTAGAGTTCAATGGCGATGACGGTATTGAGCAGCGAATCGCCGAGAAATTCCAGTCGCTCGTTGTTCGCCGAGCCGGCGCTTCGATGCGTCAGCGCTTCGGCGAGCAGCGTGGGATCGACGAAGGTATAACCCAGCGACGTGCCGGCTGCAGTTGGCTTGTCGCTGTGCATCCGCCTCAGTCTCCGATGCTCCGATTGAAACGCAGGACGAGATCGATGTGCCCCACCAGGGGCTTTTGGACCTCATAGTCGATGACCAGATCGACGCCACTGCGGCCGCGCTGGATGCTGACGATATCGTCTCCGAGATCGTTGATGTCATTGATCTGCATGTGCCGTCGCAACGACTCGCGGATCTCGCGATCCGAGCCACCCGAGCGTACGGTCTTCTCATACACCGACTGAGCCGAACTGACCACCGAGTAATAGTCGAGATACACCGGCACGAGCCGGACCGCGACCAGACCGACGAAGCCCACGACAATCAGCAGGGCCATCCAGCCGATCGGCGAAATACCGCGCTGTACGCGAAGCGAACGCATGATGCCCCTCCCCCTGCAGTACGCTCCCCCGTGACGGTGCGTGAAAATATCCTGCGGCGTCTTCACGAGATGCTGTACTCAGCGATTCATTCGATCATGTTACCGATACGAGCCCACCCGATGCCGCCGCTATCCCAGTCCCAATGCATCCAGATCATCTCGGCCTCGCCCACCAGATGAGAATCGGGCACCGCGCCCCAGCGGCGGCTATCGTTGCTGTGGTCACGATTGTCGCCCATGACGAAGTACTCGCCCTCGGGTACCTCGTACTCGCCCTCGATACTGCGGCCGGACGGATCGAGCACGATGCCGTGCTCGCCCTCGCCGAGACGCTCCTGATAATGCATCAGTTCCGCTTCCTCGCCCGGCGGCACATACGTGCCGACGCGCTCGATCGTAACCGGCGTGCCATTCACGAACAGGCGGCGATTATAATATGCGATCTCGTCCCCCGGCAGACCGACGATTCGCTTGATGTAGTTGATCGATGGGTTGCGCGGATAGCGGAAGACCACGACGTCTCCGCGCTCAGGCTCACCGGTATTCATGACTTCGGAATGCAGCACCGGCAGCCGGACGCCGTACGAGAATTTGTTCACCACGATGAAATCGCCCACCTCGAGCGTGGGTAGCATCGATTCCGAGGGTATGCGGAACGGCTCGACCACGAACGAGCGCAGCAGCAGCACGATCAGAAGCACGGGAAAAAACGAGCGCGCGTACTCGACCAGGACGGGATCGGCCGCGGGCGCGCCGGTGGTTTCGGCTTCACCTTCGGCGCCGCCCTCGGCGACCCGGGCGCGTCGCGCGGCAGCAAAGAACAGGGCGTCGAGCGCCCAGATGACACCGCAGATCAGCGTCGCGGCAACCAGCACCCCCTCAAAGTCGAACGCCATCAGCCCCCTTCCCCCAATACCCGCGCCGGATCTGTCCAGCTTCGCTCCCGCACCCGCCGCGGGGACTCGACCTAGTGGGCCATGCGGGTATTTCGGTAACGCTCTGCGGCGCTGTGCGTGCTCGCC
>JBBEEB010000076.1:0-3622 GCA_040880995.1 Halofilum sp. (in: g-proteobacteria)
TTGGGGCTCGGCCGCTTTTGGCCCCTGGCGGTGTTGCGGCACCGGCCCGGTAGCTCGGGCTACCGAACCGCCACCGCGCCTAGCCAAGTGGCCAAAATCGACTCGAGCGCGGCCACAATGGAGTAATCAGACCTTCCCTAACAACCTCGCCGATCAGTCGGGAGCTCGCCGGGGTGTGGCTATCCGGCCTGCTCCCAGCCTATGGCCCGCGGCAGCCACAGCGCGATCTCGGGGAACGTCATCACCAGACCCAGGCCGATGAGCTGCAGGATCACGAACGGGATGATCCCACGGTAGATCATGTTGGTCGTGACGCCCGGTGGGGCGACGCCCTTCATGAAGAGTAGTGACCAGCCGAATGGCGGCGTCATGAACGAGGTGTTCAGATTGACTGCCACCAGGATCGAAAGCCAGACCAGCGAAATCTCGGGCCGCAGGTCGGTGACGAAGGGCACCAGCAGCGGCAACACGATGTAGGAGATCTGAATCCATTCCAGGAAGAATCCAAGGATGAAGATCAGCGCGAGCATGAAGATGAGCGCCATCCAGAAGCCGCCGGGCAGGGCGTTGAACATCTGCTCGATCAGGATCTCGCCCGATAGGCCTCGGAACGCCAGCGCGAATACCTGAGCGCCGATGAGGATGAAGAAGATCGTCGAGCTGATCCGTAGTGAGCTGAAGCTGACATCCTTGAATACATCCCAGCTCAGGCCGCGGAACATGGCCGTCATGACCAGGGCACCGACCGCGCCGACCGAGGCCGCCTCCGTGGGCGCGGCGAAGCCGACGATGATCGAGCCCAGCACGACCAGCATCAGCAGCAAGGGCGGCACGACGCTCAGCAACACATCCTTCACGAGCTGCTTGACCGGCATGGCATCGCGCTCTTCCTGCGGGATCGGCGGCATCGATGCGGGCGCGATGAAGCTCATGCTGCCGAGATAGACGATGTACAGACCCGCGAGCATGAGTCCCGGCATCAGCGCGGCGGCGAAGAGCGTGCCCACGGATAGATTCATGATGTCGGCGAGCACGATCAGAACCAGACTCGGGGGGATGATCTGGCCCAGCGTGCCCGAGGCGCACACGGTTCCGCAGGCCATCGAGGGCCGGTGATCGCGCTGTAGCAGTCCCGGCAGCCCGATCAGGGTGAGGGCGACGACCGAAGCCCCGACGACACCGGTCGCAGCGCCCATGAGGATGCCGACGAAGATGACCGCCAGCAGCATGCCGCCTGGCACCCGGCCCCACAGGTGACCGATCACGTCGAGCATGCGTTCGGCGATCTTGGATCGCTCGAGCATTAATCCCATGAAGACGAATAACGGGATGGTGATGAGTGTGTAACTCGTCATCACGCCGTAGATCTGGGAGGGTAGGATATTGAAAAAGAATCCTTGGCCGCCCAGGAATCCGAACAGCAACCCGACCGCCATGACGCCAAAGCCGACCGGCAGTCCGGTGAATAGAATCACGAAGAAGAAGATGATCATCAGGAGCGCGTACGTTTCGGGCGCCATGGCGAGAACCCTTTGCTTATTAAGACATGGATGGGTTTGGGTCGTTAATGGGGCGCTCGTCAGCCTTGGTCGCTGTTTGAGCGATCCGGCGATTCATCATCGGCGAAGATAGCGAGACCAGAGCGAATCGCGGTCGCAATGCCTTCGAGCAACAGCAGTGCGAAGCCGACTACCACGAACGACCGAGGTATCCACCGATAGGGCAGACCACCCGGATTCGGGGAGCCCTCCATCATGTCGAACGAACGTCCGACGTACGGCAGGGTGATCTTGATGATGAAGATCGACACCGGTATCGCGATGACGACCGCGACCAGGAACTCCATCCACTGCCGTGCCTTCGGGCTGTAATACTGTGAGAAGACGTCCACCGCGATGTGGTCGCGGTGGTGCCATGCGAAGGCGAGGCCCAGCGCGATACACCCAGCGAGTAGATGCCATTCAAGTTCCTGGACCCAGACCGGGCTGAATTCGAACGCATAGCGATTAATGGTATTCAGAAAAACCACCGCAACGGCCGCGAACAGAATCCAGCCGCCGAGCTGTCCAACGCGCTCAACGATGGTATCGAGCACGAGCTGAATGCGTCTCAGGATCTGGACCATTTATCCCCTCCGTTTGAATTCGCGATCGCGGTGGCTGCGGAGTTGCCAGCGGGATAGGGTTCGCTGCGCTGGCAACGGCGGGCCGAGCCGAGCTTTGTTTCGTTATGGGTCGGCCGGGGCTCCCCGGCGTGCTGGCACCGTGGAGCCCCGAAGCCGCGGTGCACCTTAGACGATGAGTTCGTCCTCGTTGGCGATGTCGCGCGAGATCGTCTGGAAGGCGGTCTCGCTCGAGTCCTGCCAGAGGTCGTGATCGCGCTTGAACTTCCAGTAGCTGTTGTTGACGCGACGGACCATGTCGTCCTCGGACGCCGCATCGCGCAGCGTGTCCCGGGCGATCGAGTACAACTCGCGTTGCACCGACTCGGGGACGCGATGCACGGTCACGCCCTGGTTTTCCGTCAGATCGCGTAGTGCGGTCGCGTTGTTGGCTTCGGCCTGCATCGGAGACAGCAGGTTGCAGGCGGTGGCGACGTTGCGCACCACGGCCTTGAGGTCGTCGGGTAGCTGATCCCAGGAGTTCTGGTTGAATACGACCTCGGTGGTCGTCGCCGGCTCGTGCCAGTCCACGGCATAGTAGTGTTTGGCCGCGTCGTGTAGGCCCAGCCGGCTGTCGAGGTAGGGACCGACCCACTCGGCCGCATCGATCACGCCGCGCTCGAGCGCGGGGAAGATCTCACCACCCGGCAGCAGCCGCGTGTTTACGCCCACTTCTTGATAGATCTGGCCGGCGAGGCCGGGGATGCGGAAGGTAATGCCGCGCAGATCCTCGAGCGATTCGAACGGTTCTTTGAACCAACCGCCCATCTGCGCGCCCGATGAACCCACGGGGAAGGGCACGAGATTGAAGTCGCTGTAGAGCTCCTGCCAAAGCTCGAGTCCGCCGCCGTCGTGCAGCCAGGCGGTATGGCCCTGATAGCTCATGCCGAACGGAACGGTGGTGAAGTACTGGCCGGCGAAGGTCTTGCCGGACCAGTAGTACGAGCACGACCAGTGCATGTCGATGTTACCGGCCGAGGTGTTGTCGAATACCTCGAAGGCCGGCATCACCTCGCCGGCGGAGAACACCTGGATCTGAAGCCGGCCGCCGGATGCCTCTTCGCAGCGGCGAGCGAAATCGAGCGAACCACCGGGGCCGGTTGTGTAGACCGGCTGACCGGCAGGAAACGACGTGGCCATGCGCAGGCGGAAGGTACGATCCGATTGCGCCTTGAGGATCGTGGGCGCGCCGAGCCCGGCCGCGGCCGCGCTCGTGCCCAGGAACTGCCGTCGATTGAACGCCATTGCTTCCTCCACTTCTTGTTGGAGGCCAGCGCCCGAGCGTTTTGTGTTGCGCGTTGCCGATACTCTGCGGATCGACTTTGCGCTGGCCTTTTTTCCCCCAGTGCGGGCGCCCTGGAGTTCAACTGCCATGTCAGTTGTGACGCAAGATGAACGGGTTGTCAACCGCGAGGGTAATAACGCGAATCGGGAGCGTTCGGGAACGACCATTGGCCGTTA
>JBBEEB010000077.1:0-23393 GCA_040880995.1 Halofilum sp. (in: g-proteobacteria)
GGAGCCGGAGGCGGAATCCGGGATGGGACCTGGATTCCGCCTCCGGCTCCATCCAGGCCATCCCGGCTTTTGATGGACCTGCCGCATTCATCTTCGGTTCGGGGCTCCTCCCCATCTCCTGGGTGAAGCGAAACGGAACTCCAAAACGGCCCGCGAGGCTCACTTGCGCTCATTGCGGGCCGCACCGACTGTGTCCGCCGCCCGGGCGTTGCGTGCGCCGAGCTCCGCGGACTGCCCCGTGCTGTCCTCACGAGTCTGGCGTTCGGACTCGCTGTTGATCTCCGCGCCCAGCAGGACGATGTACGCGCTGATCTGAAACCACAGCAGCAACAGGATGACCGCGCCCAGTGTGCCGTAGGTCGCGTTGTAGTTGCCGAAGTTGGCCACGTAGATCGAGAACAGGATGGACGCCACGAGCCACAGAACGGTGGCCGCGATACTGCCGGGTGTGACCCAGCTCCACTCGGCTGGCTGACGGCTCGGGCCGAAGCGGTACAGCACCGCGAGCGCAGCGATCACGCCGACACCCAGGATCACCCAGCGCGCCAGGGAAACCGCCATCCCGGCCCATCCACCGAGCCCCAGCGCGGTCAATGCGATCGGCAAGGCGACCACGAGCCCGATGGCGAGCACGGCGCCGAGGACCAGCACCACGGTCAGGCCGAGTCCGATCGCATTGAAGCGGAGAAAGCCTCGGTCCTCGTGCTCGTTGTAGGCGATGTTGAGTGCGGTCAAGAGTGACTTCGTGCCCTTGCTCGCGCTCCAGAACGCGACCAGCAGGCCGCCGATCAGGCCGACCCCGATCGCGCCGCCGGAGCTGCTCGCGATCCGGCCGAGTTCATTGGACACCAGTCTCTGCGCCTGATCCGGCATGAGCTGAGCGAGGCCTTGCACCTGTTGCTGCACCTGCGCCGGATCCGCGACCAGGGCATAGACCGAGATCGCCGCCGTTAGCGCAGGCAATAGTGCCAGCAGGGCGTAAAAGGCCACGCCGGCGGCCACGATCGAAAGGTTGTCTTCCCCCTGTTGGCGAATAACGCGGGTGAAAACGTCGGTCCAACCGCGGGCCGGGATCTGCGTGGGTTGGCGCGACTCCCGGCCACGCCCATGCTGGGCTCCGGTGCTTGCCACGACGACAATGCTCCAGACGCGTGGGGCCGCATCCGGAGCGCCGGATACGGCCCCGTATAAAACACGTACCGATTTACACGGGTCGATGGGCCGGCTCTTCGCTGGTCTCCGTTCGCCGCTCTGTCTCGGGGCCCGCGGAGCCGTGGTTGGGCTCCGCCCCCGGACGCTCGTTCGGCACAGGCTGTTCGGTCTGGGCGCTCCATTCGGACTGGGCCGAATCCGCCTCGGCGGAAAGCTCGGCGTCCGACACGCCCGCGGCCGCGCCACGGCCGGCCTCCGAGGCAAAGCGGGCACCGCCGCTCAGTGCCTCGTCGCGCATCGGACCGACTCGCTCACGTTCCATACGCGTCGTCGGCAGCAATGCGGCCACGGCCGCGCCCACGGCGATGCCGGCACCGGCCATCAGAATCGGATGCTCCCGCGTGAATTCCCAGCCGCGCTGGGTGGAGTCGCGGGCACGCGCCATCGCGCCGTGCTCACTCGACTCGCCCATGCTGCTGCCGCTACTGGAAAACCGCTCGCGCCCGCGGCCCATCAGGTCGCGGGTGCGCTCGCGTGCCTCACTCCAGCGCGTCGAGGCGCGATGGCGGATCTTGCCGGCCGATTGGTGCACGCTCTCGACCAGGTCGTCGCGGTCCTCGCCGCCTGCGGCGGAGTCAGAGCCAATCCGCCGGCTCGAACCGTCACCGCCGCGCTCGGACATCGCGGCCCAGATCATGCCGAGTGCGATCACCGTGATCGGCATCGGGTTGTGTACTACCGTGTCGCGCAGTTCCTGGAGAAACTGCACTCCGCTTTCGCTGCGTAGACGTTCCATCGCCATTTGCGTCAGTCCCTCCGCGGATACGCGTTGCTGAAGTTCGGTAAGCGTGTGCTCGAGAGCCTCCCGGTTGGCGGACAGCGCGGATTCGATGTCGCGCGTGCTCGCCCCGGAGGGGGCTCGAGTCGAAGATTGCCTGTGCTCAATCTGCGCATTCATTGTGCATGCCCCCTGAGCATCCCTGCGTCCTTACGAATGTTGTCGGTGGTGGCCTGTGGCGGCAGATTGTCCGCCCGCAGCTTCGAACGGCCGACCGCCAGGAAGATGAGGGCGACCACGGCAATGACCGCGCCGACGATCAATGCCGAGAGCCACGGAGCCAGCCAGAGACTCAGCCCAAGTATGGCCGAGGCGACCAGGGCACCAGCGCCGGCGATCCCCAGCACGGCCGCGACCAGCAGCTGCACGCCGCCGGATTCGACCTGCGAGATCTTCTGCGAGATCTCGGTCCGGGCCAGGGCCGTCTCGTTGTGGACCAGGTCGGCGGTCTGCCGCATCAGGTCGGACAGGAGGCTCGACAGCGATGCCGGGCGGTCAAGCCGGGCGCGTTCCCCGCCGACGTCGACTTCGGGGTCACGTGTGGGCTGTTCCATCAGCGTATCTCCTCGGATGCCTGCTGCTGCTCGGGTGCCTCGTATTGGGGTGGATGCGGGCCGGCATGGGCCGCATCGGGCGGTTGATCGCCAGCGCCGGCGCGGGAGCCCTCATCCGCCTTTCCGGCGGAGTCGCTTTCACTGCTCTTCAGGAAGCGGGTGAGCAGGAAGCCGGTGACGATTGCGCCGCCGAACAAGGCTCCGGGGTTACGATCGGCCGTGCTGCGAGCCTGCCGCAGCATGCCCTCAATGTCCCCGTCACTGAGGCGCTTGGAGAACCGCTCGAGTTCGTCGCCGGCGTCGCCCAGGTATTGCGAGAGCGTGGGGTGCCCGTGGCGGCCGAGGTCCTCGCCCGTCTGGTGCAGCGCATCGGCAAAGTGCTCGGTGCGCTGCGCCGCCGAGCGTGAGCCCTCCATGATTGCGCCGCGGGCGCGTTCGCGCGCCATGCGGGCAAACTCACCGGTACGGTCGGCAACGCGACCGGCCAGCTGGTCGGCCTGTTGGCGGATGGCCTCGGCCGTCTCGCCGCGCGGCCCGGCGCCCTGCTCGGACATTTCCGTGTGCAGCGACTCGATCTCGTCGGCCATGCGGTCCTGCTGCTCGGCGCTGAGCACGGAACGGGCCTTGGGGAAGAGATGGTTCTCTTCCTCGTGGATGTGATGATCGAGGTGGCTCTTGATGCGCTGAAGCTGCGATCCCCACTCCTCGGGGCGCTCGTTGTCCTCGATACGCGTGGCCAATGCGAGCATGGCCTCGTGCTCGGACAACGATTCCTCGATCATCGGATCGATGCCGTTGCCCTGGCGCAAGGCGGGGTAGAAACACTCCTGCTCGAGGCGGGCATGCACCTCCAGCTCGTGCCGCAGCTCCGGAATCCTTTGCCTTCGCTGGTCCGTGCTGTCGGTTTGCAGAAGCTGCTGCAGCAGCCGGTCGACCCGGCGGTGCTCCTCGGACAGCGCTTGAAATAGGTCCATCATTCGACCTCCCTGTTGAGCGGGTGTGACCCGACACCCACGTGACCTATAGCCGCCTGCCGTCGGGGCGGCCCTTAGGCGTCCCGGTTCGTGCGTCCATGGCGACCGCCGGACACGTGTCCGGCCCTTGGGACCTTCTGATTAAGGCCCTCCTGGCCTTAATCAGATACGGTCAACGAGTTACGCTCGTCGAGCATGTCGGCACATCCATGTGCCGCGGGAACGCTGATTGCATCAGCAGTCCCTAGATCGCTCCGACTGCGGCGCCCGGGTGAAGTTCCGGGAACGCGTTCAGCCGGTGCGCTTGCGCCCGCCGCCGCGCGAACGCCCGGAGCCGCCGGAGCGCCCCTGGCCGTCGCCGCGTTCGTCCACGCTGCGCTTGAGCAGCTCCATCATGTCCACCACCTGGGCGCCACCGGCGCCGGCTTGGTCCGCCCGCGCCGTGCGTTTCTTGCCCTTGGGGCTGCGCGCCTTCTCCTCGATGTACGCCTGCAACCGCTCGCGGTACTCGTCCGTATAGGCCGACGGCTCCCAGGCATCGGTCATCGAGTCGATCAGCTGCTCGGCCATGCGGATCTCGCGGTCGGAGATGCGGTACTCGGCCATCGGCTTGTGCGGCAGATCGAACTGCTCGGTCGAACGGAGCTCTTCGTGGTAGCGCATTAGATCAAGCAGCAATGCGTCGCCCTCGGGGATCAGCCCGGCAATGTACTGCCGAGTGCGGATCACCACCCGCGCGATGCCCATCTTGCCGCTGCGCCGCAGCGATTCGCGCAGCAGTACGTAGCCCTTCTCGCCGCCTTTGCCCGGCACCAGGTAATAGGGCTTGTCGAAATAGACGTAATCGACCTCCTTGGCCGCGACGAACTGTTCGATGTCGATGGTCTTGGTAGCCTCGACCGCGACCTGCTCGAAGTCCTCCGGCGCGAGCAGGACGTACTGCCCGTCTTCGTACTCGAAGCCGCGAACGATCTCGTTCCAGGGGATTTCCTCGCCGGTCGCCTCGTTCACGCGCGAGAAGCGAACGCGCGCGTGATCGCGCCGGTCAAGCATGCGGAAATGCAGTTCCGAGCGCTCCTCGGCCGGAAACAGCGTGATCGGTACATTGACCAGGCCGAAGCTGATGCTGCCCTTCCATACGGCGCGTGGCACGGCGTTCCCTCGCTGTGGGCGGAATCGGTGTCCTCACGCGTTCGACAATCGGCGCGGATGTTTGATCCCTGCCGATTCGGGACAAGATGTTTGGGTGCCACCGGCAAAAACTCGGAACCCGAGCTCGGCGAGACGGTCAGACGCCTTCAAGAGCGGGCCCTTGTGGCCTGGGGCTTCGGCGCCCGGCGCGCTAGCGCCGCGAAAGCCCCGAGATGCATCGCGTCTCGCTCGCGGCGTGAGCTCCGGGGGCACGGACTGCTCGAGGGCAGGGACGACCGGCCGACTACCGCAAGGTACCCGGGACGGAATCAGCGACACGGAGGCGCATCGTGACTTTTAGGCCAACGATCCACGTGGTCGACGACGACTCGACGACCCGCTCCACGCTCTCGGACCTAATCCGGTCCGCGGGGATGAGCGAGCGGTACTACAACAATGCCGGGGAATTCCTGCGCAGCGCGGAGCGCGCCTTGCCCGGATGCATTCTGCTCGAGTTGGCGCTGCCCGACATGAGCGGATTGGAGCTGCAGTCGACACTCGGGCGCAGCGGCTATCGCCCGCCGATCATATTTGTCACGTCACACGGCGATGTGCCCTCTGCCGTGCAGGCAATGCGCGGCGGGGCGGTCGACTTCATGGCCAAGCCCGTCGCGGACGATCGCCTGCTCGACAACGTGCGCAAGGCGGTTGCGCTCGATTTGAAACGCCGCCGCAAGGCTGCGCGCCGGGCGACGGTGAGGGCGCGGCTCGACCTGCTCACCCGCCGCGAGCGGCAAGTGCTCGATGGGGTCGTGGATGGACGCTCCAACAAGGAGATCGGCCGTGATCTGGGGATCAGCTACAAGACCGTCGAGCTGCACCGCGGCAACATGATGGCGAAGCTGCATGCCGAGTCGATCGCCCAACTGGTGCGCTTCGCCCTCGACGGCGCGATCACGTCCCGGCCGACCGGGGATCGAGAGGCGCAGCGGAGCACCGCCGGCGCGTCCGCCCCGGCCCCGGCGCCGGCACAGGCCGCCGGTGGAGTCGAAAGCCTCTACGGCGCGCCTCGATAGCGGGGGCGTATCACTGGTGGCCCTGCACCCGCTCACGCCCCGGGCGTGAGCAGGTGCAGGGCCACGGCGAGCGCCACCACCAAGACGAGCGCGATCACGCTGGCGCGTCGGGAATGGCGCCGCCACAGCTGAAGCGCCACCTCCCCGAACACGACAACCAGCACGGCGACACCGTAATAACGCAGGCTGCGCGCCGCCAGCGCCGCCAGCGTGAATAGCGCGATCGAGTAGCCGGTGGCGCCGGCGACTAGCATCGCGATCTGGAACGGGATCGGGGCCACGCCGACCGCGACGATGGCCCAGAACCCGTGCGCGCGGAATTGTTGCTGGAAGGCCGCGAAATGCGACTGCCAGCCGGCGATCTCGATCAGCCAGCGGCCGATCGATTCGAATACGAAATAGCCCACGCCGTAACCGACGAACGCGCCGAGTAGACACCCGGCCAGCGCGACCGTAGCGATCCACCACACCCGATCGCGGTTCACGACCATGAATGGGATCAGCACCACCTCGATCGGAATCGGCACGACCGTGGTTTCCAAGAACGAGGCGCCGAACAGGGCCGGCATGCCGTAACGCGGATGCGACAGACCGCGCCTTATCCGCTGCATGATGCGCCTGCGCAGGCCGAGGCGCTCTCCTTCGGGTGAAGTGCTGCGTGGGTTCAAATCCGGGTCCCGTGCATGGCCAGCGCCAAGCGCGAGTCCGATCCACGTGGGACCCGGCGCCAAGCGTCATGTCCGCTCAGACCTTCCCTAGATCAATGCCCGCTTGGACATGCGCGAACGGCCCTTGATGCCAATCTTCCTCGCTTGAGCGTAGAGCTCGTCACGGCTCCAGTCCTCATCGCGAGGCCGTTCGTCCGCCGTCCGCCCGGTCTGCGCGCATTGGCGATACGCACCGCCTTCTCCTTGCTTTCGCCGTGGCGCCGCAGCGCCTCGTACGGGTCGCGTCCGTTTCGTTGCGCCAGGGTCGCCTGCTTCGGGATTGGACCGTTCATCCGACATGACGGAACTAGCCAAGTTCGCCCACGGGTAACCGCCGGGAACCAACAGCGCTTATGCGCGTCTCTTGGGTGAGGGGCGTCACTTGTGATGGCGCCCTGATCGCATCCGTGCGATGCACATCAACCATGCGGGGTCCGGACGTGGCCCACAAAGGAGGGATTCATGGAGGTAAAGGAAGCGATGACCGTAAGCCCCGACGCGGCGGCCACGGGTACCACGTTGCTGGAACTCGCGCAGCGCATGCGCGATGAGGATATCGGCTCCATCCCGGTAGGGGAGAACGATCGTCTCGTGGGTATGGTCACGGACCGCGACATCGTTGTGCGCTGTGTCGCCAATCAGCAGGATGTGGCAAGCATGACCGCCGGCGAGATCATGACGAAGAACGTCAGCTGGTGCTTCGACGACATCGATCTCAGCGAGGCCGCGCACATGATGGAAGAGCGGCGCATTCGCCGGCTTCCGGTGATCAACCGTGACAAGCGCCTGGTCGGCATGCTCTCGGTGGGCGATATCAGCCGCGCCTCGACCGAGCTCGCCGGCGAGGCCCTGCGCGAGGTTTCTCGCGTCGGCGATTGAAGCATTCGGCAGCTATAGCCGGGTCCGGACAGGCGCCGGTCCCGGCGCGTTGAACATGGGCAGACAGCCCATGTTCAACGGAGGGCCCTGATGTACTCGGCGTCGCTTCCGGCGCATACGGATGTGCCGGCATTTGCAACGGCTGCAAGCCGCTGCAAATCAGGCGGCCGGGGCGGGTGACCCCCTGCGGAGTTCACCGCGTTAGAAAGTCCGCCAAGGTTAGCGCAATCAGCAGCGCTAGCCAGAAGACCGCCGCCAGCGCGAACACGCGCAGCAAGCCATCGGCCGTACGCAAGCCCATGAACCAGGTAACGATCAGCGCCGCCATGGCCAGCGCGGAGGCCAGGCTGAACGCGTGCGCCATAGGCCCGGCCACGAGCACGGCGGTTGCGGTGCTGGCCGCGAGCAACAGCAGCAACGCGCCCCAGACGACGAAGGAAACGGTCCAGCTATTCATCCCGAGCGCAACAGATACAAGAAGGTGAATACGAAGACCCAGATTACGTCCACGAACGCCCAGTAGAGGCCGCTGATGCGGACTTGGCGCGCGATCTTGGGCGGGTCTCGCCAGCGATACAGCAGTAGCGCAATGATGCTGAGTAGCCCCAGGCCGATGAGCATGTGGGCCGCGTGCAGGCCCGTCATGGCGTAGTAGAAATTGAAGAACAGCCGTGCGTTGCGTGGATCGGCGCCCGGATACTCGAACGGCAGACCGAGCACCGGCATCAAACCGATCTCGTATTCGTGGTGCCACTCGAATCCCTTGATCACCAAGAACGCCAGGCCCAGGGCGATTGTGCCTAGCAGCAGGGCAAGCCCCAGTCCGCGCCGCCCGGCCTCGACCGCCTCGTCGGCGAGCTTGGTGGTCAGGCCGCTGGTGAACAGGATGACCGTGTTGGCCACCCCCAGCGAGACGCTCAGGTGGCTGGCGGCCTCGCCGAACGTCTCCGGATGCATGATGCGGAACACGCCGAAGCTGGCGAACAGCCCGCCGAACAGCAGTAGCTCGGTGGCTAGGAACAGCCACATGCCCATGAGGTTGGCATGTTTTTGCTGATCCAGGTCGTCGAACTGTTCGGCCGGTTCGGCGTCACTCATAGTGGTAGGCCGGCTCGTCGACACGCGGCGTTTCCAGGAAATTGTGCTTCGGCGGCGGCGAACTCGTGCGCCACTCAAGGCCACGGGCGTCCCATGGGTTCGAGCCCGCGTGGGGCCCGCGCAGCATCGACCAGCCCAGATACACCAGCGGCAGCAGATAGCCGATCGCCAGCACCCCCGCGCCGAGCGAGGACATGGCGTGCAGGATCTGGAAGTCCTCCGGGTAGGCGTGGTAGCGCCGCGGCATGCCCGCGTAGCCCAGCAGGAACTGCGGGAAGAAAGTCAGGTTGAAGCCGATGAACAGGGCGAGCGCCGCGATGCGCGCCCAGATTTCCGAGTACATGCGGCCGGTGAGCTTGGGCCACCAGAAATGCAGCCCACCGAGATAGGCGGTGACCGCGCCGCCGACCATGATGTAGTGGAAATGGGCCACCACGAAGTAGGTATCGTGGACATGGATATCCACCGCCAGGGCGGCCAGGATCACGCCGGTCAGCCCGCCGATCGTGAACAGACCCAGGAACGACAGCCCATAGATCATCGGCGCCGTGAATGAGATCCGGCCCTTGTACAAAGTGGCCGTCCAGTTGAAGGTCTTGATGGCCGAGGGGACGGCCACGAGCATGGTGAAGAACGAGAACAGGATGCCGGCGTAGATGCTCTGGCCGGAGACGAACATGTGGTGGCCCCAGACCACGAAGCCGAACAGCGTGATCGCCATGATCGCGACGACCATGCCGGTGTACCCGAAGATGCGCTTGCGCGCGAAGCAGGTGATGATCTCCGAGACCACGCCGAAGGCCGGCAGGATCATGATGTACACGGCCGGGTGCGAGTAGAACCAGAACAGATGCTGGAACAGCAGCGGGTCGCCGCCGAGCGCGGGGTCGAAGATGCCGATGCCGAGGGCGCGCTCCAGGGCGATCAGCACCAGGGTGATGCCGAGCACGGGCGTCGCCAGCACGAAGATCAGACTGGTGGCGTAGTTGGCCCAGACGAACAGCGGCAGGCGAAACCAGGTCAGACCCGGCGCGCGCATCTTGTGCGTGGTGACGATGAAGTTGATCCCGGTGGCAATCGAGGAGAAGCCGACGATGAACACCCCCGCCACCGCGGCCATCACCGCCGAATTGGAGAACATGCTCGAGTAGGGCGTGTAGAAGGTCCAGCCGGTATCGACGCCTCCGAGGATCACCGCCGCAATCGTGAACAGTCCGCCTACCGTATAGATGTACCAGGACAGCAAGTTGAGCCTGGGGAACGCGAGATCGCGCGCGCCCAGCATCAGGGGGAGCAGGAAGTTCCCCAGCGTGTTCGGGATCGAGGGGATCAGGAAGAACCACACCATCACGATTCCGTGGATGGAGAACATCTCGTTGTAGAACTCCGCGCTCATCAGATCGCCCGGCGGCGTCATCAGCTCCAGGCGGATCAGCAGCGCGGCGAAGCCGCCGAGAAAGAAAAAGGCGGTAATCGAGACCGTGTACAGCCAGCCGATGCGCTTGTGATCGGTGGTCAGCAGCCACGAGCGGATGCTCCAGCCGGCATTGAGATAGTGTTCGCGAGGCCATGCCTCGGGCGTGGCGGTGCTCATCGCGGTGTCTCGTTGACGTCGTTGCCCACCGGCCCGCCGGCCTCCCAGTCGCCGGGCTCGAGGGATTGAATGTAGGCCACGATCTGAAGGATCTCGTCCTCGCTGATTTGCCCGGCATAGCTCGGCATGACCGGCTCGTAGCCCGCGACCACATGCTTTTGCGGCTGCACGATGGAATCGCGGAGGTAGCCCTCGTCGGCAGTGATCGTGCCGCCCTTGGCGAGGGGCACGGTGCGCCCGTAGATACCGGCGAGGCTGGGCGCACGCACGCGCGCATCGCCGACGTGGCAACCGCTGCAGCCGTAGCTCTGGAACAACTCGCGTCCCTGGGCCACTGGACTGGGACCGCCCCCGGTGCGCGTCAGCCAGTCGTCGTAGGCGCTGGGCTCCATGACCACGATCTTGCCGCGCATGCGCGAGTGGTCGGTGCCGCAGTATTCGGCGCAGAACAGCCAGTGCTCGCCGGTCTGGTCGGCCGTGAACCAGGCATCGGTGTAGCGCTCGGGCAGTACGTCGCGCTTGAGCCGGAGCGAGGGTAGATAGAAGCTGTGGATCACATCCTGCGAGGTCATGCGCAGGCGCACGGTCTCGCCGACGGGCACGTGCAGCGTGTTGATTTCGCGCGTGCCGTCCGGGTGTTGCGCCTTCCACATCCACTGCTTGCCGATGACGTTCACCGTCATGGCATCGGTCGAACCCCGGTAGGGCTCGAAGTAGAGCATGCTGGCCCACACGAACAGGCCGAGAAAGACCGCCAGCAGCGTCGAGGCCCAGGTGACTTCGATGATGCGGTCGATGCGCTCCGTGCGCGGATCGGTCCGGTCGATCGGGCTGCTAGCGCGGTAGCGCCACCCCAACCCGACCACCAACACCACCAGCGCGACGGTGAGCACGCCCGAGACGATCACCAGTCCGAGGTAGAGCGCATCGACCCGGCTGGCGTAGTCGGAAACGGCTTCGGGCAGCAGGTATAGCCCCTGCCGCAGATCGATCAGCCAGTCTTCCATGATCTAGCTCGTATGAACTCCGAACGATCGCGGCTTCGCCGCGGGGGCATCCTTCCCCGTTTCGGTCGGGCTGAAGCCCGACCTACAACCCCCCGAAGCGCCTGCATGAGGACGTAGGTCGGGCTTCAGCCCGACGGGAACCGTGCAATTGCGTAAAGCCGAAGCAGTCATACGCTTCCGTGCGGTTGTCCATTCCAAGCCTTCGATCCCAGGCCTTCGCGGTCGGACTGAAGTCCGACCTAAACCCCCCGAAGCGCCTGCATGAGGACGTAGGTCGGGCTTCAGCCCGACGGGAACCGTGCAGCCGCGTAAAGTCGAAGCCGTCATACGGTTCGTTGCGGTTTTCCATCCAAGCCTCCGATGCCAAGCCATCTCGGTCGGACTGAAGTCCGACCTACAACTCCGCGAAGCGCCTGCATGCAGCTGTAGGTCGGGCTTCAGCCCGACCGAATCCGGCTTCCGCCGGGCGCAGTACCACTGTCGGCCTCATGCCACGCCATTACTGCCGCTCGCGTCGCCAAAGCCAGAAGATCGTGCCGCCCATGGCCAGACCGAATCCGCCTCCGATCCACTGGATCAGCGTCATCACGGCCAGGGTGTACTGTCCGGTTTCCGGATCGAAACGGAAGCAGCGCAGCAGCGCCTGATCGGTCGCACTGCCGACCTGGCCTTCGCCGGCATCGACCAGCGCGAGTTTCAGATCCCCCGGCTCTGGTCGCAGCCCGAATAGATAACTGCTGACACGGCCGCCGGGCGCGGCGATCACCAACCCGGCCGGATGCGCGTAGGTACCGTCCGCCTCGTCATAGGCGTACTCGAAGCCGATGGCCCCAGCCAGGCGGTCGATGGCCGCGCGCTCGCCGGTGAGGAAGTGCCAATTCGCCACGGTCTCGCCATGACGCTGGCGCAGGCGCTCGCGCACCTGGCGTGCATCGGCGGGCCCGTCCTCGGGGACGATGCTGACGACCGCCACTCGATAGTCCTCCGTCGGAAAAGGCAGGTTCGCGGCGCTCGTGGCCGTCTCCCCGAGCAGGATTGGGCACAGGTTGGGACAGTCGAGCCACACCATCATCAGTGCCAGCGGCCGGTCGGCGGCGAGTGCCGCGATGTCGCGCGGCTGTCCGTCCGCGTCGAGGAACCCCGTCTCGGGCGGCAGCGATCCGCCGATGCGCTGTTGGAAATCGACCTGGTCGAGCACCGCGCGGTCGCCCGAGCCCTCGCCCGTATGCCCGAAGGCGCCCGCCGAAAAAGCCAGGACTAGCAGCACCGCCTGGGCGTGGGCGCGCTGGCGCACTATCGGCAACGCGCCTCGGCCGATCATGGCGAGGGCCCTTGCGGCCGCTCCGGCGCGCGCGCCGGGGGTGGCGGCGGGCCGCTCGCGGGGCCGGGCAGACCGCGCTCGACAGTCAGGTCCATCGCGTGCTCGATCGATATGTGAACGACCCCGGCCTCGCGATCGACCCAGCCGATGCTGTTGAGTCGCTGATCCTGCTCGCCGGCGAACGCGGCCATGTCCGCCGACGGCGAGGCCTGCAGCGGCGGCGCTGCGCTTGCGGACGGCGGCGCCTCGGGAAACACCGGCGGCGGCTCGGGCGCGGCGCGCCACACCGTCTCCATCAGCAGCCACATCGCCAGCGCGCCGAGGGGCACGAACACGGCCGTGAAGGCGATGACGAAGACCGGCACGCGCGCCGGGATGTCGCGGGTCTCGTGGGTGCCCGGCTCGCTCATGGCGGCATCCCCGCGGGCGTGAGACGGCGCCCGATGGTCCAGGCGAAGGCGGCGCCGAGGGCGAGCACCGCCGCCGGACCGAGCCAGAGCTGCGCCGGGTACTGCTCATCGAAGGCGGGCAGTACCAGGTACTGCACGTAGAGTACATGGCCGGCCAGGCAGGAGGCGGCGGCGAGGGTCAGCCAGCGCGCATCGCGCTTGGCCGCGGACGAGAGCAGCACTGCGAACGGCAGCACGAAAAACAGCGCCAGGGCCACCGCGTTGACCGCCGGCCAAGGGCCCTCGCGGCGCGCCAGGAACCAGCCAATCTCGTGCGGCAGATTGGCTGACCAGATGACGATGAATTGCGAGAACACGAGGAACACCCAGCCAAGCAACAGCGCCAGCCAGATGTTGGCCAGATCCGTGCGCACCGCGGGCGCCAGATGGCGCACGCTCACCAACAGGCCCACGGCAAAGCAGGCGGCGGACGAGCCGATCGCCAGGATGAGGCCCAGGATGTCGGTGTAGAACTCGGGCTCCAGCGACAGCAGCCAGTCGTAGCTGAAGAACGTCAGCGCCAGCAGCCAGGCGATCAGCCCGGGTGCGTGGACCGCATGACCGGGTCGGCGCTGCCATACGCCGAGCAGCCAGGGCAGCGCCAGCCAGATGGCCAGATACACAAGCGTGCGGAGGACGAAAAACGGCTCATTGAGGTAGGCCGTCTTGCGCGCGACCACGGCGGGCAGCTCGCTCTCCGGGCGGGTCCAGCTGAACAGCGGGTCCAGCGCGAACAGCAGCGGCAACAGGGCGAGCGCGAACACGGGCATGCTCGCCGCCAGCGCGAGCCATATCGGCCGCGAGTCGTCGCCCCAGCGCCCGCCGGTGAGCCCGTGTGTCATCAGCACCGCCACCGCGCCGAGCGGCAGCGCGCCCCAGGTGAGCGTGGCGGTGAGCCAACTGCGCACGAACGCCGGCCAGGCGGCGACGGCCCCGATGAGGCAGAGGAGCGCCGCGCTGGCGACGAGCGTCAGCAGCACCCGCGTGCTCATGGCCGCCCCTCCAGCGCCCGGCGTTGCTCGGGACTCAGGTCGCCAGGGTCGGCGTGTTGCGAGAGCTGCAGGGCGCGGATGTAGGCCGCGACCGCCCAGCGCTCGTCGCGCTCGACCCGATCGGCGTAGGCGTACATCACGCCGTAGCCGTCGGTGATCACGTCATAGAAATGCGTCAGCGGCGCGTCGCGCAGCCGCTCGCTGTGGAACGTGGGCGGCTCGGGGAAGCCGCGCTGGACGATCATGCCGTCGCCCGCCCCGGTGGCCCCGTGGCACGGCGTGCAGTTGATCTCGTATTGCTCGCGGCCGTGCTCGAGCAGTTGCCGGTCCAGCGCCAGCGGCATCGCCTCCGGACGCGGGCCGAGCGGCTCGCCGCGGGCGACGGTCCCGGCGACTGGCTGCCGTGCCGAACTCCCGCCGGGCCAGTCCGGTGCGCGCTCGTAGGGATCGTAGCGGTTCTGGTCGGCCATGCGCGGCTGCTCGCAGCCGGCCAGGAGCGCCGCCAGCACCAGCGTGGTCGCGGATCGAAGCGGGCGCGCGGAGCGGCTCACGGCGGCAACTCCTGGACCTCGCGCGCGCGCGCTTCGAGAAAGGCTCGCGCGTCGCCGATTTCCGGATCGTCGATCAGCAGGAAGAAGCCGTCGCTGGAGGCGCGGTCGAATGCGGGCCAATCGAACGCGGGGTGATACGGCTGCGGCAGCCGATTGCCGGCGAGCATGGCCACGAACGCGGCCAGCACGGCCGCCAGGATGCAGACGGCGACGGTGGCTAGCATGAAAGCCGGCCAGCTACCCAGCGGTTTGCCGCCGACCACGAACGGATACAGGTGCGCGGAATACCACTGCAGCCAAAAGGTGAATCCGGCGCCGACGATTCCGGCGATCAGCGCAATCACTGGGATACGGCGCTCGTGGAAGCCAATTGCCTCGGTCAGTTCCTCCAGCGGAAACGGCGTGTAGGCATCGAGCCCGCGGTATCCCTGCGCGTGGGCCTCGCGCGCCGCGGCGATCAACGCCGCCGGATGATCGAAGCGGCCGATCACGCTAGCCATCGCCCGAACTCCGCTTGTGGATCAGCGCGCGCATGTCGTGCAGCGAGATCATCGGAGCGACGCGGATGAACAGCAGCAACAGCAATGCGAACAGGCCAATCGAACCGAGATAGGTGGCCCAATCCCAGGCCGTGGGCCAGTTGGTGTCGAACGCCGAGGGCACGAAATCAGCGTAGGTGCTGGTGAATACGATCTGGAAGCGCTCCAGCCACATGCCGATGTTGCTGGTGATCGCCAGGAGCAACAGGGCCGGTGCGGAGGTGCGGACGCGGCGCGACCACAGCAGTTGCAGCAGCACGACGTTGCAGAAAATCATCGCCCACCAGAAGGGGGCGTACGGGCCCGTCATCCGGTTGTCGAAATAGAGATAGCGGTAGTACGGGTCGCCCGAGTACCAGGCGACGAAGATCTCCTGGGTGTAGGCATAGGCGACGATCAGCCCGAACAGCAGCATCATGCGGCCGAGGTAATCGAGGTGGCGGGTCGTCACCAGATCGTGCAGGCCGAACATCGCGCGGAAGACGATCGCCAGCAGCGCCACGGTGGAGAAGCCAGAGAACAGGGCACCGGCGACGAAGTACGGCGGAAAGATGGTGAAGTGAAAGCCCGGCACCACCGAGATCGCCAAGTCGAGCGAGATGATGCCGGTGACCAGCACCACGACCGGCGCGGCCGCCGCCGCGAGCACACCGGTCGCGCGTTCGTAGCGCGCCCAGTGTTTAGCCGAGTTGCGCCAGCCGAGCGCCAGAACCCCGTAAAACAGCTGCCCCGCCCGGCTGCGCGCGCGATCGCGCAGACTGGCCAGATCCGGTAGCACGCTCATGTAGAGAAAGCTGGCGGTGAACACGACGTAGGTGCCGATGGCGAAGAAGTCCCACACCAGCGGGCTGCGCCACTGTGGCCACAGGTCCATCGTGTTCGGGTAGGGCAACAGGTAATAGAAGAATTCCGGCCGGCCCAGGTGGATGATCGGATACAGGCCGGCGCAGACGATGGCGAACATCGCCATCGCCTCGGCGAAGCGGTTGATCGAGGCGCGCCAGTCCTGGCGGGTGAGCAGTAGGACCGCCGAGATCAGCGTGCCCGCGTGGGCGATGCCGATCCACCAGATGGTGTTGACGATGGGGAAGCCCCAGGCGACCGGCACGTTGAGGCCGTAGATCCCGACGCCGGCGCTGAACAGCACCCAGACCGACGCGAGGAAGATCAGCGTCAGCACGGTCGCGATCGCCAACGCCATCAGCCAGGAACGGGGCGAGCGGTCCTCGATCACCAGCCCGGCGAGCCGTTGGGTCAGGCCCGCATGGGTCAGGTTGGCCGGAATCAGCGGAGGATCGGCCACATCAACCCTCCTCCTCGCCGAGCGCGGGGTTGGGATTGCGCACGGCCGCCAGATAGGTGGTGCGCGGCCGCGTGTTGAGCTCGGCGAGCATGGCGTAGTTCAGCGGATGCTCGCTCAGCCGGCTCACCTGGCTCGCGGGGTTCATGCGGTCGCCGAAGACGATGGCCTGCGTGGGGCAGGCCTGCTGGCACGCGGTCTGCAGCTCGCCGTCGGCCACCGCCCGGTCCTCGACCCCGGCGCGCTGCTGCACGCTGCGGATGCGCTGCACGCAGTAAGTGCATTTCTCCATCACGCCCTGCGCGCGCACGGTCACGTCGGGGTTGTTCAACGGCCGCGGCGCCGGGAACTTGGCCTGCTCGGAGGTGTAGTCGAACCAGTTGAACACCCGCACCTTGTACGGGCAGTTCTGCGAGCAGTAGCGCGTGCCGATGCAGCGGTTGTAGATCATCTCGTTGAGGCCGTCGGCGCTGTGTTGCGTGGCCTCGACCGGACAGACGTACTCGCAGGGCGCGTTCTCGCAATGCATGCAGGTGACTGGCTGGAACACCATGTTGGGTCCGTCGAGCGCGCCCTCGAAATACCGGTCGATGCGGATCCAGTGCATCTCGCGCCCCCGCCGGACCTCATCGGCACCGACCACGGGGATGTTGTTCTCGGCCTGGCAGGCGGTGACACAGGCGTTGCAGCCGATGCAGGCGGACAGGTCGATGACCATGCTCCAGGCGTGACGCGGTTCGCGCTCGGCCGGCCATGGTTCGGGATAGAGCGACTCCTCGGGCGCCGG
This sequence comes from Halofilum sp. (in: g-proteobacteria), assembly GCA_040880995.1. Lineage (GTDB taxonomy): Bacteria > Pseudomonadota > Gammaproteobacteria > XJ16 > Halofilaceae > Halofilum. The sequence goes on from JBBEEB010000077.1 coordinate 16,950, forward strand.
TACGTGTTCGCCGACGTGATGGGCGAAGTCGGGCTGTTCGCGATAGGTCGCCAAATCCGCCGCGCGGATCATGTGGCGGCCCTCGATCGAGTGATGGCTCTGCGTGGTCGCCAGTTCGTGCTGGTCCCCCGTGGCCGTGAGCGACACGGGTGCCGACCAGGGCCGCTCGCTCGAACGCAGCGCATAGGCGTTGCGCCCCACGCCGTTACCGATGCGGCCGGCGCGTTCGCGGCCATGACCGAGATGCACGGTGACGGCATCGCGCGGCTGACCGGGCAACACGTAGACGGGGAAGCGGACCCGTCGGTCGTCCACGGCCAGCTCGATCTCGTCGCCGGTATCGAGGCCGCGTGCCTCGGCCAGCGCGGGGCTGACCAGCGCCGCGTTGTCCCAGGTGATCTTGGTCAGCGGCTGGGGCAGCTCCTGCAGCCAACCATTATTGGCGTCTGCTCCGTCCCACAGCGCCGGGTCCGGGCGAAACTGCAGCAGCAGTTCGCTCGGCGCCGCGGCCGGCGCCGGCAGATCCGCGAGCCAGTCCGCGCGCGGGCGTGTCCGCACCGGGGTCGCGGCCGAATCCGGCACCACGCCGTCGTGCAGCGCCCGGCGCCAGAAGGCCTCGAAATCGTCCAGCCCGCCCCGGCGCTGGCGCCAGTGCTGGCGCAACAGCTCGCGGGCATTGGCCTCGGCGCTGGTCTCGATCGCCGAGAGCATCTGCAAGGCCGTGCGTCCGCCCTGCAAGGGCTCGATGAGCGGCTGGACCAGCCCGGCCGTGCCGTCGTGTGCGCGCGCGTCGGCCCAGCTCTCCAGTGCATGCGCCGCCGGCACGTGCCAGTGAGACAGCTCCGCGGTCTCGTCCTGGTACAGGCCCCAGTGCAGGCGCCAGGGCACCTGTCGGTAGGCCTCCGCAAACGCCAGATCGGCGGGCGCCGTGTACACCGGGTTGGACTCGAGCACGATCAGGCTGTCCACTTCGCCGCCATGCATGCGGCGAGTGAGCGTGGCCAACGAGCCCGCGTCCGCTTCCTCTGCGCTGGAAGCAATGTTGCCGGATACGGGCTCGATGAACTCCACCGTGCGGCCGACGCAGCCGAGCGCGTGATTGATCGCATGGGCGATGGCGTGGACCGCCGCCGGCTGCTGGTCGCCGGGGACCAGCACCGCTTGTGCGCCGTGCTGGCGCAGATCGGCCGCCAGCGAGGTCATCCAGGCGGGGCGCGCGGCGTTTTCGAGCGGTGCGGTCACGCCCAGGTTGAACGCCCGCGCGAGCTGGCGCGCGCAGGCCTCGATGCGCGGGTGCGCCAGGCGTCGGCAGTGGTCGGCATAGGCGCCGGTGATGCTGGGCGTGGATTCCACCGCGTACAGCCGCGCCAGATCGCCCTCCCGGTCGCGCGGCCGACGGCGCGCGGCGAAATCGCGCGCATGGCGCAGAAAGCCCGGCTGCGATTGCAGGAAATCGGCATCGAGCGAGAGCACCACCGCGGCACGGTCGAAGTGGTACACCGGCTCCAGCGGCCGGCCGTGCAGCAACCGCGTGCCGGCGTGCACGCCGTCGCGGTCGACCGGCTCATGGGTGTACCAGCGGGCCTGCGGCCAGCGTTCGAGCAGGTGCCCGATCGCCGCGGTTTCACTCGGCGAGGTCACGGTGCCGGTGAGGATGGCGAGCCCGGCGCCGCCGTCGGCGTTCCAGGCGCGGCGGCGCTCGCCCAACTCGGTCAGCAGGCTGCCAATGCCGGATGGGTCACCGCGTTCGCGGATGCCGCTGGAGCGGTCGGGGTCATACAGCGACAGCACCGAGGCCTGGGCGCGCGCGTCGAGGGCCCCGAGCGTGGCCGGATGATCCGGATTGCCCTCCAGCTTGGTCGGCCGGCCCTCGTGCGACTCGGCCAGCACGCCGTGCGCGTAGCCGCCGATCAGCGCCGAGGTGGCATAGAAACGCGGCCGTCCGGGCACCACGTGTTCCGGCATGTAGGTGTAGGGGACGATGTGCTCGGTCGGCTGGCGGCCGCAGGCGGTCAGCCCGGCCAGCGCCATGCTCGCCGCCATCAGCTTGAGCGTGGTGCGGCGGCTGACCGGTCTCTCCCACAGCCGCGCGATGGCCGGGAACTCGTCGGCCAAAAAGGCCCCGAACTCCTCCGTTTGCGCGAGCTCCTCCAGGCTGCGCCAGTAGCGCGCGCCGCTGGTCGATGCGAGGGACTCGCGGATGCGCGCCAGATCCACGCGCGCGTGACCGTTTAGCGATGACATATCGTGCATTCGAGCAGGTGGTCCCGTTCGATGCCGTAGTGCTGCAACAGCGCTGTCCCAGTCCAGTCGTCCTCGCCGGGCTCGTAGCCCATCTCGGTAACGGCGCCGGGTGGGCGCAGCGCGCCGGCGGGGTCGCGGTGGCAGTCCAGGCACCATTGCATGGTTAGGGGTTTGTCCTGGCGCATTAGTGGCATCTGGTCGACGCGGCCGTGACAGGACTCGCAGCCGACACCGCTATTCACGTGTGCGGCGTGATTGAAGTAAACGAAGTCGGGCAGGTCATGCACCCGCACCCACTCGATCGGGTCGCCGGTCACCAGACTCTGGCGCACCGGCTCGAGCATCTGGGCATTCGTCCAGATCTGGCTATGGCAGGTCATGCAGGTGTCGGTCGAGGGCACGCCGGCGAATGAGGACTCGCCGACGCTGTCGTGGCAGTAGCGGCAGTCGACGCCCAGCCCGCCGGCGTGGTGCTCGTGACTGAACGGCACCGGTTGCGCCGGCACCCGGCCCGCGCCGGTGGCGTAGGGGGACGAGCCGAAGGCCATCATCAGGCCCGCGATCGCCAACAGGATCAGCGCGAGCGAGACCAGCACGACGGCGACGAGCGGATTCGCCCGCGGTTGGAAGACCTGCGGCATCCTTGCCGACCTGGGGTTCGGGCGGGCGCGTCGGTCGCCGCGTCCTTGCAAGAGGCTGTCCGTTCTTATGGAAGTCCCCCCGAGGTCTGTCAACGCGGTCCAACGCGCGGGCGTAGGGGCTCGCCCGAGGGGCGAACAGGCACGCAACCACGCGCCCGCGGGCAGCGAATCAACGACAGTTGAGCATTACTTGCCGCGAATGGACTCGCATGCAGTGGATTTCGAACAACAGTGCCGCGCTGAGCGTGCTGATCAACGCCGGCATGCTTGCCGTTTGGCTCTTCTACGCGCAGCTCTTGCTCAACAGCTACCGCCGGAGCCGCCGCCCCAAGATCATCGTCGATCAGGGCGTAGGCCGTGGGCTCAAGTCGTACTGCCTGATCGCCAACATGAGCAGCGAAGCGGTGTTCGTGCAGGTGGTGGTCGCGGCGCTGTACAACAGCGAAGACCGCATCAGCCGGGATATCACCAACCTCAAGGTGCGCGCGCGCGGCGAGAACGCCGAGGGTCAGGCGGGCGTGTCGGGTATCCAGGCGCAGACCGTCCAGGGACCGCTCCAGGCGGGCAACTATCTCGATATCGGCACCTTCGGCGAAGTGATCGACGCCGTGCTGAAAGAGCACGGGACGAGCGGGGAAGAGTCGCGCGAGGAACAGGCCGATCGCTATTCGCTGGAGTTGACGGTCATCGCCACCTTCGGGCCGGAGAATCAGCCCATCGGCGCGCGCCGATGCTTCGAATTCTCGCGGTCGGACAAGGGCGAGCAACGCGTGCGCCCCACGAAAGTCGATACCGAACGCATGTCGGGCATCCGCGATCGCAAGCAGATGCACCGTTGGCTGCAGCAATACTTGTAACGGAGAGCTGCCATGAACACGGACGACTTTGAGCGCGAGCACGAGCGCAAGGGGCCACAGCACCAGGCGCGCCAGCCCGGACGCGAACACGAGATGGACCCGCGGCCGGTGGTCATGCGCGCGGGCTATCGCGGCAGTGGGCGCCTGGAAGGCAAGCGGGCGCTGATCACCGGCGGTGACAGCGGCATCGGTCGCAGCGTCGCCGTGCATTTCGCGCGCGAGGGCGCCGATGTCGCCTTCTCCTACCTGGAGGAGCACGACGACGCCGAGGAGACCGAGCACATGGTGCGCGCCGAAGGGCGCGCCTGCCTGCGCATGGCCGGCGACGTCGGGGACGAGGACTTCTGCCGCCAGAGCGTCGAGCAGGCTGTGTCGACGCTCGGAGGCCTGGATATCCTGGTGAACAACGCGGCCGAGCAACACGTGCTCGATCGCGTGGACGAACTCACGGGCGAACAGATGCGGCAGACGTTTCGCACCAACGTGTTCTCGATGTTCTACATGATCGACGCCGCGCTACCGCATCTCGACGCGGCCAATGGCGCGATCATCAACACCACCTCGGTCAATGCCTATCGGGGCAGCGGACGCTTGATCGACTACTCGGCGACCAAGGGGGCGATCGTCTCGCTTACGCGCTCACTGGCGAACGCCCTGACCGACCGCGGCATCCGCGTGACCGGCGTCGCGCCGGGCCCGATCTGGACGCCGCTGATCCCGGCCACGTTCCCGGAAGAGGCGGTCGAGATGTTCGGCGAGAAGCCGCCCATGTCGCGCGTCGGCCAACCGGCCGAGGTTGCCCCGTGCTATGTATTCCTGGCCTCGCCCGACGCCTCGTACATGACCGGTCAGATCCTCCATCCGAACGGCGGGGATTTCACCAGCACCTGAGCGGTAGGGTAAGCCAGATAGGTGCGCGGCGAGCCGGACTGGCTTCACTCTTCGTAGGGTTCATTCGTTCTTGGCGCTTGTGGCGCCTGCCGATCCAGCGACTGCCGGTAGCGGATGCAGCCCCGCATGAATTCGGGCCACTCGGGGACGACCGGCACCGGTTCCGTCTGCTCGGGCAGCAATGCCCATAGATCCGGGTGGTGCCAGCATAGGTCGTGCCCGCTGCAGTCGCGGTGTGCCCGTATGCCGTGGCGCAGTCTGCGCACTTCGGCGAGCAGAGTCTCGCGGCTCATTCGATCCAGATCCTCGTCCATGCATCCCTCCGCCCCGAGTCCGGCGCGCGGGGAATCCATGATTCGACCGCACAGCGCCCGACCCTGTTTCCACGGCTCTATTGTAGGCGCGACCGGGGCGAAAAGCGTTCCGGATTGGCTCCTGAAAACCACGCGACAGGGGGCTACGAACAGGGGCCTACGATGAACGAGGTCGTCCCCCCGATGAGTGGGTAGCGTTTTGTGAACGCGTAGATTGGGTGCTGGCGATTCCGCCCCCATGATGAACCTGTAGCGGGTCACGATCCGTGAAGGCTTTATCCAAGAAGGAGCGACATCATGAAGAAGTCCATTGCCACGCTGGCCGCCGCGGGCCTCGCGTTCGCCGTCTCGGGCACGGCATCCGCGAGCGATCGCGTCGTGGGCGCCTCGAGCCACACCGATCGCGAGGCCGCGAACGCGGCGCTGGATCGGGCCGAGGAGAACGCGCCGGACGCAGCCGATCACGGCCTGTCGACCGCGCGCGAAGCGGTGAACAACAACGGCGTGGGCCACGGTTCCCGCGCTACCGGCGCCCGCAACAGCAACTCGCGCGGCGGCGGAGATGGCGGCGCGGGTAGCCGTGGCGGACGCGGTGGCTCAGGCGGCGGCCCCGGCCGCTAACATTGAAGGGGCAGGGAGCTTCGATCTACTGACGCAGACCCGTGAAACGCCCACTGTAGGTCGGGCTTCAGGGACTGTGAGTATTCTGCGGCGTCGCGAGAAAGTGGTACGGCGAGGCGATTCGGGTGATCGTTCGAGGAGCATAGTGGGGATTATGTGACGAGAACGATCGCCCGAAGCGCCCGCTGCGGCGCTTTCGCAGCAGGCGCACGAATATATTCACAGTCTCTTCAGCCCGGCAATCGACGACCTTTCCAGGGTAGCCCAACCTACGGTTCTCCCGGTCACTCGTCGGCGCGTTCATGCTCGACGATCTTGACCTTGCTCCCATCCGAATCGAACCACGCCATCCACATCGCCGGCGAACTCCCAAGTGCATGTCCATTGCCATCGCTGAGCCGATCCGCCGCCCGTCGCTCCACTACCGTGCTGCCACTGAACCATTTGTACCAGCCACTAGACGCGGAGGGTGCGTAGAGATCACCGCACGGCGACCGATCGATGTCGTGCCGTAACGCGAGCGTTGCCGCCGCAGACCTATGAGTTAATGACCTTCTCGTAACGGCCGATTTAGCGGTTGTACATACGCAATGGTCCATCGTCATACCTGTCGCTGCGGCACGCATAGCTGCGACAGATCTTCCGAAACGCATGGAGTCCGACGATGATGAAGGTAAGCAAGCCAACGGCGCTGATCTTTGCCCTCGCGCTAGCCGGCGGTAGCGGTGCCGCCAATGCAGCAGGCGCCGGCTCAGCGGACCCCGGTGGGGCAGCCCCGGATACCGCAGACCCTGCCACCGGTGGTTCGGGCGCGGGTGGTTCGGGCACGGGTGGTTCGGGCACGGGTGGCACTGGCACGGGTGGCACTGGCACGGG
>JBBEEB010000078.1:0-649 GCA_040880995.1 Halofilum sp. (in: g-proteobacteria)
CCAATCGTGCCGACGTTGATATGGGGCTTGGTACGCTCGAACTTCGCCTTGGACATCCCGCAGCTCTCCCGACGCTGACTAAATCCTGTAGAGTTGGCCTACAACCTACACTTGCCTAATTGGAGCCGATAACCGGATTTGAACCGGTGACCTCTCCCTTACCAAGGGAGTGCTCTACCACTGAGCTATATCGGCCGAAACCTCTAACCGGACGCCCTCTGGGCCGCCACTGCAATACTGGAGCGGGTGACGGGAATCGAACCCGCATCATCAGCTTGGAAGGCTGAGGTTCTACCATTGAACTACACCCGCCGCGTTCCGTTGCCTGGGGCGGGCACGACGAGCAGGGAGCCACCCGACCAGAAACGCCCCGGAATGCTTTCGAGCAACCTCGGCCCACTTGCGCCCTGCTACTGTGCTGATAAAGGAGGGTCGGGCGAGCTTCGCTCGCGTCCAAATCCGCTCCCGACGACAAGTCGAACCTGAGGTTCTCAATCCTCCCCGGGAAAATCCGGCGATTCTTTGACGCCCTCAGCCGATTTGTGCCCCTACTACTGTCCTGGTGGAGGAGGGAGGATAGCTCCGGGCTCCTGCCCTCCGCCCCTGCGGGGCCGCGAGCTTCGCTCGCGTTCAAAATCGCTCCTGGCGA
>JBBEEB010000078.1:749-20717 GCA_040880995.1 Halofilum sp. (in: g-proteobacteria)
AGCGTCCTCAGCCGATTTGTGCCCCTACTACTGTCCTGGTGGAGGAGGGAGGATTACTCCGGACATCCTGTCCTCCGCCCCTGCGGGGCCGCGAGCTTCGCTCGCGTTCAAAATCGCTCCTGGCGATTTTGTCGAACCTGAGGTTCTCATCCTCCCCGGGTAACCCCGGCGATTCGACGAGCGTCCTCAGCCGATTTGTGCCCCTACTACTGTCCTGGTGGAGGAGGGAGGATTCGAACCTCCGAAGGCTGAGCCAGCAGATTTACAGTCTGCCCCCTTTGACCGCTCGGGAACTCCTCCGAGACAGAAGCAGGGGATTGTGCCCCACGCCCCCGCGAGCGTCAACCGTGACGCGGATTTAGGCCGGGTGCGTGCCAGCCCCACAAGCCCGCCGCCCAGTCAGTTCGCCCCGTGCACGCGGAGCGGTAGCACCGCCGCCGCGCAAGGGCGTATCCTCGGTAGGCATACCGTCCGCCGGTCGAGGGACTAGCCATTGCAGCTACTGCGCATCCTGCGGCTCGATGACTCCGATCAGCAGGTCTATCGTCCAGCCGCCGCCGCCGGGGAGCTCGCCCTGCCTGGCGCCTTCATGTTCACCTTTGCGGAGCGCGACCCCGGAGGCCTCGACGGCGCCGAGTTGCACGCGTTCCGGCGGGGCTTTCTCGGCATCGACAGCTTTGGCTGGGGCACATTGGTCACCGTTGGCGAGGTCACAGCGGACGAGCGGACGCACGTCCTCGAACGCCTCAGCACCCTCTTCGAGCAGCGATTTGGCGCCCCCGACGCTGCAGCGGCTCGCGATCAGGCCGAACAGGAGCTTGCCTTCGCCGAGCGCCTGTGCCAGCAACCGCTGAATACCATTCTTTCGCTCGAACGCAGCCTGGATGCCGAAGGTAGCGTCCGCGAGCAGTTCCGCGTCCACCGGCAGGAGGCCCGATGGGAGAACGAGCATCCCATATTCTCCATCATCCGGGACGAGGGCGAGCTCACCCCACCCGGGGAGCCGCGCTCGTGACCAGCCGGACCGGCCGCGGACGGGCGCTCGATCACTGGCCCGTGCGCGTATTGATGCGCCGTAGCGAGATCGATCGCGGCGCCTGGTCCTACCCCCGCTGGGAGCTTACCGGCATCCTCCCTGATCCGGACCCGCCCCCAGGACGAGTCAGCCGTGTCGTTCACGAGACCGATCGGACGCTGGACCTCGAATGGATTGGCCTGTCGATCCCGCTGTTCCGCGACGCCGCGGAGAGCTACTGGTATAACCTCGTCGGCCGCGAGCCCTCGCTTTTCGTGATCTGCCGCGCCGGCACGGACATCGACCTCGAGCCTTTTCTGGTCACGGCCAATTACGACGAGGCCGGCGCCCACATGGAAGCGGATGACCAGGTACTCGCGACGCCGCTACCGCAGGCCTTCGGGCCCGCGCTCGAGCAATTCGTCATGCAGCATTATCGCCCCGAACCACCACGCAAGCGCCAACGCACGAGGTGGAGCGATGACGAATCGCCGACCGGAGAGTGACGCCACCTCCACCGACGAGTCCCTCTTGCACCGCTGGTCGCGCCGCAAGCAGGCGGCGCGCGAGGGCTCGACGGCCGAATCCGCGGGCGCGTCCTCCGGCGACCGCCCAAGCGACGACGAAGAAAGAGTCGATGCGGCCACTGCGGAGCCCCCCGACACCGAGGCTGCGGAGACCGAGCTGCCCACCGACGAGGACATGCCGCCGCTCGAATCACTCGACGCCGAAAGCGACTACAGCCAGTTCATGTCGCCGCGCGTTTCGGATTCCTTGCGCCGGATGGCCCTGCGCAAGCTGTTCGGCATGTCCTCGTTCAACATCCGCGACGGCCTGGACGACTACGACGAGGATTTCACGCGCTATCAATCGCTCGGCGACACGGTCACCGCCGACATGAAGTATCAGGCCAGACGCCAGGCCCGCCTCGCAGAGGACGCGGAGGCACCGGCGGCCGAGGAACCCGACGCACAGGCCGCCGAGACGGCCGAAGCGCCGTCCGAGCAAGGGGCAAGCGCGGATGAACAACCGGCGCCGACTGAACCCCGCTCGGAGGACGCGCAACATGTCGACGAGGAATCCAATAATGAACTCGGCTGACTCCCAACCCGAGCTGAGCGCGCGCTCCGGCGACGGACAGGCGCGCCAGCGCGCGCTCGCCACGTTACCTCCGAGCCTGAGCGCGGGCCCGGAGGGCGGCGAAACCGTGACCTACCGGTCGGCCGGGTGCGCACTCGTCGTCGGCCCGATGGAGGCCGCGGTCGCTGCCGCCGACCGCCTGCGCGACGCCCTCGACATGTACGTTCTGGTCACGGACGGCACCGGCGGCGACATCGCACATCCCGACGCCGGCACCCTCGGCGCCCGTGTCCTGCGCGCGCAGCGCATCGCGACTCGCGGCCATCTCGGCGGGTTCAGTATCACCGTGCAGAGCCGCCAGGGCGAAACCGATCTCGCCACCAAGTTCGGCTTCGCCGCGAGTGAGGGCTTCGACCTCGTGCTCGACCTCGACGACCCCGTCGGTCTACCCCAGCAAAAGCTCCCGCCGGGGTACTTCGCGCCCGCCGATGAACCGGCCCTCGATGCCGCGATCGGCGAGATGACCGAGCTGCTCGGCGAGTTCGAGAAGCCGCGCTACTTCGAGTACCGCGGCGAACTGTGCGCACATGGCGCGCGCGGCCAGACCGGCTGCAGCCGCTGCATCGAGGCCTGCGCGACCGGCGCGATTCACTCGGCGGGCGACCTGATCGAGGTCGACCCCTACCTGTGCCAGGGCTGCGGCAGCTGCGCGACGGTCTGCCCTTCCGGAGCCATCTCCTACGCCTGGCCGGCGGCGGAGACCGTCGTCGATGCGCTGCGGCGCTTACTGCGCCAGTATCGCGACAGCGGGGGCAAGCGTCCCACCGTGCTATTCCACGACGGCGAGACCGGCGCGGCCGCGGTCACCGCCTGGGCCGGGGATCTGCCCGAATCGGTGCTACCGGTGACCGTCGAAGACGTCGGGGCTCTCGGCCTTGAGGTCTGGCTGGCCGCCCTCGCCTACGGCGCCGGCGCCGTGTATTTACTGATACCGCCGGCTACGCCGGCCGCCGAACGCGCGGCGACCGAGGCCCAGATCGGCCATGCCCAGGCGATCCTGGGCGGACTGGGCTATCCGGCCGACCGCATCGCCACGGTCACGCCGGCGGACGGCCTGGGCCTTCAGGCTGCCGAACCGCTGGTGGCGGAGCCGGCTACGTTTGCCGGCCTGGGCGGCAAGCGCGAGGTGCACGGTCATGCCCTGCGGCACTTGCGCGCCGCGGCGCCCGGCCCGGTGCAGGCGCAGCCCCTGGCGCCGGACGCGCCCTTCGGCGCGATCGAAGTCGATGGCGAGGCCTGCACGCTCTGCATGGCCTGCGTGTCGGTATGCCCGCCCGGCGCGCTCATCGGCGGTGGCGCTGATCCGCGCCTGCTGTTCCGCGAAGATCGTTGCGTGCAATGCGGTCTGTGCGCGCCCACCTGCCCGGAGGACGCGATCACCCTGGTCCCGCGCATGGACTATGCGGCGCATCTGGAGCCCGGCGAGCGAGTGCTCAATGAAGAGCCGATGCATCATTGCCCCGGCTGCGACAAGGCGTTCGCCACGCGCAAGGTCATCGAACGCATGGAACAGCGCCTAGCCGGTCACTGGATGTTCCAGGACGAGACCGCGCGCCAGCGCCTGTATTTATGCGAGGACTGCCGCATCCGTTCGGCCATGAGTGCCGATAGCGACGTGACGCCCTATCGTTGAGGCCAACGCCTGTGAACTCCTCCCTGGAACTCCCAAACGCGTATACCCTCGTGGAGCTGGCGAGAACGGATGATGCGCGCGCCGAAGCCGTGCGCCGTGCCCGGGCCGGGGAGCCGGAGGGCACCCTGGTGTGGGCCACCGCGCCGGAGTCCGCCCGCGCACGCCTCGGAAGGCCGTGGCTCCCCGCCCCCGACGGCCAGCAGTTGCACGCCGCACTGATCCTGCGTCCGGACCTGCCGGCGGATACCTGCGCTGAGTTGGCTGTCGCGGCCGTATTGGCCATCGCCCGCGCGCTCGCCGACGAGGTGGAGCCCGTAACCGAACTGCACTACCGCTGGCCCAACGACCTGTTGCTCAACGAGGGCAAGGCGGGTGGCGTCTGGCTCGAAGCCGGGGGCACGACCGATTCGCTGGACTGGATGGTCATCGGCTGGGCCGTGAATACCGGCACACCGCCTCGGTCGCTGGATTTCGCGGCCGCCGGCATCGGCCGCGAAGGCGGGGCGGAGGACGTGGATCCAGGCGCGCTGCTCCAATCGATCGCGCGCCATCTGCTGACCTGGATCGATCTCTGGGATCAAGGCGAGTTCGCTCCGCTGCGCGACAGTTGGCGCGGACGCCTGCAACTGGATCAGCCGATCGAATTACGCCTGCCGGACGGCTCGCGGGTTAGCGGCACGGCCGAGGACACCGACGAGACCGGTTCACTCACCGTGCGCACGGACTCGGGGGCGCGTCAGGTCACGCTGGTGCAATTCTTCGGCCTGCCGGGGACGAGCGATGGATGAGGCGGTCTACTGCGTCGATCCGCCTGGGATCGATGCGCCCGTGCATCGCTTCACCGACGGCGACTACACCCTGAGCGACATCCCCGAGCTCATGCTCATCGGCCGCACGGTACCCGACCCCGACGGCCGCGAACGCATTGCCCTGACCGCCCGCGAGATCGGCGAACTCAAGACCTTCGCCGACGCCAACAGCTTCGACTTCGAAGAAGACCTGATCACCCTCTGCCTCGACCTCCACCGCTTCGCCAGCACCCGCCCCGAGCCCGAATTCACCTTCGTCGCCGTGCTGTGAGGCGGAACAGGGTCTGGCAAGAACCAGAACCACTAAATGGACACCAAATAAACACTGAATGCTGCCGCTAGCGGGCATCGGACTTGTCGGAGCTTCGCTGACGACAGAGTCGGGGCGTTTTGGCTGGAATTCACCACAGATGAACACGGATAAACACAGATCAGTTTGTGCTTGTTCCCGCCCTACACGCCCCCAAGACAAAACCAGGCTATGCGCTTTCAGCGAAGCTCCGCCACGCATAGTCAGAGAGGCGGCAGCATCTAGTGCTTATTTGGTGTTCATTTAGTGGTTCTGCGCTCTAGCGGGCAGCTTAATCTGTGTGCATCTGTGTTTATCTGTGATGCTTTCTTGGCCGCAAGAACCACTACATGGACACGAAATAAACACTGAATGCTGCCGCGACGAGGCCTTGGGCTTATCAGAGCTTCGCTGGGACCGGGCGGCCGGCGTTTGGCTCGAGTTCACCACAGATGAACACGGATAAACACAGATCAGTTCGAAACTTGAGCCGTCCTACCCGCCTCCAGAGACAAAGCCAAGGTATGCGCTTTCAGCGTAGCTCGAACACACACAGCCGGCGAGGCGCAGCATCTAGTGCTTATTTGGTGTTCATTTAGTGGTTCTGCACCTTATCTGTGTGCATCTGTGTTCATCTGTGATGCTTTCTTAACGCGCCAAACGCCTGCTCACCGATAAAAAAGGCCGGCGGTGAACCGCCGGCCTTGGAAGCTTGTTGTTGTTGCCGCAGCGCCTAGTCCGGCTGGCGCTGGGCGGGGCCGTGCGCCGGGCCCCCGCCGGGTACGGGTTCTTCTTCGGTTGCCCCCGCCTGGCCTTTGACCTCGTCGAGCCACTGGTCATGGTGCTGGCGCGCCCATTCCTCGCTGACGTAGCCGGTGGTCATGCCTTCGAGCGCGCCCTCGGTGCCGAGGGTGCCGATATAAACGTGTCCCAGGGCCAGCGCGATCCAGCCGATCGAGACCACGGCGTGGATGAGACTCGAGAGCTGCATCACCCCGCGCGACTGCTGGAAGTTCGGGAAGTCGAGGATCAGGCCGGTCGCGCACACGACCACGCCCGCGGTCGCGATGAACCAGAACCACGCCTTCTCGCCGCCGTTCATGCGCCCGGCCGAGGCATGGCCCTTGCCGATCAATCCCCCGCCCTTCTTGAACCACTCGACGTCGGTACGGTTGGGAATGTTGTACCTCATCCAGCTGACGAGAATCAGCAACACGCCCACCGTAAACGCCGGTCCAATCAGGTTGTGCGTGGACTTGGCCACTCCCGCCCAGGCGGCGAAGCCCTCGGGGCCCATCAGGGGGATGAGTACGGCGCGCCCGAACAGCAGGCTCAAACCGGTGATCGCCAGGACGATGAACGTCGATGCGGTAAACCAGTGCAGCGTCCGTTCCCATCCGGCCCAGCGTTTCACGCGATTGCCGCTCGGCGTTTCCTCCAGCCGATTGCGGCCGAAGAAGATGTGGAACAGGCCGATGGCCAGCAGCGCGATGGCCATCAGCCAAGGCGTAAGCCCCGCGACGGGCCCATTGCGTGCCTGACGCCAGTTCTCTCCGCTTCCGTCGATGAGCGTGTTGGTCGTGAACGGCCCCGAGGCCGAGGTATAGCCACCCTCTCCTTCGCGGGCATCGCGCCAGGTCTCGCTGCGTGGATTTTGCTCCCAGGCCGCCTCATCCTGAGCCTGGGCGACGTAGACGTAGCCGCCGAGCGGCGCCACCACGGCGCCCACGAGGATCGCCACGAGACTCCAGCCCAGTGCGCGTTTGTGCGCCCGCCGTGCCCGTGATTCGTTGCTGACCGTCACTGTGGACATGCCAGTGTCCCCCATCTGTGGTCTCGCCCGCGTCCCGCTGTCACGGTGGCGGGGGATGCGTTAACGCGTTTTGCGTCCTGGTGCCGGCATGCCGCCAACGGCATGGCCACTGGCCTAGCGATCCCGAGCCGTGCGCTCGAAGCGCTCGGCAAGTTGATCGTGCAACTCCCCGGATTCGAGCTTGGCTCTGAGCGGGTCGTCCGAGCCTTTGTAGACGCCGGCCTCATAGCGGGTCATGCCAATATCCTCGTAGCATCCGCCGAGAACCAGCGATCCGGCCACCGCCGCGAGAGCCATCAATCGACGCGGTTTCGTGTGCGCAGGCATTACACCCCCGTGCCGTAGGCCTTGTCCCAGCCCCAGGTGTCCGGACGCCCGGACCGTTTCATCACCCGCGACAGGTAGATCTCGGAGACCATTTCGCCATCGCCGGCGAGCAGGGCCTTGGTCGAACACATTTCCGCGCAGGCCGGCAGCTTGCCTTCGGCCACGCGGTTGGCGCCGTACTTCTCGTACTCGACGCTGGAGTTGTCCTCTTCCGGGCCGCCGGCGCAGAAGGTGCACTTGTCCATCTTGCCGCGATCGCCGAATGCGGCATTTTCCGGGAACTGCGGCGCACCGAAGGGACAAGCGTAGAAGCAATACCCGCAGCCGATGCACAGGTCCTTGTCGTGCAGCACGACGCCGTCGTCGGTGGTGTAGAAGCAATCCACCGGACAGACAGCGGCGCAGGGGGCGTCGGTGCAGTGCATGCAGGCCACCGACACCGACTTTTCGCCTGGCTTGCCGTCATCGAGGGTGATCACGCGGCGGCGGTTCACCCCCCAGGGCACCTCGTTTTCGTTCTTGCACGCGGTCACGCAGGCGTTGCACTCGATGCAGCGCTCGGCGTCACACAGGAACTTCATTCGGGCCATTTTGATTCTCCTCGCGTGATCCGCTCTACGCCGCCGAGATCTGGCACAGCGTGGACTTGGTCTCCTGCATCTGCGTCACCATGTCGTAGCCGTAGGTGGTGGCGGTGTTGCAGGCTTCGCCTCGAATATATGGCGCTGTTCCTTCGGGGTAGCGGTCCACCAGATCCTCGCCCTGGAACCAGCCACCGAAGTGGAACGGGGTCCAGACCACGCCGCGGCCGACGCGCTCGGTAACCATCGCCGCGACCTTGATTCGGCCGCCTTCTGGCCCCTCGAGCCAGACCCACTGGCCGTCGCGCAGGCCGCGATCGTTGGCGTCCGCCGGATTGATCTCGACGAACATCTGCTGCTGCAGCTCCGCCAGCCACGGGTTGGAGCGGCTCTCCTCGCCGCCGCCTTCGTACTCGGTCAGGCGGCCGCTGGTGAAAGCCAGCGGATAATCCTGCGAGTAGTCCGTGGACTGGATCGACGCGTAACGCGTCGGTAGTCGGTAGTGCGCCTTGACGTCATCGACCGTGGGGTACTGGCGTGTCAGGTCGAATCGCTGGGTGTAGAGCGGCTCGCGATGCACCGGGACCGGGTCAGGGAAGGTCCAGACGATGGCGCGCGCCTTGGCGTTGCCGAAGGGCGAGCACTCGTGGGCGATCGCCACTCGTTGAATGCCGCCGGAGAGGTCGGTCTTCCAATTAACCGTATCGAGACTTGCCCCATCGGCTCCGTGCGCATAGCTGACGCTATCGGGGTCAATATCCTCGTCGATCCCCGCTACACGGGCGATCGACCGCATTTCCTCGGCCGTCAGTTCGCGATGCCAGCCGAGTCGGCGCAGCATTTGGAAGGTGAATTCCGGATAGCCATCGCGAATCCCCGAATCCTGGCCCCACGAGTTCTCCGCCAGGATATTGGTGCCGTTGTGCTCGACGCCGAAGCGCGCCCGGAACGTCAGTCCGCCTTGAGACACCGGCAGGCTGGGGTTGTAGAGCACGTGAGTCCCCGGATGCTTCATCTCCGGCGTGCCCCAGCAGGGCCACGGCAGGCCGTAGTAATCGCCGTCCGCCGGCCCGCCTTTGGCTCGCAAGGAGGTGGTGTCGAACGTGTTGCGGTGCTGCGCGTGGAGCTTCAAGCGCTCTGGGCTCTGACCGGTGTAGCCGATGGTCCAGGTGCCCCGGTTGATCTCGCGCAGCGTATCCTCCGGGTTCGGCATACCGTCGTCCTGGATCGAAATGTTCTTGAACATGTCGTCCGCGAAGCCGAACTTCTGCGCGAACAAGTACAGGATTTCGGCATCGGTCTTGGATTCGAATAGCGGGTCAATGACCTTTTCGCGCCATTGCAATGAGCGATTCGACGCCGTCGCCGACCCTGCTTGCTCGAACTGGGTGCATGTGGGCAGCAGATAGGTGTTGTTGCGGCGCTCGCTCATGACCGCCAAGTGCGTCGGATACGGGTCCGACACCACCACCAGATCGACCTGCTCCAGGGCCTCCTTCATCTCGGGGCCGCGAGTCTGGCTGTTGACCGCGTGGCCCTGGAAGAAGATGGCGTGGAAGTTGTCCCGCTGGGAGAGGTTTTGCCGATCTTCGAGGATACCGTCGATCCAGCGCGACACCGGAATACCCGGCATGTTCATGGTGTAGCCCATGTCGCCGCCGCCCGAATCGTACTGCTCGTCGGTATCGAAGCGACCACGCAGCCATTCGTAATCCACCTCCCAGACGCGCGCCCAGTGCTGCCAGGCGCCCTCGGCGAGGCCGTAGTAACCCGGCAGCGTATGGCAGTTGGGACCGACATCGGTTGCCCCCTGCACGTTGTCATGGCCGCGGAAGATGTTGGCCCCGCCGCCTTCGACGCCGATATTGCCCAACGCGAGCTGAAGCACGCAGTAGGCACGGGTGTTGTTGTTGCCAATGTGGTGCTGCGTACCGCCCATGCACCAAACCAGGGTGCCGGGGCGGTTGTCGGCCAGCGTCTTAGCCGCCTGGTACATCTCCTCGCGCGGCAGACCGACGACGTCCTCGACCACGTCGGGCGTCCAGTTCGCGACTTCCTCGCGGATCTGCTCCAGGCCGTAGACACGGTTGTTGATGTATTCGGTGTCCTCCCAGCCATTCTCGAATACGTGCCACAACAATCCCCAGGTGAACGCGACGTCGGTTCCGGGGCGGATGCGCAGGTATTGGTCGGCGTGGACCGCCGTCCGTGTCAGGCGCGGATCGGCGACGAGCATCTTCGCGCCGTTCTCCTTGGCGCGCAGGATGTGCTGCATCGCCACCGGGTGCGCCTCGGCGGCGTTCGAGCCGATGAAGATCATCGACTTCGAGTTGTGCATGTCGTTGTAGGAGTTGGTCATCGCGCCGTAGCCCCAGGTGTTGGCTACGCCGGAGACCGTGGTCGAGTGGCAGATACGCGCCTGGTGATCGCAGTTGTTCGTGCCCCAGAAGGCGGCGAACTTGCGTTGCAGATAGGAGCCCTCGTTGCTGGACTTCGACGAGCCGCACCAGAAGACGGAATCGGGCCCGGAGCGCTCACGGATCTCGAGCAGCTTGTCGCCGATCTCCTCGACCGCCTGGTCCCAGGAGAGCCGCTTCCACTTGCCGTCGACCAGCTTCATCGGATACTTGACGCGCTTCTCACCGTGGCCGTGCTCGCGCACCGACGCCCCCTTGGCGCAATGGCCACCGAGGTTGAACGGCGAGTCGAAGTCCGGTTCCTGTCCCGTCCAGACGCCGTTCTGGACTTCGGCGATCACGCCGCAGCCCACCGAACAGTGGGTGCAGACGCTGCGCCGGATCTCGGCTTCGACGTCGGCCTTGCGCGTCAGGTCCGGTGCTTCCGCGGCGTCAGCGCGGCGCATGAGTGCCGGCGGCAGACTGGCGGCGGCGGCCGCACCGCCGACGGAGATCCCTGAGCGGCGCAGGAACTCGCGCCGCCCCATGTGCCCGTCCTGGGCTTCAGGCCCCTCGGACTGGGCATTGCTGCGCTTGCGGATCAATTTCATGGTTTTGTCCCCGCTTGCGTCGCGTCAGCCGCGCGCCGTGTCGTAGTACTTGCGGATATGGCTGGTCTCGCGATAACCGGCCTCGTCGGCTGCAGCGGCGCTGGGTGCCGATGCCTTGGCCTGTACGGCACCGCCACGCATGAGCAGCGCGCCCGCGCCTCCGGCGAGGCCAAGGCCCGCCAGGGTGCGGAAGAAGACGCGGCGATCGCCGCGCACGTCGGGCTGGTCTGGCTTCATCGTGCTCGCTCCCCTCATCCGTCCCCACCGATCGACGCGGCGGGATGCGTTGCCCATGGCCATGCAGCTGCCGGCATCATGGGCCTTGTCAATTGCTCGCCTGCAACCAGGCGCGCTCGAAATCGAGGAACGCCGCCCCGAGCCGTCCCACCGCGACATAGAAGTCAGCCGTCTTGGCGGACTGCATGTCGGCGAACAGGGTGGGCATCCAGGGATCGACGTGCTCGTAAAAGAAAAGCTGTTGCGTAGGCTCGTCCTGACCCGTGTCCGGATCGGCGAGCATAGCCATGACCTCGGCAAGCGCCGCGGCGTTGTCCTCGGGCTCGTGGGTTTCGGTCTGGCGTTGGAATCCAAGGGTGTGCAGGTCGCGCCGCAGGTTGACCAGCGGGCGGTCCATGAGAAATCCGGTGCGGTACCAGGAGCCGTACGGGACGAGTTCGCCCCGGCCGATACCGATGAAGAGATCGTGGAATTCGTCGTCGAGCGCGTCTGGATCGGCGCTTCGCGCCGCATCACGCAACGCGATCCAGGCGACGGTCAGTGCGTCTTCGAGGGGAGCGGCACCGCCAGACTCAAGCGCCGCTAGGGCATCGAGTGCTCGGGCGTCCGGTGGGCTACGTAACAGCGTTGCCAGGAGCGTCCACGTGCGACACCGGAGACCGTTGGTCTCACGATCGCTCCCCGGTGCCGCGGGGGGCGGACCGGCAGCCTGGGCTTGCGTTCCAGGCTCCATAATCCTCCCAAGGTCTGTTGGCCGACCCAGCCTTTTTTACTTTATGGAATCAAGATAGACGCATTCATTCTTCGTTGTCAAAGGTGACATGCCAGATGCGCGGTGCGCAAGCGCCACGTTGCGCGGAGAGGTGCGCGCTGCCGCGCGCGCTGGACGCGCGGACCATCGGGTTACACCTACACCGGGGACGGCCAACGCGGCCGCAGCGCACTGGTGGCCGAGGTGAGCCTAGTGTCCCTTAACGTAAGTTCGTCGATGTTTCTCGTCGAGACATCGTGGCGACTGGCAAGGCGCGCCGACGAGTCATAGCGCGCCCTATGGCGAGGAGGCGCAACGCCGCCAGGCGCCTCGAGGCCCGGCGATAACACGGCGAACTTGCGTTAAGGGACACTAGCTTGCCTCCAAGAGCCGGAGGCCGATGATGCCGCTCACGATGAGTCCAAGGCAGATCAGGCGGGTGGGAGTCGCTGGCTCAGCGAAAAGGATGATTCCAAGCACGACTGTGCCGATCACTCCGATGCCCGTCCACACGGCATAGGCCGTTCCGACTGGGAGGTACTTCATGGCCACGCCCAGGAGGATGACACCGAGGGTCATCGAAGTGAGGGCGCCCGCAGTGGGCCAAGCGCGCGTGAGCCCATCCGTATACTTGAGGCCCACCGCGCCGACGATCTCGAACGCCGCCGCGATCAGGAGAATAAACCAAGCCATGAGTTGACCTGCCAGAAGCGGGGTCGTCCCCACGCGGCACCGGGAGGGGCGGGGCCGTCCCCGCCAGGCGAGATACACCGCTCGGCTGCAAGCAGCCATGCGGGTCGAGGTCATCCGTTCTTCGGCGTCCCCCATTCGCGGGGTCGCCGAGCGAACGATGATCGCAAGTCTGGAGCTGGCGACAGGGGTCGAACCTGCGACCTGCTGATTACAAATCAGCCGCTCTACCAACTGAGCTACGCCAGCGCGTGGGATGGCGACAAGTCACCACCATGGGCGATTGTATGGACCGCACACGACCGGAGCAATCGCGGTCTCGCTGTGTACACGCGCCCCTCAGCCGCCGGCGAATTCCTCCCCGCAGGCGCGCTCCAGGCGCTGCAGGGGTTGCTCGGCAGCCAGGGCCTCGACGAACTCACCCGTAACCTGGTCCTCGGGATCGCGGAAGTCGTGCCAATAGCGGGTGCGGCTTCGGCTGCGTACCCGGATCTCGGCCTCGAAGCCCAGCCGGGACAGTTCAGCCCTGTGGCGCTCGGCAAAGGCCTTGTCCTGGAACACCCCCACGGACACCGCGTTACGCAGCTCGGGATCGGAGACGATGATGTAGTAATCCTCAATGCCCTCGCGCGCCAGCTCGCGTGCAGTCGCCAAAGCTTCCTCGGCGGACGGCAGCGGCGGCAGCAGGACCTGATATCCCGTGGCCTCCTCCTCGGAGGTGCTTCGCTGACGCGACGACAGCCCCGCCTGCGCCAGACGCGTGCGCGCGGCTTCTGCGTTGGCCGGATCGCTGAACGGCCCGATGGTGAAACATCCGCCCCCGGCACCACCCCCGACGCGGCTCGCCGGCGCGGCATCGAGCAGGCGCAGCGTGCCGATGTCCGGTGGCGGGCCTGCCCCCGCGGGCGACCACCCCGGGGTGCCCGCATACTGCCAGCCGGCGAGCGCGATGTTCGCCAGCACCAACAACAAGGCTACCCAGCGCATTGGCTCTCCCGCGCTGCGACCAGCCCGCGCATGGTCAGCAGCGGATCATGTCTCCATCGGGAACCCAGGCGCGCCGCAAGGGCCTCGGCATTGCCGCCGGTCAGTAGATACACCGGATCATTCAACTTCGCGGCCACCTCGCGCGCGACGTGCTCGCAGGCGCCGACCTGGGCCGCCCAGGTGCCGCCAGCCACCGCGGTCGTGCTATCGCGCGCCGGCAATGCGGTCGTGGACGCGGCCTCGGGGTCGGGTAGCGCAGGAGCTGCGTGCGCCAGGCCCGCACGCGCGGCGGCCAGACCTGCGTAGATTGCCCCGCCAACGTGCCTGCCGTCGGCGCGTAGACCGTCCACCGTGACCGCAGTCCCGGCGTCGACGATGATCGCATCGAGTTCGCCCAGCAGCGCCCGCGCGCCGAGGAGGTTGGCCCAGCGGTCGTCACCGAGCGCCGCAGGATCGCGATAGGCATTGCGCACCTCGCCCGCG
The DNA here is from genome assembly GCA_040880995.1 of Halofilum sp. (in: g-proteobacteria). GTDB lineage: Bacteria > Pseudomonadota > Gammaproteobacteria > XJ16 > Halofilaceae > Halofilum. The sequence continues at coordinate 14,512 of JBBEEB010000078.1, forward strand.
CGCGCCTGGGCGCGGACCTCCCACACCTCTAACGGCCAGCGCGCCTCGATCCAGGCACGCAGTGCGCGTGTCACGTCCGCGCTCGCGACGCTACAGTAAATGGCTTCCTGCGGCGCGAGCCGCGCCCAAGCCGCCTCGAACTCGGCCGCCACTGCCCCGCACATGCCGTAGGGCCCTTCCAGCGAGCCGTCCTCGTGCTGGCAGGCCCATTTCGGGCGCGTATTGCCCAGGTCCACCAGCAGTTTCATGACGCGGCACGCACGCTGACGTCCCCGGAGAGGAAGCGGCGCGTGCCAGAAGCGGTGCCGAGCCGTAAGGCGCCATCCTCGTCAATTCCCTGGGCCACGCCGGCGATCGCCCCACCCGGCGCATCCAGTCGCACTTCGCGGCCCTGCAGCACGTCCAGCTCGCGCCATTGCGCCAGGAAGGGCGTGAGTCCCGCTTGCTCGAACTGATCGAACGCCGAGATCAGCGTCGCCATTAATGCGCCCGCGAGCTGGCTGCGCTCCACGGGTTGCGCCACCGTGCGGCGGATATCCGCGGCGTTGGGCGCATCGGCCGTCCCCACACCGGTCAGGTCGAAGTTGATGCCCAAGCCGACCACGGCCCGGGTCGGGCCGCTGGATTCTCCGGCAAGCTCGACCAGGATGCCGCCCAACTTGGCATCGCCGATCTGAATATCGTTGGGCCACTTGAGTGCCAGGCCGGCGACGCCATTGGCCGCGAGCGCGGTAGCGGCCGCCACGCCTGCGACAAGCGCCAGGCCCAACAGTCCCGAGGGCGGCTGATCGAAGCGCCGCGCCAATGAGAAGGTGATGCTTCCGCCGGCGCTGGCGTGCCAGGTTCGCCCGCGCCGACCGCGCCCGGCCGTTTGATGCTCCGCGATGCACAGTCGGACGCGACCGTCGCCCGCGAGTGGTACATCGGCCAGGCGGGTATTGGTCGAGTCGACCTGGCTTAGGACTTCCAGCGCGTCGATGCGCGGCGCGACCGGGCTCAGCTCCGCCTCGATTGCCTCGCGAGTCAGTGGCGCCAGGCCGGAGGTAAGGCGGTAGCCGACCCCGCGGCGTGCTTCGATCGGCCACCCCGCCGCACGCAACCGCCGCACATGTTTGGCCACGGCCGCCCGCGTCATGCCGCACTCGGCCGCCAGGCCTTCGCCCGAACAGGCCTCGCCGGCCGCCAGACGCTGGAGGATGTAATCCTGCGCCGCGCTCACACGATCTCCCCGAGCCAATCCCTGCGTCGAGCCTGAGCGCCGGGCACCGGCACGGAGCTCCACCGCAATTGGCATTCTTCCTCCGGCGCTTCGTCCAGGGTAACCGAGAGCACGCGCAGACGATCGCCGCGCAGGACGTGTGCGGTAAGCGGCTGAGTCGTCGGCAGACGCTTGAGCCAAGCGCCGAGCGTCGCCGCGGGCAGATGGGTCTCATCGATGGCGAGGAGCAGATCGCCGGACGCCAGGCCCGCGCGCTGCGCCGCACGTCCGTCGAATACCTGCTGCAAGCGCGCGAATCTCCCGTCCTCGCGGAACATCGCACCGAGGTGCGGCGAGTACTCGCCGTTGGGCTCGGGGGGGTGCCACGTCAGATCGATACCGAACGAGCGGAGCAATTCGGACAGATCGAGGTCGCGGGTCGAGCGCAGCGCGGTCTCGAAGAACGGCTCCAGATCCAGACCGCTGAGTTCGGTCACGAGGCGCTCGATCCCGTCCTCGGGCACGCCCTCGCCCGTGCGCCCATAGCGCTGCCACAACGCCCGCATGATGTCGTCGAGGCTGCAGGCGCCCTGGGTACCCAAACGCAGAGTGAGATCCAGAGCCAGCGCGGCCAGTGCGCCCTTGGCGTAGTAGCTGACGATCGCGTTCGGTGCGTTCTCGTCGGCCTTGTAGAAGCGGGTCCAGGCATCGAAGCTCGACTCGGCCAGCGTCTGGCGCAGTCGGCCCGTGCCTCGATGTACCCGCGTGATGGTGCGGGCCAGGCGCCGCAGCCAGTCATCCGGTGGGAGCAAACCGGAACGACAGAGCGCCAGGTCATCGTAGTACGAGGTGATCCCCTCGAAGGCCCAGAGCAGTGTGGTGTGGACCTCGCGCGACAGGTCCGGATCCGTGAAGACCGCCGGGCGAATGCGCTTGACGTTCCACAGGTGGAAGTACTCGTGGCTGCACAAGCCGAGCAGCTCCTGATAAGACTCTCGCTCCGGCGAATCGCCCGGCAGCGGAAGACTCGAGCGGGCTACGTCGAGCACGGTCGAGGCACGGTGCTCGAGGCCGCCGTACCCCTGCGAGACCGGATGCATGAAGAAGACGTACTGCTCGGTCGGCAGTTCACCGAACAGGCTCGTGTGGTGTTGGCAGACAGTCGCAAGATCCTTGCACAGGCGCTCGCCGTTGACCCGCGGAGCACCAGGGAGGACAACCCAGTGGGGCACGCCGGCGGCGGTGAAATGGAAGATGGTGCATTCGCCGAAGCGAACTGGGTGGTCGATGAGCTCATCGTAATTGGCGGCACGGTACCGGCCGAAGCCACTCTGATCGACAGCCACCGCCGGCATTGAAGTCATCGCACGCCAGTCGCTCGGGCAGGTAGCGCGTTCGAGGAACACCTCATACGGACCGTCCACCTGGTTGTGCGGCCGCATGAACACGCTGGTGCCATTGCAGAACCCGCCATCGGCGTCGAGCGCCGCCGCGCGGACCGAAGCATCCCAGGCGTAGACCTCGTAGCTAACCCGCAACGGCCCTCGCGCAGGCGCGCAGCGCCAGGTCTGCTTATCGATTTTCTCGATTGTCACTTCACCCTCAGCGCCGCTCGCTTGCACGGTGATCACGTGCCGCGCGAAGTCCCGGATCATGTAGCTGCCGGGGATCCAGGCCGGGAGTTCCAGACGCTGGCCTGCCGGGTCCGGCACGTCGATCTCGAGGACGACCCCGAATAGATGGGCTGTGGCATTCTTTGGGGACAGGAAGTAGCGCATGACTGGCGGCAGTTCCGTCACTCGCGGGACCGGGTCGGGAGGGCCGTACCATACCCGCAGAGCCCGGTAGGCTCCACCGCCGCGTCGCGTCGCGCTGGTACAATCGCCCCAGCCGGTGGCAACGCGCGCCGTCCGCGAGGCTGGCACGAGGGAGGGCATCGATGGACCCTATCAGTCTGTTGACCGGGCGCTATTCGACCCCGGCCAACCAACTCGATGACCCTGCGCCCAGCGATTCCGAGCTTGCCCAGATTCTGTGCAGCGCGGTCGCTGCCCCGGATCACGGGGGCCTGCGGCCCTGGCGCTTCCGCATCATTCGCGGGGAGGCACGTCGCCGCCTGGGCAAGGTGTTCGCCGACGCCACCCGTGCACGTGCCCCGAGCACGGACGCCCAAGCCCTCGAGGACGCGGCGGCCAAGCCGCTGCGCGCGCCCATGATCATCGCAGTGGCCGCTCACTGCGACCCGGACCACCCCAAGATTCCCGAATCCGAACAGCTGCTTTCCGCCGGGGCGGCCGTCCAGCAGATTCAACTGGCGGCGCGCGCGCTTGGCTACGGAGCGATCTGGCTGACCGGCGCCAACACGTACGATGCGCAGGTCGCCGAGGCCCTGGGCCTCGAGTTCGACGACCGGCTGGTCGCCTTCATCTACATTGGCACCGAGCGCGATTCGGCCAGGCCGCCCGAGCGGCCAGACCCCTGGGCTTTTGCCGTCGAGTGGTCCGAGCCGGAACAGCACGACACCTTATGAGAACCCCGCCCGGTTTCGTTCTCCTCGGGGCCATCACCGCCGCACTCGCCTGTGCGCACGCAGCCGCGAGCGGTGTCACCTACAAGTATCGCGAGGACGACGGTACGGTGTGGTTCACCGACCAGCGGCCCAGCGGCGAGACCATCGACCGCTACGAGTTCCTGGGCTATCGGGGCCGCCCTCCGGCCTCCAGTTCCTGCAACATCACCGCGACAAAGATCCAGGAGCGGGCCAATCGCATCGCCACGCCGCTACGTCGCTACGCCGTGCGCTTCAGCGTGGACGAAGCCCTGGTTCGGGCCATGGTGCGCGTGGAATCCTGCTTCGATCCCCAGGCGGTATCGCGCGTCGGCGCCCAAGGCCTCATGCAGCTCATGCCGGCGACGGCGCGGGCGCTGGAGGTGAGCCACCCGTTCGACGTGTTGGAGAACCTCCGGGGTGGAATCGAGTACTTCGCCAGCCTGCAATCACGATACGAGGATCCGGAGCTGGCACTGGCGGCCTACAACGCCGGGCCGGGAGCCGTCGCGCGTCACGACGGCATCCCCCCGTACCCCGAAACGCAGGATTACGTGCGCCGTGTGCTGGAATACTGGCGCGCCCCGGAATGAAAATGACGCCGGCGGGATGGAACGGGTCGAGCCGACCGCTCGTGCTACATAAGCAGGCTCGCGTAAGCCCGGGGTCCCGGGCGTCTGCAATGCTGCGCGCGCATGCGGGCCGCTCTAGCACGGCGCGTACGGCACGCGGCGCGCCAACGAGGCACCCTGACGCGGACGAGGTACGATTGTGACCGCTTGGCTGAACAAGCTGCGCGGAACGACGGAGTTCGAGCGCGCCATCGCGCCCCACGTCGACGCGCTCTCCCGCATGGCGGTTCGGCTGACGGGCAACCAGCCGGACGCCGAGGACTTAGTGCAGGATGTGCTGACGCAGCTGTACGCGCGCCGGCGAACGCTGGGAAAGGTCGACAACCTACGGCCGTGGCTGCTGGGGGTACTCTACCGCCGCTACGGAGAGCGATGGCGGCACGATGCGCCGGATCCGCGACACCCGGCCATAGGCGACGATGTCGACGCAATTGGTACGGATATTGAAACGCCTGATGCGGTGTTCGAACGCGGGCTCACGGCGGAGCGCCTGCAGCAGGCCCTCGACCGGCTCCCGCCAGAACATCGTCATGTCTTGCTCATGCATGATGTCGAGGGCTACAGCCTGCCGGAGATCGCCACCGCCATGGAGGTACCCGAGGGGACCTTGAAATCGCGTTTGCATCGTGCGCGAGGAGGGATGCGCCGAGAGATCGTCGAACTCGACGGCGGCATGTGGCCACGCGCATCGTAGGATGAGGGACTGCGAGGAGAATAAAATAACAATGAACGATTCCTGTCAGGAATTTCGCGCGCTATGGTCCGCTTGGCACGCGGGCCAGCTCGATGACGCCGCGGCCGCGCGTTGCGCAAGCGAACAGGCTCGATGCCCCGCCTGTGCTCGCCATGATCGCCAGATGCGCCGGCTTGTCGCCAACTTAGCCTCGCTTCCGCTTCCGGACATTCCTCCGCAGGTATCCGTTGCGCCGTCGAGAGCACCGATGCGCTTTGGCCACTGGGTCGCGGCCGCCGGTTTTGTGGTGGCGTTCACGGCCGGTGCGCTGGTGGCAAGTCTACCCTGGGGCGGTTCGTCGCCCGCGCTCGACGTCATTCGCGCCGAAGCGGTCCGTATACCGGCGCAGCAGACCCAGCGGGTTCAAGTCGCCGTGGCGTCGCCGCGACATATTTCCGACGTAGAATTCACGATCGAGCTTCCCGCGGGCGCTGAACTCGAGGGTTATCCAGGCCAGCGAGTGGTCCGTTGGAACGGGGAACTCGCGGAGGGACGCAGCCGGCTGACCCTGCCCGTACGCGCGACCGCAATGTCGGATGACCATGAGATCATCGCGAGAATACGGCATGCAGACGGCACCCGAGAACTGCGGGTACCGATCGACGTGATACAGGCGGACAACCACACGGGAGCCGTTCGCGGCTCAGTCACCGGATGACGGCGGGTCAGTATCCGCGACGGAGGCGCTTCATGGATCGTTATGTATGGGCAGCCCTTGTCCTACTTGCGGCCGGACCAGCCGCACCCGCGATCGCCGACCGCGCAGCGGCTGAGGACGATATCATGATGTCCGTGGTCGGCTCGGAAGACGCCGACGAGCAAGCGTTCGTGGAAGAGATTGAGCTACCGCTCCAAAGCCCTGCCCGGAACGAACGCGATGCCGACGCAGACGACGAATCGGGGAACGCGCCTTCAAGTCAGGCGGCAACGCAAGGGTCCCCCGGCTCGGCCGCCCGGGATCGGGCCCGTGGACCGCGTGATTCGGGACGTCCGGCGCGCGATCTCCCCCCGGGGCATGGTGGTCGCCCCCCCATGGGTCATGGGAATGGGAACGGGAGCGGCAACGGGAATCCGAACCCGGGGAACGGACCGGGG
>JBBEEB010000078.1:20817-22852 GCA_040880995.1 Halofilum sp. (in: g-proteobacteria)
CGGGAACGGGAACGGGAACGGAAATCCGAACCCGGGAAACGGAAACCCAAATCAGGGGAACGGAGGGAACTAGAACCCCGGAAAGTTCGCGCCACCCGAGCGCGAATCATACCGCGCAGGGGCCCCGCTACATCGCGCCACGTACCACCTCGGCACGCGCGACTGTCGCGGCTGCGGTCCTCGCCCTGGGCTTGTTCGCCCCCTCCCTCCGCGCCGACGTCGAAGGGCCCTTTGCTCGCGGCGTCGATGCTGCCCGGGCGGGCAACTACGCAGAGGCGATCGACCATTTCCGCGCCGCGCGGGCGGCCGGGCTAGACACGCCGGCACTCCACTTCAATCTTGGCGTCGCGCTCTACCGCCTCGGTCAGTTGGAGCAAGCGGCCGAGGCGCTGCGAATCGCGGCCTCATCGACGGAATTGGCGGGGCCGGCCGCCTACAATCTCGGACGGATCGCACGCGAACGCGGCGAGCAGCAGCAAGCACAGGAATGGTTTCGGCTCGCGGCCGACCGAGCACAAACCGACGCGGTACGCCGACGTGCCCTGGCACAACTGAAAGAACCCGAGCCCGACCACTCCGTATCGGGCTCGTTGACCATCGGACTTGGTTACGACAGCAACATCGCCCTCGCGCCCTCCGACGACACGCGCTATAGCCGCGTATCCGACCCGTTTCTGCTCACTGACCTATTCGCCCGCTACCCGATTTCCGAACAGTGGCAGATATCCGCTGGCGCTTATCAGGAACGCTATGCCAACGAAGGTGATTTCAGCTTTTCCGCTTTCCACGGCACCATCAGCTGGTGGCCTAGAACCAGCTCCGCGTACTGGATGAGCCACCGCATGACGCTGCGCCACACGCGCTTCGGCGGTGATAGCTTTGAGAACGCAGTGATATGGGAAAGCCAGGTCGGGCGCGATATCGGTTCAGGTCACTTGACCTTGGGCCTCGGGCTCGAGGGTCTACGGGGAGCAGCCGGATTCGACTATCTGGATGGCCACCGCGGGTCCATCGAAACCATCTGGTATCAGCCCGGACTCGGCGGCCGCTGGCACGTAGGTCATCGGCTCGTAACCGTGGATCGCGCGGACTGGGGGGAGGACGGCCTATCTTACAGCTATAGCTATCGACGCAATGATCTGTTCGGGAGCTATTGGCGCGATCTCGCGGGATCTCTACGTGGTGGTATCGAGGCCGGAGTGCGCCGGTACCGCTATGACGACCGAAACACTGTTGAGCACCATGAGAGTCGGCGAAGAGAACGCGTGCGATACCTGGCCGGCGAGGCCCGTCTAACCGCGCGCGGTGGTTGGCAAGTCGCACTTAGAATCGAAAGGCAACTTCGTCACAGCAATATCGAAGCCTACGAATACGAGCGCGACCTCGCCACCGCTCAGGTAACGTGGCAATTCTGAGGCGCCACAGTCCACACCCCAAACAAAAAAAAGCCCCGAGCGCATATGCGCACGGGGCTTACGTTAGATGCCTGGCGGTGACCTACTCTCGCATGGGGAGACCCCACACTACCATCGGCGCTGAGCAGTTTCACTTCCGAGTTCGGAATGGAATCGGGTGGTTCCCGCTCGCTATTGCCACCAGGCAGACCGGTGGTTCCGCCGGCGAACCGACGGAACAACATTCAGGATTCAAGTCTTGCATAGACGCGATGCGTTGCGCGTCGCCGCCCAACTGTTTGGGCGTTATATGGTCAAGCCTCACGGTCAATTAGTACCGGTTAGCTCCATGCATTACTGCACTTCCACACCCGGCCTATCAACGTCGTAGTCTTCGACGGACCTTCAGGGACCTCGAGGGTCCAGGGAGATCTCATCTTGGGAAGGGCTTCCCGCTTAGATGCTTTCAGCGGTTATCCTGACCGTACGTAGCTACCCGGCAATGCCACTGGCGTGACAACCGGAACACCAGAGGTACGTCCACTCCGGTCCTCTCGTACTAGGAGCAGCATCCCTCAAATCTCCAGCGCCCACGGCAGATAGGGACCGAACTGTCTCACGACGTTCTAAACCCAGCTCGC
>JBBEEB010000079.1:0-8237 GCA_040880995.1 Halofilum sp. (in: g-proteobacteria)
GGGGCCCGCCGCCCGATCTTCGGTCAGGTGCTCGGGGCCGGGGTTACGCCCGGTCCGTCGCCCGCTGCGGCTTGGCTACTATCCGCGGTGACCTTGGCGGGGTTCGCTTTGACCTCGTCCTCGGTCGCGATCACCGCTCGAGCGCCATGATGCATGGCGCGCTCGAGGCCGATCTTGCGGTAGTACTCGGCCTGTTTGTCGAGTTCGCGGTTCTCGTCGCGCATCTGCTTGACGTGCCACCAGATCCAGAATGCGAACCCCGCGATGACCAGCAGGACCTCGCTGCCCACGAACGGATAGATCGCCTCGATCTCGCTCGGGTTCGACCAGGAGCCAATTCCTGTAGACATGGCTGTTTCCTCCTCGATTGCTCGTTATTTGGCGTAGCCGCGTTCGATCGCTTCGAACTCGGTCTCTTCGGCGCCGAAGTAGGGATAGTTGTCGGCCTCATCGTAGGTGTCGGCACCGGCCAGTTCGACTTCGCGCGGCTCCCGCAGCACACCGGCATTCTGCAGCACACGGGCGACCGCGTACGTGGGCAGGAAGCCCAACACACCGAACATGATGATCGCGCCCAGGAAGTTGCCGAGCGGGTTGACTGCCGGGTTGCCGTCGACCGTGGTGCCAAACCAACCGACGCTGCTCATCCAGCTCTGGGTCTCAGTGGCCTCGGCCGCCGGGTAGCCCCAGAGCATGAAGCCGGCGATGACGACGCCCAGGAAGCCGGAGTAACCGTGGACGGCCACCGCACCTACCGGGTCATCGATCTTGAAGCGGTTCTCGACCCAGAAGTGCAGTCGATAGGCGGCCCACGCGACGAGCGCGCCGATGAACATGGCCTGGATGGGGTGGTACAGATCGTTACCAGCGGACGCCGCGATGATGCCGGCGAGGCCGCAGGACAGCATCCAGTACGCATCCTTTCCGCGCGTCACCATGTAGCCTGCCATCAGGCCGCCGGTGAGCGACATGATGAAGTTGAAGGTGATTGCCGAAAGGGTCGTGGGCATCAGGTAGATGTTGGTTGCCGAGATCGTCGTCTCACCGTTGGTGCCGACGTCGAGGTACGGGATGTTGCAGGCCGCGTAGAAGCCCCAGAAACCGACGTAGATCAGCAAGAGGCCGAAGCAGGCCATCCAGCTGTCGTGCGGTCGGATGTCCCGCGGTTCGCCGCTGCGGCTGAACTTGCCGATGCGCGGGCCGAGCACGATGGCCAGGGCCAAACAGGCGCCACCGGCGACTGCGTGGATCACGCCCGAAGCATAGGCGTCGTGATAGCCCATGAGCTGGACCATCCAACCCTCGGGGTGCCAACCCCAGGAGGCGTCGAACACCCAGGTGACCGAGCCGACGAGCACGGCGATCACGAGGAATGCGCCGGTTCGAATGCGCTCGATTGCGACACCGGAGACGATGGCGCCCGCGGTCCACGAGAACAGCAGGAAGGCCGCCCAGAAGACGCCGTTGATGTGGTCCTGCATGTGAGGACCCATGTTCTGCGACCAGGGCGCTGCCGCCGCCGTGAACTCGTTGGAAACGATGGGACCGAACACGAACGGTCCATTGTTGAATGCGAAGTACATCCACCACGAGAACAGGAACCACGTGATCGTGATCAGTGGCAACGACATCACGTGTCGCGTGATGGTCTGACCGATGTTCTTGCGGCGGGATGCCCCGACCTCGTAGGCGCAAAGGCCTGCGTGGATCAGGAACATAATCACCACGGTCACCCAGTAGTAAAACTCGGTAAAGATGGTTATGAGCCCGTTAAGCTCAGAATCCATGACATTCTCCTCGTCGTTATGTGTTGTGCGCTTTGTCCTAGTCGTCGATGTTTTCCGCGTACCCAATTTGTAGTTTTAGGGGGCGGCGGTAGGGCTTCGGCCGAGATAGGCAGGTGGCGGGATCCACGTCCGACTCAACCTACGGCGCATCGCTGGACAAGGTGGGGCTGCTTGAATGGACATCTGAAAGGGGGATGACCTTGGGCGGGCAAGGCGTGACGGAACCGCGTACTCGGCGCGCCCGCGGCCTTGAGCGTCCGCACGCCGGCATAGCTCGAGGGCATGGATACAGCTTCGCGCTTCGCCGGGCATCTCACGCTCCAAGTGGACATAAGATGTTCAGCCCGATTCAACAGGAAATTTTCCGGACGTGCAATTACTTTTCCTAAAATGAAACCTCCGGGCTGTGGATGCCGGCATAGAGACACGCTGAACTCCTCGAGCCCGCGCCGATTGGAGGCTGTCGCGAAAGGGTTCGCTCGCACCCTGTAGCCCGGAAGGGGCGACAGCGCGAAGCGGGCGGCCCAGGATGGGTCCGTCCAATCCGGGAACCCTCGGCGCGATGCCACTTCAGTCCCGGATTGCCAGGCCCGTCCGTGAGCCTGGCCGCTCGACGGTTGGCGCGCCCATCCGCTTCCCGCGGATGGGTCCGCCTCCCTCCATCACGGCTACGGGTTTTTGCAACAGCCTCATCAGGCGGTGAGCGCAGTCGACGCTGCGTTATGGCGCGCCGCTGTATCGACCTAGTGGAACTCAGAAACCGAGGGCGCTGCCGTCCTTGCGTGGGTCGGAGCCGGCGGTGAGCACGCCGGTGGCTGGATCGCGCCAGATGGCCTGACCGCCGCCGTGGGGCTTTTCGGCACGCACAACCTTGTGGCCCATGGCGGTGAGGGCGTCGGCGGTCTCGTTGGGGATGCCGGCTTCGAGCTGCATTTCGCCGTCGTAGAAGAACGCGCGCGGCAGATCGAGCGCGGCCTGCGGATCCAGGCCGTAGTCGAGCATGTTGCCGAGCAGCCAGGTTTGGCCGGTCGGCTGGTAGTGGGCGCCCATGACGCCGAACGGCATGACCGCCTGTCCGTCACGCTTGAGCATGCCGGGGATGATGGTGTGTAGCGGACGCTTGCCCGGCTCAATGCGGTTGGGGTGATCGGCGGGCGCGACACGGAAACCGCAGCCGCGGTTGTGCAGCATCACCCCGGTACGTGGCGTCATCAGGCCGCTGCCGAAGGGGCCGAAGAGGGAATTGATGAAGCTGGCGCAGTTGCCCTCCGCGTCCACGACCGTCAGGTAGATCGTGTCCTTGTGTGCGGGGAACACGCCTGCATCCGCTGCGGGAACGGCGCGATCATGCGAGACTTGGTCGACCAGGCGCCCGATGTAGCCCTCGCTGAGGATTTCCTCGACCGGCACTGCGGCGAATGCGGGATCGGCGATGCGGGCGTCGCGCTCGCGATAGGCGAGGCGCGCCGCTTCCGCCAGGTAGTGTAGGCGTTGCGGGTGCAGCGGGTCCTCGGGCAGGGATTGCTGCGCGAGGATGCGCAGCATGATCAGGGCCGTGAGTCCTTGGCCGTTCGGCGGACATTCGCATACCTCGTAGCCACGGTATTGCGTCGAGATCGGCGTGACGTACTCGCCGGCGTGGTCGGCCAGGTCTTCCAGGGTGTGAAAGCCGTTCAGCCCCTGCAGGTACTCGACGATGTCCGCGGCTACCGGCCCCTGGTAAAAGCCATCGCGGCCCTCTCGGGCGATGGTGCGCAGTGTCTCGGCCAGTAGCGGCTGGCGGTGGATGCTGCCCTCGCGCGGGGCGGCGCCGTCGACCAGCATCTGCTCGCGGGCGGTCGAGCAGGTGTGCAGCGTGGCCGTCTCCTGAGCCCAATCGCTGGCGACCCGCGCGTGTACCGGGTAGCCATTCTCGGCGTAGTCGATCGCCGGTGCGAGCAGGTCGGCCCAGGGCTTGCGTCCGAAATCGCCGTGCAGGCGCCACCACGCATCGATAGCGCCGGGCACGGTGACCGCGTGGGGCGACTGCGCCGGGAGCTGACCGTTGCCGTCGTCGGGCATGTCGGCCGGCTTCAGGGTTCGTGGCGTGCGCCCAGAGCCGTTGTAAGCGTGGATCTCCGACGAGCCCGCGGGCGCGTAGAGCACAAAGCAATCGCCGCCAATCCCGGTCATGTGGGGCTCTACGGAACACAGCGTCGCCGCGGCGGTAATGGCCGCATCCATTGCGTTGCCGCCCGAGCGCAACACATCGAGTGCCGCGGATGTGGCGAGGGGATGCGATGTCGTGGCCATCGCGCGCGTGGCATGCACGGGGGATCGACCGGGATGGTGAAAGTTGCGCATGATGGCCTCGAGTTTCGTTGTCAGATTGGCCCGCCGCGTTCGGCGGGCAGCGCGACCAGTCTAGCAATGGGCATAGTCCGTGGCATCTGCCCCGTCTGATCGCGTCGCTGGCGCCGAATGCGCACCTTTGCCACTGTAGCGCTATGGCGACGTCGAGAGGAGCGCGTTAATGCCCGTCTTGCGCGACCGCCGGCGTCAGCCGGAATGGATGGATGACCCGGCGCTGGCTCCCGAGGCGCACCGCCACGCTCTGGCGGGGCTGGCAAGGCTCAATCGAATTGCCGATAGCGCGGGCGCCCTTTGGCGCGCGCTGCGACCGACGCTTGAGGCCCGGATACGGAGGCAGCCCGTGCGTGTGCTCGACCTTGCGTGCGGTGGCGGCGACGTCACGCTCGGGCTTTGGCAGCGTGCCCGCCGGGCGAAGGTCCCGCTTGCGCTGACCGCTTGGGACGCCAGCGAGCTTGCCCTCACGGTCGCCCGCGAGCGGGCGGAACGCCTGGGCGCCGAGATCGACTGGCAGTGTCGCGACCTGCTGGCGGACCCCTGGCCGGGTGAGTTCGATGTCGTGGTCAGTAGCCTGTTCTTGCATCATCTCGAACCCACCGAAGCGATCGCCGTGCTGCGCCGCTCCGCATCGGCCGATACCGTGCGCATCCTCGATCTCGCGCGCAGCCGCGGTGGATGGTGTCTGGCGCGCGCCGGCAGCGCGCTGTGTACACGATCCCCCGTGGTGCGCTGCGACGGTCCGCGCTCGGTCGAGGGCGCTTTCACGGTGACGGAAGCCGAGGCGCTGGCGGGCGCCGCGGGGCTGGTCGACGCGCGTGTAGGCCGATGCTGGCCCGCCCGCTGGATGCTGCACTGGGATCGGCCGCATTGAGCGATCTCTGGGACGTGGCGGTCATTGGTGCCGGGCCCGCCGGGGCGATGGCGGCGCGCTCGCTCGCGGCAGAGGGCGCGCGCGTCGCGTTGATCGATAAGAATGCCTTTCCCCGCTTCAAGGTCTGCGGCTGTTGCCTCAATGCGGACGCCCTTGCGACGCTGAATGCCGCCGGCCTGGGTTCGGCCCTCGCGGAGCTCGGCGGCGAGCCACTCGACCAGATGATCGTCGTCGGCGAAGGACAGCAGGCGACGCTGGGATTGCCCCGCGGTCTCGCCGTGTCGCGCGCGGGGCTGGATCACGCTTTAGTGGCTGCGGCGGTGGAACGTGGCGCCTGCCTACGCGAGCGTACGACCGCGCTCGGCGTCGAGCCGACGCCCGCGGGGTATCGCCTGGCGTTGCGATCCGACAACGCGCGGTCGACGTTGATCGCCCGCACTATGCTCGTGGCCGATGGTCTAGGAGGCGGCTTTCTGCGTTCGATGACCGGCTTCCGGACGCAGATCGAGGCCGACTCGCGCATCGGGATGGCCACCGTCGTGCCGGCGCCCGGTGACGATTATCCGGCCGGTACCATCCACATGGCGTGGGGGCGCGCGGGTTATTGCGGTTTGGTCCGCATCGAACAGGATCAACTCGCGCTCGCCGCGGCCGTGGAGCCCGCCTTCATACGCCGTTGCGGCGGTCCGGGCGCGGCCGCTGCACATCTGATTGCCGACGCCGGGCTGCCACTACCCGCCCTCGACGCTGCCCGCTGGAAGGGCACGCCACAACTCAGCCGGCGGATCGAACCGAGAGCGGTTTCAGGGTTCTACCTGACCGGAGATGCGGCCGGTTACGTCGAGCCATTCACGGGCGAAGGCATGGCCTGGGCGCTGGCCAGCGGTGCGCGGTTCGCCGCCTTCGCGGGCGGTGCGCTGGCGGCAGGCGAACTGCCTCCGCCGCGGGAGTGGCAGCGCTTGCAGCGGCGTTTCCTGGACCCGCGTCAACGCCGCTGCCGCTGGATCACGCGAGCGCTGCGGCAGCCGATGCTTGCACGTCTGGCGCTTGCTTGCGCGGCGCGCTGGCCTGCGCTGACAGGCGGACTGACGCGCCCGGTCGCTGCCCGCGTCCACGACCCCCTACACTGAGTAAACGGCTAAGGAAGGTCGGATTGATCCCACCTTCCTTGAGCGGAGACGCCACATGCGGGTGAGTATCCAGGGACGCGGCACGGCGCAACCGGCCCATGCGTTGAGTCAGGAACAGGCGGCCGATATCGCGGTGTGGGCCAGCGGCGGCGACGCGCGCGAATCCCGTCTGATCCGCTCCGTGTTCCGCCATTCCGGTGTGCAACGTCGTGGCAGCGTACTGTTGCGCAAGCCGCCTGATGACGGCGTCCTACCGGCCGAGCTCACGGAATTCTTCCCGGCGGCAGAGCCGGGTCACGAAGCGGGACCTTCGGTGCGCGAGCGCATGACGGCATTCCACACTCATGCCGCGCCACTGGCCCTCGCCGCCGCCGGACGGGCCATGACCGCGGCTGCCGTGGAGCCCAACGAGGTCGCCCAAGTGGTCGCCGTGTCGTGTACCGGCTTGGGCTCGCCGGGTCTGGAGGTCGCCCTGGTGGAGGGCCTTGGCCTGCCGGCGAGCACCGGCCGCACGATGATCGGCTTCATGGGCTGTCACGGGCTGATCAATGGCCTGCGGGTCGCGCGCGCGCTGGCCTTGGCCGACCCCGAGCGTCCGGTATTGCTGTGTGCCGTGGAGCTTTGCTCGCTGCATTATCAATATGCCCGCGATCCGCGCATGGCCGTCGCCGATGCGCTGTTCGCGGACGGTGCGGCAGCGCTGTTGCTGCGGGCGGGGATCGAGGCTCACACCGGCACGGAGCTCCGCGCCGTGGGCACCTGCCTGCTGCCCGATTCCGCTGCAGACATGACCTGGCGGATCGGCAATCACGGTTTCGAGATGACACTATCGCCGCGCGTGCCCGAACTGATCGAGGCGCAGCTTGGCCCGTGGCTGCGCGACTGGCTGGGCGAGCATGGGCTGACCATTGCGGATGTCGGCTCCTGGGCGATCCACCCGGGCGGGCCGCGTGTGCTCGACGCCGTATGTACCGCGCTGGAACTGCCCGAGCGGGCGGTGGCGCCCTCGCGGGAAGTGCTCGCCGAGGCCGGCAATATGTCTTCGCCCACGGTGGCGTTCATCCTCGATCGCCTCCGCCAAAAAGGCGCCGACGGGCCGACGGTGTTGCTCGCCTTTGGCCCGGGGCTCGTCGCGGAGGCGGCATTGATCGTGTAGTGGTCGCCCCGCAGAGGCACACTGCAAAAACTCATGAGGCGACCATACTCATGCTGCTGCGCCGGAGACAGGCACGGCTTTGGTTTTCTCACAGCCGACAGTGTTCCGTCTCGCACAACGGCCGATGATTCGGCGGGTCTTGCGGCGTCTGGCGGCGTTGTCGCGGCCTCACCATCGGTGGCGCTATGGCTCGTCGACGCGCCTTGCCTGGCACCCGATAAAGCGGCGATCTTACGAGACAGGACATTAGGGATACGCAGCGCCATGTGGGTTACGGACGACCCCTGGCTCGTGCGGGAAGGTGACTTTCCCGTTCAGGGCGGAATCGCGGACCAGCTTCGCTTTCTGGTGAGCTATGCCGTGCTCGCCCCGTCGAGCTATAACACGCAGCCTTGGCTGTTCCGGGTGCGCGGCGACACGCTCGACATCGTCGCGGATCGTTGTCGGGGTTTGCCCGTGGTCGATCCGAATGACCGTGAGCTGACCATCTCCTGCGGGGCCGCGCTTGAATTTCTCTGCGCGTCCTTACGCTATTTTGGTTTTGAGCCCGAGGTCGCCGCTTTTCCCGAGGCCGGCGCCCGCGACCTGCTCGCGCGCGTGCGCATTGCCCGGCGCGCCTCGGTGAACGGCGATACCCGCAGCTACTTCCGGGCGATGGCCCTGCGGCGTACCACGCGCATGCCGTTCCTGCGGGATCCCATCGAAGGGTTGGTGCTCGAACGGATGCGGGCCGCCGCTTCCTTGCATGGGGTCGGCTGTAACCTGATCACCAGTGAGCCCCAGCGGCGCGTGCTCGCGGGGGGCGTGGCGCGTGGCGATCGCGCGCAATTCGGCGACCGGCGCTTTCGCCGCGAACTGGCGCTATGGACCCACCCGCGCCGGGCGCTGTCGTCCGATGGGCTGGCCGCCGTCGGCCGGGCCATTTCGGAGGTGTCCTCGCCCGG
>JBBEEB010000079.1:8337-22232 GCA_040880995.1 Halofilum sp. (in: g-proteobacteria)
TCGCGCGCGCGGCGGGTATCGGCGGCTACCCGCAGCTCCTGTTGCGTTTCGGTTACGGGCCGCTGGTCGAGCGTACCGTGCGCCGTCCGGTGGACGACGTGCTGCTCGCCTCCTGAGGTGATTCGGAGGCACATCCGGTGTCCCGCCTCACCGGTCGGTTTTGCCCCACTAGCGCAGTATGACGGTGCCGCCTCCGGGCTTGCGGCGTTCGCGGATCATCGCGGTCACGTGGCGCACCAGGTCATCGGCATCGATGCCCCAGGCTGGGTCGATGGGCATGTGAAACGCGGGACCGGACGCGTCGTGCTGTTGGAGTTCGAGCGCGGATTCGGCGGAAGAGGCGATCGCCGGGTGTGCGACCGTGGGGACCGCACGGATCTCGGCCACGTCATCGAACTCCAGGAATCCATCGTGTTCGCTGCCGGCTTCTCCGGGTGCCGCGGAAACGGCGTGCAGGTAGATGTAGCCGCCGTCGATGCAGATCGCTAGAACGATCCCCACCGCCGCCGGCAGTGCCGGCTCGGGTACGCGCCCGATGACTTCGCTGCGCAATGCGTCGTAGAGCTTTTCGGTATCGCGTGGTACCGCGACCATGTCCGGCGCTGGCAGGCCGCGCTCACTGAACGCTGCGTGTGCCTGGCGGATGAGCGTGTCCTCGGTCTGGCCGCCGGTGGCCTGCTTGATCAGCTTGCGCAGCACGAAGCCGACCTCGCGGCTCTCGTGCAGCAACCAGCGACCGCCGAAATACAGCAGCAGCAGGACGCCGATCAGGATGACGATGACGTACATCATGGCGGTGATTCCATCCGCGGATTGCTCGGCTAACTCCCGCGGATTCCGTGCATCGCGGGGGCGCGATACCGGACCGGCGGCAGGCGGTTCGGGGCGCGTGCCAGGAGCATGCGCGAACGGGGCCGGCGCGGGGCGCGCAGTATGGCATCATGCGCGTCGTTTGGGCACAAGCGGCCCGTCCGGGCCGCCCGCCAACCACCTCACGAAGAGACACCATGGCATTGCTGAATCTCTATGGCGTCGACGTCAGCGTCGGCGGCCCGCGGCCCTTGCTCGAGCAGGTCGAACTCGCGATCGAGCCCGGCGAGCGCGTGTGCGTCGTCGGGCGCAACGGCACCGGCAAATCCACGCTGTTGCGGCTACTGGCCGGCGAGATCGAGCCTGACGACGGCAACCTGCGGGTGCAGCAGGGCGTGCGCATCGCCAAGCTGACGCAGGAGGTGCCGGCCGGCACGGCGGGCACCGTGTTCGCCGTCGTCGCCCAAGCGGTGGGGAACATAGGTGCGGATCTGGCCGAGTTCCATCGCCTCAGCCAGAGTGCTGCCACGGCGGCGGATATCGAGGCACTCGGGAAGGTGCAGGCGCGCATCGATGGCGCCAACGGCTGGGACATCGAACGTAAGGTCAGCCAAGTGGTCACGCGCCTCGAACTGCCGGCCGAAGCCGAGTTCGCCAGCCTCTCCGGCGGACTCAAGCGCCGCGTGCTGCTGGCCCAGGCGCTGGCGCGCGAACCGGACATCCTGCTGCTCGACGAGCCCACCAACCATCTCGATATCGAGAACATCACCTGGCTCGAGGGCTTCCTGCGCGACTTCTCCGGCAGTGTCGTGTTCGTTACCCACGACCGTAGCCTGGTGCGCTCGCTGGCCACCCGCATCGTCGAGATCGACCGTGGCGGGCTCACGAGCTGGCCCGGCGACTACGACAACTATCTGCGCCGCCGCGAAGAACGCCTCAACGCCGAGGCGCAGGAGCAGTCCCGGTTCGACAAGAAGCTGGCGCAAGAGGAGGCCTGGATCCGCCAGGGCATCAAGGCCCGGCGCAAGCGCAACATGGGACGCGTGCGCGAGCTGCAGCAAATGCGCGAGCAGCGCGCCGAGCGGCGCCAGCATCCCGGCCGCGTACGCATGGAGGCGGCCGAGGCGCGCGGCTCAGGCAAGCGCGTCATCGAGGCCGAAGAGGTGAGCTTTGCCTTCGACGGTGAGCCGGTGGTGCGCGATTTTTCCACTACCATCCTGCGCGGCGACCGCGTGGGCATCGTCGGGCCCAACGGTTCCGGCAAGACGACGCTGATTCGGCTGCTGCTGGGTGAACTCATGCCCGAAGCGGGGACGGTGCACACCGGCACCAAGCTCGAGGTCGCGTACTTCGATCAGCAGCGGGCGCAGCTCAACGAGAACGAGACGGCCATGGAGAATGTCACCGGCGGGCGCGAGTCGGTGGAGATCAATGGCGCGCGCAAGCACGCCATGTCCTACATGCAGGACTTCCTGTTCTCGCCCGAACGGGCCCGCGCGCCGATCACGCGTCTGTCCGGGGGCGAGCGCAATCGTCTGCTGCTGGCGCGGCTCTTCTCGCAGCCGTCGAACGTGCTGGTCATGGACGAACCGACCAACGATCTCGACGTCGAGACGCTGGAACTGCTGGAAGAATTGGTCGCAGACTACAAAGGCACCGTGTTGCTGGTCTCGCACGATCGCGAGTTCCTCGACAACGTCGTCACCAGCCTGTTCGTGCTTGAGGGCGGCGGGCGCATTGCTGAGCATGTCGGGGGCTATAGCGATTGGCTCGCGCAGCAGCAGCGCAAGCCGGCCGCGTCCGCCTCTCGGGGTAAGGGCGACAAAGCCTCAGGCGGCCGTGGCAAGAGTCAGTCGCAGAAGAGCGACCTGGCCCCGTGGGAGCGCAAGGAGCTCGACGAACTGCCCGCACGGATCGACGCGCTCGAACAGCAGGTGGGCGAGCTCGGTGAGCGGCTCAGCGATCCGGCGCTGTACCGCGATGAGGGCGACGCCGCCGCGCAGCTCAACACCGAGTTGGCGAACGTGCAGCAGGAACTCGACCGTATTTACCAGCGTTGGGAAGAACTCGACGCACGTGCGTCCGGCGACTGAGCTTCGGCAAACGTCAGTTGCCGCGTTTGGGCGTCGGGCTGAAGCCCGACCTACGACCAGTGGGAAACCGCCTGATTTGGTTTGTAGGTCGGGCTTCAGCCCGACCGAACCTCGCCATAGGCCTTACGGTATACGCGCCTTCGGCATCCAGCCGACGATCCGTGCACTCCGCTGCCGTAGGTAATCCGGTGCCCCATGCGGTCTGCGCGCGCGGCTGTGGAACGTGCAACGCGCGCGGCCAGGTGCGCCTCCTGGCGTGCCGAACCGAGTTGGCGAACGTGCAGCAGGAACTCGACCGTATTTACCAGCGTTGGGAAGAACTCGACGCACGTGCGTCCGGCGACTGAGCTTCGGCAAACGTCAGTTGCCGCGTTTGGGCGTCGGGCTGAAGCCCGACCTACGCCCTCTGGAAAACGGCTGGTTTTGGTTGTAGGTCGGGCTTCAGCCCGACCGAAATCCTCCATGATGCCTCTCACGGTACTCGGGCGTTTGGCATCCAGCCTTTGATCTGTGCGCTCCGCTCGCGCAGATAGTTTGTCGCGCCCACGCGATCGTAATACCGCGGACGGGGAATACGTGCTGCCAAGCGCGCCGCCTGGTGCGCCGCTAGGTGAGCGGCACTGACGCCGTAGTAATGCCGCGCAGCGGCCTCGGCGCCGAACACGCCGTCACCCCATTCGATGTAGTTGAGGTAGAGCTCCAGAATGCGGCGTTTGCCGAGGCTTTGTTCGAGCAGCAGGGCGAGCGCGGCCTCCTGCGCCTTGCGCAGATAGCTGCGCCGTTCGGACAGATACAGATTCTTGGCGAGCTGCTGGGTGATGGTCGAGCCGCCGCGGACGATGCCGGCATCGCTCCAGTTGCGCTGGAAGGCGCGGGATACCGCATCCCAGTCGATACCGTCGTGGTCGACGAAGCGCGCGTCCTCCGCCACCACCACCGCGCGGGCCAGCGCCGGGCTGATGCGCTCGTAATCGACCCAGGTATGGGCGAGGCCACCGTTGGGTCGTGAGCCGTTGGTGCGCGCGTCCATGAACGCGGTGGAGGGCGGGGGCTGATGGGCGAGGCGTCGGATGTCATCGTAATGAAGCGCGGCCGGCGCGAGCACCAGGGCCGTGGGAAGGGCGACTCCGATCGTCGCCACGAATACCCACAAGCGGCCCGAGCGCAGGGCGCGCCGTGCCATCCGTGGCCAAGGTCGCCGACCCCGCGGTAGCCGCCGCGTGCTCACGGTGCCCTCAGGATTGCTGGAGAGTCGAGGTCGTGGCTGGCCATCGTGGTCCTCGTGCTGGCCGCGCGGAGGCGCTGGTCAGGCGAGGCTCAATAATGGCAGGCGGTGGCGATGACGACTAACCAGCGAGGCCGAAAAACGGTCGGATCGTGAAGTAGATCAGCCCGGCGACGATCAGCAGGTAGACGCTGGAGGCCAGCGGCCGGTCGCGGAACTTGTCCATGATCGTCTCGGCCGTGCCTTCCTCGCGTTGGCGCGCGTGCTCGGCGCGTATGCGTTCGCGGCGCTCGTGCTGGTAGTGGGCCAGCAACTCGGCTGCCTCGTCGGCGCGCTCGTCCTCGCTCAGCCAGATGGCCCCCGCGGTGATGCCCCAGCGATTCGGGGGCGTCTCGAAGTAGGCGATGTCGTGGGTGTCGAGCAGCTCGCGGACGTCCCCGGCCTCGTCGTCGGGCACGCCACGCAGGTTCAGCAGCAGGGTGCTCATGCGTTCCCTCCGGATCGGCGCCTGCTCGTGCGGTACGGGTCCTGCGACGGGGGAGTCAGGTCCCGAGCGGGCCATCGCCGGTGGGCTCGTGGCAACCCAGGGCGCTGGCGTGCGCGCGGATGTCGGCATCGTCGGCCGCGTCCCAGGTGGCGCCGACCGGTTGCTGCATGATCAGCTCCCAGGCGCGCAAGGGGACCCGGTAGCCGGAGCGCATCTGCCCGCGGCCGATCACCGAGGCGGCACCATCGTCGCGAATGGCACCGATGGTGGAGTAGTCTCGCACCAGCTCGCTGACCGCCCGGCGCAACTCGGCGTGTTCCACACGGAAACGCCAGTCGGTCGGGATCTCCACCCAGGTGCGGTGGGCGAAGCGCACGCAGCGCCAGCTCGGCGCCAACTCCTCGAGCATGAGATCGCGCACGCGCGGCTCGAACGTGCCGTCCGACCAATACCAGCCGTTCGGACCGCGTCGAAGCGTGCCGTCGAGTTCGGTGATTTCGGGGAGCTCCACCATGATGCGAAGGTGTGCGAACCGTGTTTGAGCCAGTGATCGTACGAACAGCTTACCGCCGCGGCCCGCGCAGCGGAACCCATGGCGGGCCCGACGCCGACGCGCTCGACGCCGTTGGGGACGCCGGGCGATGACGTTCACTGCCTGGTTATCGGTGGCAACCCTCTGCGTCTTGGGGGCGGTTTCGCCCGGACCGAGTCTGTTGGTGGTCGTGCGTCACGCGCTGAAGGGACGCGTCCAGGGCATCGCTGCCGCCTTGGCCCACGCGTTCGGCATCGGTCTGTATGCCTTGGTCACCGTGCTCGGCCTATCGGCGCTGGTCGCCGCTCATCCCTTGGTCAATCAGGCCATCACGGTTGCCGGGGCGGTATATCTGGCGTGGCTCGGCCTCGGCGCTTTGCGGGGTGGCGATGAGGTCGGGCGTTCGGCGGCGGTGGGCACACCGGTGGATTGGTCCGGGGCGCTGCGTGACGGTTTTACCATCGCGCTGCTCAACCCCAAGGTCGCGGTGTTCTTCCTGGCGTTGTTCAGTCAGTTCGTCGCGCCCGAGTCCAGCCTGCGCGATACGGTCGTCCTGGCCCTGACCGCGATGTCCATCGACGCCGCCTGGTATGTGGTGGTGGCGGTGGCGCTGTCCGGTTCGGCCGTGGCCATGGTCCGGCGCCGCCAGCGCATGATCAATCGCGTAACGGGTGTGCTCCTGCTCGGTGTCTCGGGCTGGACGCTCGCGCGCATGCTCGGCGCCTCGTGAGCCCGCGTTGTCAGCCAAAGTGCCGGAACCTCCTCATGCCGTGGCCGGCGTCAGCTCGGCGAGCGACTGACGCACGATCGAAGCCGCGGAACTCAAGAACAGGGCGGCCATGGCCGCCGCGACCACGAGGTCCGGCCACGGGGTGCCGGTGGTGGCCACCAGCCCCGCCGCTCCGATCACGGCTACATTGCCGATGGCGTCGTTACGGCTACACAGCCACACCGAACGCACGTTGGCATCGCCCGCGCGATAGCGCATGAGCAGGAGGGCGCTCACGACGTTGGCCGCCAGCGCGAGTCCGCCGACGGTGCCCATGATCATCGCGCTGGGGTCACCCAGAACGAATACCCGGTAGATCGCGCTGGCGAGAATCCACGCCGCCAGCAGCGCCAGCGAGAGCCCCTTGATCAGCGCGATCGTGGCGCGCACGCGCAGCGCCGCCGTCAGTACTGCGAGGCTCATCGCATAGGTGATGCCGTCGCCCAGGAAGTCGAGTGCGTCGGCCTGCAGCGCCAGGGATTTGCCCTGGATACCGGCCATCATCTCGACGGCGAACATGGCGAGATTGAGCGCGATCACCGTCCACAGCACGCGGCGATAGCGCGGGTCGCGCGCGAGGGGCGGCGCGTCGTGTTGGCAGCAGCCGGGCATGACGCTTGCTCCGATGAGGTCTGGGGCGCACGATAAACCCTACAATCACTGTAGGTTCAAGGATCGCGATGGCTGACGCAGCACTGAGCATTGGGCAATTGGCCCAAAGCGCGGGGATTCACGTGCAGACGCTGCGCTACTACGAGGCGCAGGGACTGCTCGCTCCGAGCGGGCGCACCGCCGGCGGTCAGCGGCGTTACGGGGCCCAAGCAGCCCAGCGGTTGCATTTCATCCGCCATGCCCGCGAGTTCGGCTTCTCCACCGAGCAGATCCGCGAACTGCTCGATCTCGCGGGCGAGTCGAGCCGGTCCTGCGAGGAGGTCGATGCAATCGTGCGGCGGCAGCGCGAACTCGTTCGGCGGCGCATCGATTTGCTGCAGCAGCTCGAAGGCGAGCTCGACCGCATGCTGAGCGAATGCTCCGGCGGTCGCGTGACCGAGTGCAGGGTGCTCGAGGCGCTGGGCGATCATGGCCGCTGCGCGAGTGCGCATGGTCATGCCCAGGCTGACGACGATCCGCCGGCCCGGTAAGCCGATCAGGCGCGGGCGAAGCGGCCGTCGGCGATGCGCAGGATGCGGTGCGCGGTAGGGAGCGCGCCGGCGCGTGGGCCGAGCAGCAGGGCAGTGCGGTGACGCAGCCAGCTATCGAGCCGGCGGCGAACTTCAGTGGCGGTGTCCTCGTCCAGGTGGGCCAGCGGCTCATCGAGGATTACCACCGGTGCGTCGCGCAGGATTACTCGTGCCAGAGCCAGCCGCCGTGCCTGGCCCGCCGAGAGCTGCACGCCGCTCTCGCCGACCCAGGTGTCCAGCCCGTCCGGCAGGCCCGCGACCACGTCCTCCAGGCACGCGGCCGAGAGCGCATGGCGCAGCGCTGCGTCGTCCGCCTCCGGACGCGCGATGCGTAGGTTGCCGGCGATGGTGTCGGCGAACAGCTCGGTGTGTTGGGTGAGATAGCTGACCCGTCCGTGCAATTGCGCGAAGCGCAGGCGCCGCAGGTCGACCCCGCCAAGACGGACGCAGCCGCTATCGGGATCGAGGATGCGGGCGCACAGGTCGGCCACGGTCGATTTGCCGCTGCCCGAGGGACCGACCACCGCGACCGTTTCGTACTCGCCGATCGTCAGCGCCGCGTGCTGGAGCACCGGCTCGCCCCCAGGCGCGTGCCGCAGACTTACCTGCTGCAGTGCCATGTCGTCGCGCCGCGGTGTGCGCGCGGGCTGGGCGGGTTCGCGCACCCGCGGACAGGCGCCGCTTTGTTCGTTCAGATGGCGCGCCGCGGCGCGCGTGCGCCCGAGTTCGACGAAGGCGCTAGGCAGACTCGAGAGCGCTTCGCCCAGGGCGATGACCGCCAGCGGCATCAGGGCCAGTACTGGGCCGCTGATTGCGTCGGCCTGATACAGCCCGATGCCCATGAATAGCGCGAGCGCGGCGGTAAGCTGCACCGCCAGCGTGACGGCGGACTGACCCAGGGCGCTCAGCCGGACCAGTCGCTGACGGTCGCGCGTGAGTGCGCGGTCCAGCCCGTCCAGGCGCGCGCGCTGGTCGGCGAGGGTGCCCAGGGTACGCAGCTCGGCAAGGCCCGCGATGGTGTCGATCAGCCGTGTGCGTAGCGCCTCGGCACGTCGGGCCACGCGCGCACCGATCGGCGCGCCGACAGCGAGCGCAATTAGCGTCACGGCGAGCGTGGTCGCCAGCAACAGGCCCGTGACGGTCAGCGCGATCGCGGGGGAGAACGCCGCGAGCAGCGCCCCAAGGGCACCGATGCCCAGCAATGCGATTGCCGGCGGCGCCAGAGCGCGCAGATAGAGGTTGTCCAGCGCGTCCACGTCGGCGGTCAGCCGATGCAGATGCTCGGCCGGTCGCAGCTGCGCCAGAGTGGCGGGATCGAGTCGCGCGAGCCGCGCGAACACGCGCGTGCGCAGATCGGACAGCAGGCGCAGTACGGTGTCGTGGTTGTAGAGCCGCTCGAAGTAGCGCGAGACCGTGCGCCCGAGCGCGAAGCTGCGGATGCCGGCGCCGGGCAGATGAATCCCCAGGCGCGCTCCGGCGCCCGCACTCCAGAGCGCCGCCGTGACCGCGGTCGCGGTGATGAACCAGCCCGCCAGCGCGAGCAGGCCGACGGCACAGAGCACGGTCGCCAGCATCAGCGCGAGGCCGGCGGCAATCCGGCCCCAGCGGGCGCCCAGGAGGGCCACATAGGGGGCGAGTTCACGCACGCGCGCTGGCATCCACGGTGTGGCCCTCGCGTACGATGACGACCCGGTGCGCCATCGTGCGCACGGCCGGGTGATGGGTGGCAATCACCAGCGTGCGGCCGGTCGAGGCCAGGCGCTTGAGCGCCTCCAGCACGCGCCGTTCGGCGGCCGCGTCGAGGTGTGCGGTCGGCTCGTCGAGCAAGAGCAGTGGGGTGTCCGCCAGGAGTGCGCGCGCAATGGCGACCCGCTGCGCCTGACCGCCTGAAAGTCCGCGGCCGCGCTCGCCGATCGCACTGTCGAGGCCCGCCGGGCGCTGCGAAGCGAATTCGAGCACGCCCGCGCGGCGGGCGGCCTCCTCGAGCTCGATGCGCGAGGCCCAGGGCCGGCCCAGCAGGATGTTGTCGGCGATGGTGCCGTGCTGGAGGAAGGGGCGCTGGCCGATCCAGGCTGCACGTCCCGGTACGCCCGGCGGTTCGCCATCCACCGTCACGCGGCCCGACTCGGGGGCGATGAAGCCGGCCATGACTTGCAACAACGTCGACTTGCCCGCCCCCGAAGGCCCGACGAGGGCGATGCGCTCGCCCGGCTTGATCTGGAGGTTGGCCTCCTCGATCACCCGGCCGCGCCCGGGGTGCCCCGCGGTGACCGACTCCAGCGTGACCGCCGCCGCGCGCATGTTGCGCCGGGCCTGGCGCGGAACGGGCACTGCCTGCGCCGGGCGCGCCAGCGTGGCCGCCACGCTGGCGGCGGCCGCGAGCGCGCCCGCACGATCGTGATAATGCTGGGCCAGCAGCCGCAGTGGCTGATAGAGCTCGGGCGCCAGCAGCAGCAGAAACAGCCCCGCGAATAACGTCATCTCGCTCGCGGGGCCGAAGCTGAAATATCCCAGCAACGAGAAGCCGATGTAGATGGCCGCGGCGGCCAGGGCCACGGAGGCGAAAAATTCGAGCACGGCCGACGACAGAAACGCGAGGCGCAGCGGACTCATGCTGCGCTTGCGGTACGCATCGGCGGTGCGCGCGACCTCGGTGACGGCATCGTCGCCGCGGCCAAACAACCGCAGCGTCGCCAAGCCTCGCACGCGGTCGAGGAAATGGCCCGACAGACGTTCCATCGCATCGAGCTGGCGCCGGTTGCGGTCCTCCGCGCCGGCGCCCACCAGGGCCATGAACGTGGGGATTAGCGGCAGTGCCGCCAGCAGGATGAGGCCGGCGACCCAATCGAGGCTGAACGCCACCCCCAGCATCACCACGGGCAGGAGCACGGCGAGCACGAGCTGGGGCAGGAAACGCGAGAAGTAGCCGTCGACCGCGTCCACCTGTTCCAGCGCCTGGTTCGCCAGGGCCGCGCTGTGGTCACCGGACAGACGCACCGGTCCGATGGCCGCGATGTGATCCACCAGGTCCATGCGCAGACGCCGGCAGACCCGCTTCCCGGCCGCATCGCCCGCGGCCAGCCGCGTCCAGTCGCCCACGGCGCGAGCGAGGATCGCCCCGGCGAGGGCGCCGAAGGCGGTCGTGAGCGCGAGCAGTCCGGTCCCGTCGATCACGGCCGCCGATACGATCATGGCGATCAGACCGGCCTGCGCGATGATGGCGAGCCCGCTGACGAGACCGCCGACGGCGGACAGCGCGAGCCAGCCGGCGACCGGTCGCGCGCGGGCATTGAGCCAGCGCGCGTGCTCGCCTTGCGTGGGGTCGGCCTGCCGCGGGATCGCGACCATCAGTGATAGCCCTCGCCGACGCGCACCTTCCCTCGGAAGACCCAATAGGTCCAGGTGGTATAGGCCAGGATGATCGGGATGACGAAAAGCACGCCGAGCAGCAGGAATAGCTGCGAGATCGGCGCGGCGGCCGCGTCCCACAGGGTGTGGTCGGGCGGCACGACGTAGGGCCACTTGCTGACCAGGAGGCCCAGATAGGTGGTGATGAATATGCCCATCGTCGCGACGAAGGGCGTGCCGTCCCGGCGCTCACGCAAGGCCCGCCAGAGCATCAGCGAGAACACCAAGGCCAATGCCGGCAGGATCCACAGCACACCGAAGGCGCCGAACCAGCGCTCGCGGACATGCGCATCGATGAGGGGCGTCCAGATACTGATGACGACGAAGACCCCGAGTACGCTGAGCAACAGAGGGGGCGCGACGCGGTAGGCCCAGTCCCTGACATGGCCCTCGGTCTTGAGGATGAGCCAAGTCGCCCCGAGCAACGCGTAGCCGGCTATCAGGCCCAGGCCGGTGATCACGCTGAATGGCGTGACCCAATCCAACGCCGAACCGGCGTAGGCGTGACCCTGAGTCTCGAAGCCTTCGATGTACGCGCCCACCACCGCGCCCTGGGCAAAGGCCGCGACCCCCGAGCCGATGGCGAATGCCCGGTTCCACGCCGGCTTCGAGCGCCGTGCCTTGAAGCGGAACTCGAACGCCACGCCGCGGAAGATCAGCCCGGCGAGCATCAGGAACACGCCCAGATACAGAGCGGGCAGGAATACGGCGTAGACCAACGGGAAGGCCGCCAGCAGGCCGACGCCGCCGAGCACCAGCCAAGTCTCGTTGCCATCCCAGATCGGCGCGACCGAGTTCATCATGACGTCGCGCGCGTCTTCGTCCGGCGCGAAGGGGAACAGCACGCCCAGGCCCAAATCGAAGCCGTCCATCAGGACGTACATCACCAGGGCGAACGCGATGACGATGGCCCAGATGCCGGTCAGTGCAATGAGTTCCATGAGCCCGTCCCTAGGCCTCGACTTCTGAATGGCCTGACTACCGGCCGTCCTGGCCTTGATCAGACACGGACTACGAGCGCAGCGGTACTCGTGGCCCTCCGTTTTCAACGACTGGTGGTCGTTGGCAATACCGTCAGATACATAAGCCGCCCGGCATCCCCTCCGGCTACGCTGAGCGGGGCGCGTGTAGTGTCTGATTCCTGGCGGAACATCTTGATCCCCCGGCGCCCGGGTTCTTCGCGGCTACTCGCCCGGTCCGCCCGCCGCCGACACCGGCCGGAACGATTGATGCCGCTGTTCAACGTCGCTCGTCTCGGCTTCGAGCCCGTGAGCGATGATGCGCAGCATGTAATAGATGCCCGAGGGGAAAACCACCGCGTACACCAGGACGTAGCCGATCAGGGTCGTCAGCGCCATGCCGCCCGTCAGTGAGGGCGTGACGCCTTCGGTGTGAGACATCATGCGCTGGACCAGCCAGGGCGCGCGCCCGATCTCGGTGACGAACCAGCCGGCGAGCATTGCCACGAAGGGCGCGGGGATCAGCCAGGTGAGCCCGCGCAGGAATCCGCGTGCCGCGTACAGTCGCCCGCGCCAGCGCAGCCACAGACTGAACCAGGCGAAGCCGAGCATGAGCACGCCGAGCCCGACCATCACGCGAAACGACCAGAACACGATCGCCACCGGCGGGCGCTCCGCCGGCGGCACCTCCGTGAGTCCGGGGACGACGCCGTCCCAGCGGTGCGTCAGGATGTAACTGGCCAATCCCGGTACCTCGAGCGCAAAGTGATTCTCTTGTGCTTGCTCGTCGGGAAAGCCGATCAGGGTGAGTGGCGCATAGCGCTGGCGCTCCCAGTTACCCTCCATGGCGGCGATCTTGATGGGCTCGTGCTCGAGCGTATTCAGGCCGTGCAGGTCGCCGACCACGATCTGCATCGGCGCGAGGATGGCGAGCAGCCACAGCGTCATCGACAGCGCGCGCCGATTCGCTTCCACGGCCCGCCGGCGCAGCAGATACCAGGCGCTGACGCCGGCGACGACGAAGCCGCCGGTGAGAAAGGAGGCAAGGGTCATGTGCGCGAAGCGGTAGGGGAAGGATGGATTGAAGATGACCTCGCTCCAGGAGGTCACATGGAAGATATCGCCGCGCAACTCGAAGCCAGCCGGCGTATGCAGCCAGCTATTGGCCGACAGGATCCAGAAGGCCGAGATGAGCGTGCCGATGGCGACCATGGCCGCGGCGAACAGATGCGTGCCCGGCGATACCCGATCGCGCCCGAAGAGCAGCACCCCCAGGAACGACGCCTCGAGAAAGAACGCCGTCAGCACCTCGTAGCTGAGCAGTGGCCCGAGTACATTGGCCGTGGCGTAGGACAGCTCACTCCAGTTGGTGCCGAACTGGAACGCCATGACGATGCCGGAGACCACGCCCATGGCGAAAACGACCGCGAAGATCCGCGTCCAGAACTTCGCCAACGTGTCCCATTGCGGATTGGCGGTGCGATAATGCAGCGCCTCGAGCACGGCGATATAGCTCGCCAGCCCGATCGTGAACGCCGGGAAAATGGCGTGATACGACACCACGAAGGCGAACTGAATCCGCGACAGCAGAATCGGGTCGAGTTCCATCTCGCTGCTCCGCGCCTTCAACGGGCCCCGTCGCCGGGCACGGCGGATTCCGGCGTGCTCGGTGCCGCGATCACGGGCGATCGGTCCTGCGGGCGATTGCTCTTCGAAGCCTAGCAGCCGGTCGGGCTTAGAGCATCGTAGCGAGGCGGGTGGGAATCGAGGCCAGATTTTCGATCGTCCGAGGAGAATAGTGGTGACTATTTGACGACGAGGATCGCAAATATGGACCGATTTCCATTCGCCGCAGTAGATGAGCCTAAGTCCGACCGGCTGCCAGAACACGGTCACGACGATTTCTTGTCACGAGCGCGGGATTCCGTTATCAACGCGCCATGACTGACCCCCGCCGCCACCGCCAAGACCCCGGGTCGACCGACGAGCGCCCGGACGAGATGCTCCCGACGGCGACGCACGCGCGCCAGCACGCGACGGTGCGCCAGGTCCACGAGACCGAGTTGATCGAGGATTATGTCGAGCTGATCGCCGACCTGATCGACGCAACCGGGCAAGCCCGAGCCGCCGAGGTCGCCCGACGCATGGACGTGCGCCAGGCCACCGTGGCCAAGATGATCGGGCGCCTCAGCGAGCGCGGTCTGGTCACCAGTGAGCCGTATCGCCCGCTGCATCTGACCGAGGACGGCCGACGCATGGCCGAGCGCTCGCGCGAGCGCCACGCCGTCGTGTTGCGTTTCCTGCTGGTCCTCGGCGTATCCGAGGACAAGGCGCGCATCGACGCCGAAGGCATCGAGCACCACGTCAGCGAAGAGACCCTCGAGTTGATGCGGCGCTACGGCGAGAGCTGACGCCGCACCGCTTTCCCTTC
>JBBEEB010000080.1:0-22230 GCA_040880995.1 Halofilum sp. (in: g-proteobacteria)
ACGCGATAGATCCGGCTGTCGCCCACGTGGAAGATGTGCGCCACGGTCGATTTCAGCACCATCGTACTCACGGTGCAGACGTATCCCCGGTCTTGATCCTCGCAGTAGCGGCTGTTGCGGGTGTGCGAATGGAGCCAGTGGTTGATCGCCATCAGCACGCGCTGGGCCGACTTCTTGACGCTCCACGCGTCCGAGGTGCAGAAGTAATCCTCCAGAAAGCTTCGGACCGCGGTCTCGCTCGCGATCTGGCTGACTTCGCTACTGCCGATGCCGTCGGCGAGCGCGATGGCGATGCCCTTGGAACCACGCTGGGGTCCATCGGGTACGTAGAGGCCGTGGAAATCCTGGTTGACCGGCTTGCGGCCCTGGTCCGAGCACTGGCCCACCGAGACCTGTAGCTGAGTCGATGCGGGCGAAGTATTGGCAGCGGTGCGACGGGCGAGGGCGATGGGTCTTACTCCGAAATGAGAGTGGCGAGGATGGCGTATCCGCTCAGCGGCCTGGAACTCGTCTGGGCCACACTACCGCGCATGGCGGTCGGCGCAAGCGTCCTGCACAGGCTCGGTGGGCCGGCACATCCATGTGCCGCGAGAACACTCATTTTATCCCATGGTCCCTGGAGCGATTACTTGGTGGTGAGGGCATCCGCGCCCAGCGTGCGCTTGGGCGAGGTGCGTACGTGGGTCGAGTACAAGGTCAGGCCCGTCAGCGCGAGGCCGCCGATGAGGTTACCGAGCACCGTCGGGATCTCGTTCCAGAACAGGTAGTCGCCGATCGAGTATTCGCCGCCGAGGATCAGACCCAAGGGGAACAGGAACATGTTCACGACGGAATGCTCGAAGCCGAGGAAGAAGAACACCATCACGGGCATCCACATGGCGAGCGCCTTGCCAGGGACGGTCGTGGAGATCATCGCACCGACCACGCCCAGCGACACCATCCAGTTGCACATCGCGCCGCGCAGGAAGAGTGTCACCCAGCCGCCGAAGCCGTTGTCCTTGTAGCCGATGGTGCGGGCCTCGCCGACGATCGCCACGGTCTGTCCGACCTCGCTGACCTCCGTCATGAAGCCATTGGTGAAGTTGATCGCCATGATGAATGCGACGGTCAGTGCGCCGGCCAGATTGCCCACGAACACCTTGCCCCAATGGATCAGGATGCGTTCCCAGGTGACACCCGGCCGGCCGTCCAACCAGGCCAGGGGAGTGAGCACGAATACGCCGGTCAGCAGATCGAAGCCCATCAGGTACAGCATGATGAATCCGACGGGGAAGAATGCCGCCCCGACGATCGGGCTGCCCGTCTGGACGTTGATGGTGACCGCAAAGACCACGGCGAGCGCGAGGATGGCGCCGGCCATGTACGAGCGAATGATGACGTCCTTGGTGGCCATGTAGATCTTGGACTCACCAGAGTCGACCATCTTGGTGACGAATTCCGAAGGCGCCAGATAGGACACGATTACTCCTCTGCATGCGGCATGGGTTTGGGTGTGCGTGACCCAAACGCAGATTACGTGCCACATGCGAGGTGTTCGGCGGCGGGCGCGCCGAAACCGCGCCATGGAGCGGTTCACGAGCGCAAAGGCGAGCGTGCGAGTGAGGTGGGCGTCAGGCCTGCGGCATCATCGTGGGGCGTGACATGCACAAGCGCGGTGCAAGATCAGCCCCGGACTTTTTCGTTGCCGGGGCGACGCACGCGAGACGTACGCGGGCGCCGTCCCCGCGATCGCTATGCTGTGACCCCGTGGTGGGCGCAAGCTGCCACGCGCAAATCGCGCGTGTGCACGCAAGCCGTCGCGAGGCGTACCGCGCGCCTCAGGCGCGTCGGCGGATACCTTCGCCGTGCCATTCGGCGTCGAGCCGCTGGGCCGGCATGGGCCGGAAGCGCGGCGGTGGCAGCGCCGCCAACTCGTGCGTTGTGATGGCTGTTTCCTCCGGGGCCTCCGGGAGATCGAGTACGGCTTCGGGCTCCGTCTCCGCAGGGGTGAGGAACAGTCCAGCCCGCTGCAGCGCCTGACCGAGCGCCGGACTGCTCGAGATCGTCACCAGCGGTGCCGCGAGCACGAGCCCGGCCAGTACCGGGGTCATCGCCCAGAAGAACAGCGGCGTCACCCAACCGGTGAGCAAGCCCCAGAACAGGCCAGCGATACTGGTGGCGGCGGTGGCGCGCGTGGCCTCGCCCCAAGGGATGCGGCGCCCATCGCGGCATTGGGGGGTCCATTTGACGCGCCGGCCGCAGAGGATGCTGGCGACGAAAAAGGAGTGAAAGGTCATCATCACGGGCGCGATCAGGACCGAGAACAGGAGCTCGAGCACGGCACTGATCGTGACGCGGACGGTGCCGCCGAAGGCGCGCCGGCGTTCGCGGTCGAGCAGGCACAGCGTCAGACCCATGAACTTGGGCAGGATCAGCATCGCGACCACGATGGCGAGTAGCGAGAGCATCTGCGCCGTGCGCGCGACTGGCCAGTCCGGAAACAGCTGACCTTCGGGCCGGAAGTACATCTGCGTGGTCAACGCACTGGTCACCGCATCGATCGTTCCGAGCGCCAGCATCACCAGCCAGAACAGCGAGCAGCCATAGGCGAGCGCGCCCATGAGGAAGTTCACGCGGCTGACGGGATGCAGTCCGCGCGCACCCAGCAGGCGCAGGTGCTGCAAGTTGCCCTCGGCCCAGCGATGGTCGCGCTTGGCAAAGTCGAGCGGGTTCGTCGGAATTTCCTCGTAGCTGCCGCCGATCTCCGGGAAGAGAAACACGCGCCAACCGCCGCGGCGCATCAGCGCGGCCTCGACGAAATCGTGGCTGAGAATTTCACCGCCGAGCGGCGGCTCTCCCGGCAGCGTGGGCAGTCCGCAATGGTCCATGAACGCGTCGACGCAGAGGATCGCGTTATGGCCCCAATAATTCGCCGTCTCCGTCTGCCAGAAGCTCAAACCGGCGGCGAGCATGGGGCTGTAGAGCGTGGCAGCGAACTGCTGGAAGCGTCCGAAGAACGTGTGTTGGCGTACCGGAATCGGTACGGTCTGGATGATGCCGGCGTCGGGATTGGCCTGCATCGAGCGCGCCAGCTCGGTCATGGTCGTACCCGCCATGAGGCTGTCGGCATCGAGCACGATCATGTAGTCGTAGTTCGCGCCCCAGCGGCAACAGAACTCGGCGATGTTGCCCGCCTTGCGGCCGTCGTTGCGCGGCCGGCGCCGGTAGTAGATTGGACGTCGGTCGCCGAGGCGCTGTTGCAGCGCGGCTACGGCTGTCTCCTCGGCGGCGGCGACCTTCGGGTCCGTGCTGTCGCTGAGGACATAGAAATCGAATGCCTCACCTTCGCCCGTGTGTTCGAGGTCGCCGACGGTCGACTCCAGTCCGGCGACCACGCGCTCGGGCTGTTCGTTGTAGATGGGCATGACCACGGCCGTGCGCGCGATCAGCGGCGCCTGCGGCGGCGCGCGGCGCCGGGCGCGGCCGAGTGATAGCGGATCGAGGCCCAGTAGCTGGAGGAGGAAACCGGCGACTGCCGTCCAGAAGGCCATGGCCACCCAGGCGAAGGTGATGGTGAACAGGATCACGATCCCCACTTCCAAGGCGCTCGTGCCGTTGGCGCTCAGGATGTGCAACATCATGTCGCCGGCGAACAGGGTCGAGGCCGCGACCACGAGCAGCAACAACGCGCGACGCGAGCGGGTTGCCGGTATTGCCGTGGGTCGGCCGAAGATCGCTTCCTTGCGAGGAGTGTCGCGCATAGATCACTGAATCCTTTTGGGGTCCCACACGTAGTTCCAGGTTTCGGTCAATCGATGACCGTGGAGCCAGAGGCTGAGCCGCATATCCACGGCCTGCCCCGAGCCGTCGGGGACGAGGTTGAAGGCCACGCGCCAGCCGGATCCGTCCGGCAGGCGGCGTACCGTCAGCGCCCGCGCTTCGCCCTTCGCCGCGGAGAGGCGCGCGCTGATGGGTTGGCGATCCTGCATCCGCGCCAGCGGACCGCCAGTGAAATCGACTACGAACCGGCGCACGCCCGGCGGCGCCACCTCTTCGCCGTCTGCGCGCACGCCGCGGCCGATGCGGGTGCGCTGGACGCGCGCCAGGTGGTGCCCGTCGCGCCGTGCCCAGAACGTCTCGAGCGAGTAGCGGATCCGGCGGTGCTCGCCCGCGGCGAGCGCCTGGTCCGGGGCCCAGAACGCGACGACGTTGTTATTTGATTCGTGCGCCGAAGGGATTTCGATGAGCTGAACTGAGCCAATGCCCCAATCGTCTTTGGGCTTGACCCAGATGCTGGGTCGCTCGCCGAATTGGCGGTCGGGATCCTGATAGCTGCGGAAGTGGCGGTCGCGCTGGACCAGGCCGAATCCACGCGGATTGTCGTCGAGCAGGGAGCTCACCTGCGCCTGGTTTGGGTTCGTGAGTGGCCGCCAAATCCATTCGTCGCGGCCGGTATGCATCAGTAGACCGTCGGAGTCGTGGACCTCGGGGCGATGGTCGTCCACGTGGCGCACGCGATTTTCGCCCCACATGAACATGCTGGTTAGCGGGGCCACGCCGAGTTTGGTCACGTCGCGGCGCGCGAACAGGTGGCTGTCCACGTCGAGTACCGTGCCCCGATTGGGGTCGAGTTCGAAGCGGTAGGCGCCGGCGACCGATTCGCTGTCGAGCAGGGCGTAGAACGTGAGCGTGGTCGCGTCCGGCGCGGGCCGGACGAGCCAGAACTCGACGAAATGGGGAAACTCCTCGCCGCTCGGTAGCGCCGTATCGACCGCCAGACCGCGAGCGGAGAGACCGAACCGCTGATCGCGGCCGGCCATTCGGAAGTAGGAGGCTCCGAGGAAGGAGACGATGGGGTCGGATCCGCCGGGCTCATTGAGCGGGTAGTGCACGCGCAGCCCGGCGAAGCCGAGGTCATTGTTCACGGCCTCGCGCAGCGCGTCGTTGCCGCCGAAGTCGAAACGCTCAGGGCGGTATTCGATCGGGCGGACGTCACCCCCGACGATCTCGTTGACCTTGACGGGCGACTGGTAGAGAAAACCGAGATGATGGAACTCGACGCTGAAAGGGCTGTGGTCTGCCCACAGCGCCTCGTCCTCACGGAAACGTATGGCGTCGTACCCGCGCTCGTCCAGTCCCTTGAGTGCCTGCGGCACCGGCGCTGCAGTCGGTGGGCGGAAGGGCTCTCCCGCCCGCGCGCGCGCCTTATCGATCACGCGCTCGAAGACGGGCTTCTCGCCGCCGGCATTCGCCGACGCCTCCGCGGACTGCGCCCGCGCGGAATCGGCCGGGGCGCGCTGCGCCTCCGACGCCGTCGCGCCCGTGAGTACGCTCACCGCGGCCGTGGCGAGTACCCCCATCAGCAGGCCCGAGGCGAACCTGCTGCGGGCTACGCAGGCGCATCCCTGCTGCCGACCAGCGATTCCCTTCACTGGCTCTCCCTTCTCGCTGCCGGGCGGGCAAGCACTTGGCTCTCGTGCTCGCTTGTGGTGCCCACCCGCGGGCCGCTTGAGCCGACCCAAGACAAGTCAATAAATTTCTAGGCCCTCGGAGCGGCCTTGTCCAGTCGCGGTCCGCCCACCTTTGAACGGATCTCGCGCCGGGCTCAATTCAGCGGTCGGGTCTCTCCGGGCTCCATCACGGAGACGCGTGGCCGCGCGGTCTCGCTGAGCGCCTCGCGAAAGGCCTCCGGCGTTCCGGTCAAGGGTGCGAATGTGCCGTAATGGATGGGTACGATGGTTCCGCTCGTGACGAACTGCTCGGTCGCGTAGGCGGCGTGCTCTGGGTTCATGGTGTAGTGTCCGCCGATTGGCATGAGCACCAGATCGGGCTCGTAGAATCGGGAGATCCACTGCATGTCCGCGAACACGCCCGTATCGCCCATGTGCCAGATGGTGTAGCCGTTTTCCAGCTCGATGATGTAGCCCACCGGTTCGCCTCCGGGGTGTACGCGCGGTGCCTCGCCCGCCTCGCCATGAACGAAGTCCGAGCTATGCTCGGCGCGCGTCATGGTGATGGTGACGCCGTCATTGACCGGCGTAATCGGGCCGCTTTTATTGAACCGAATCAGTTGGTCCTGCGGCAGTATGCCGAGGGTGCGCAGGGTGCTGCCGAAATCGGCGTTGACCCCGACAGCCGCTCCGGTGCGTTCGGCGATCGCGCGCGTGTCGCCCCAATGGTCGCGGTGCGCGTGCGTCACCAGGATCAGATCGACCTCGCCGAGCGCGGTGAGATCCTGATGCTCGTCCGGCGTGACCGGGTTACTGCTGATGAACGGGTCGACGAGGATCGTCCGCCCGCCGGCCGTGGTGATCTTGATCGCGGACTGACCCAACCATTGCAGCTGTGGCTCCTGCTGCCCCTGTGGCGGGGGCGGCGGCTCCGCGCCGACGGGCGTGGATAGCGCGAGCGTCAGGGCGGTGACCACGGCAAGCGCGACTCGGTTCATGCTCGGTTCTCCGCTTCACGGCGGTACTCGCAAAAGGATAGTAGACAGCGCGCCCTTGGCGTCCGCGGAATGGCTCAGCGACGCGGACGGATACCCGCGCGACGGATGACGCGCCGGGCGCGCGAATGATCCTCGACGTCGGTCTCCTCGGGTTCCTGGTGTTTTCGGGCTGCCGCGTTGTGGTGCAGCGTGATTGCGATGGGAAAGTGATCCGAGCCGAAATAGCGCAAGCGTGAAATCCAGACCAGCGTGAAATCGTCCGAGTGAAACAAATGGTCCAGCGGCCAGCGCAGGAACCAGTAACGCGCGTGGAACGTGTTGAACAGTCCACGGCCGACCCGCGGGTCCAGTAGGCGGCCGATGCGCCGGAAGCGCCGGGTCGTGCGCGACCAGGCGACGTCGTTGAGGTCGCCGGTGACGATCACCGAGCGCTCGCCACCGCGGATCGCACGGCCGACGAGCAGCAACTCGGCATCGCGTTCGGTGGATTCGGCATTTGCGTTCGGGCTCGGGGGAGCCGGATGCACGCCATAGAATTCAACCCGATGGCCCGAGCGCAACACGACTTCCGTATGCACCGAAGGTATTTCGTCCTGCACCATGAATCGGATGCGCGGGTCGACCAGTTCCAGCCGCGAATACAGGTGCATGCCGTAGAGATTGTCCTGCGGCTGACGTACCACCCAGGGATAATCGGCTTCGAGCTCAGCCATCTGCCGCCCCCACCAGGCGTCGGACTCCAGAAGCAACAGCACATCGGGGTCGACCTCACGCACGATCCGCAGTAGATCACCCGATCGGCGATTGGGCGTGCAGACGTTGGCCACCATGAGGCGCAGGGTTTCCTCGGGCTTGGGCGCGTCGGCAGTGAGTACCTCCGTGGGCGACAGGCGCGTGTATGGAAAGATCAGATAGCCCTGACGGGCGATCGCCGCCAGGCCGATCGTGGCCACGAGCAAGTCGGGCCACTGGGGCCGAAACACGGGTGCATAAAGGGCGAGCCCGGCCAGGCAGAGCAGCGTGATCTGTCCGCGTGGGAAGTCGAAGGCGCGTATCCACCAGGCCCGCCGGCGCAGCATCGGCGCGGCGGTGGCTGCTGCGGCTAGCAGCACCAGCCCGGTTGCAATGAATTCGAGCATGGTGTGACTTATCGTCCTTCGCGCGCTGCCTGACGCGCGAGATGGCGATCGATGAGCGCGATATTGCGCAGATTGGCGCGGTAGCGGGCATCGGCGAGGTCGCCGAGCAGGGGGACCGCGCCCACGGTCATATCGATTCCAAGATTGGCGAGCATGCGTAACCGTGTGCGCCGAGGCACACCCACGCGCCGGGCCACCTCGAGGATCCACAAGGCCGGAACCACGGTCGCCACGTCGCCAAGGCCCGGCACGAGCCCGAGTATCGGGTCCAGCCCGATGCGCCACGAGGTGCCCGGCACGCGGAACGCCGAATCGAGGAGGTGGGCCATGCGCCGTGCGCGTTCGAGCGATTCGGCATGCGGTCCGCGATACTGGCCGTCCGTGGGCCCGTCGTTTGCCATGATGATCCTGAGCGGGTGCGCGCGTACGCCTGAAGCGTAGCAGCGCGGCGCGGCGCGGATGCAGGGCGAAGCACACGCCCGTTCCGGCGGCCTGCCCCGCCGTGGCATGCTCGATGCATTCTTTCGCGGAGCGAGTAGCCGCAGGAACACGAGGATCAACGATGTCCGAGGACGATGCCCAAGCATTACGGTCCCGCCGAGTCGCGGTACCCGAGTCACGCCAGCTCGATCTGTTCGTGGAGATGCTGGAATCTCGCGGCGCCACTGTGCGTCGCTGCGCGCTGGTGGAGATTCTCGATGCGCCGGATCCCGCGCCCATCGAAGCCTGGCTGGCCGATTTCGCCAACGGCGGCTACCACGATCTGATCCTGCTGACGGGGGAGGGCTTGCGCCGCTTGCTGGGTGTGGCCGAACGCGCGGGCGGAGATCTGCATGCGCGTTTCGTCGAATCCCTGGGGGGCGTGCGCAAGGTCACCCGCGGGCCCAAGCCGGCGCGGGCGCTGCGCGAGCTCGGTCTGCGTAGCGATTTGGCCGCCCAGACGCCGACCACCGATGGCGTCATCGAGAGCTTGTCGCGGGAGGTGCTTACGGGGCGGCGCGTGGGCGTGCAGCTCTACGGCACCGAACCCAACGAGCGGCTGCAGGGGTTCCTGCGCGGGGCCGGCGCCGAGGTGGTTCCGGTCTATCCGTACGTCTATGCCGATCAGGCCGAGGACGCGCAGGTCGGGGCCTTGATCAACGAGTTGGTGCAAGGCGAGATCGACGCCATCGCTTTCACCAGCTCACCGCAGGTGCGCCGCCTGTTCGGCGTGGCGCGTCAGCTCGAGCGCGAGGAAGCCCTGCGCGGCGCGCTGCAGCGTGTGGTGGTCGCTGCAGTCGGGCCGCTCGTGGCCGAGGCGCTGGAGCGCCGCCATGTGCGCGTCGATGCCATGCCCGGGCAAAGCTATTTCATGAAGCCGCTGGTACGCGAGCTGATGACGCACTTCGCGGCTGGAAGTCACCCGGACTTGCCCGAATAGCGGTTACGTGGAGCCATCCAGTAGCGCCTTGATCTCCGGCAGACAGGAGCCGCAGTTGGTGCCTGCCT
The DNA here is from genome assembly GCA_040880995.1 of Halofilum sp. (in: g-proteobacteria). Lineage (GTDB taxonomy): Bacteria > Pseudomonadota > Gammaproteobacteria > XJ16 > Halofilaceae > Halofilum. The sequence continues at coordinate 9,055 of JBBEEB010000080.1, forward strand.
GCAGCGCCGTGCCCACCTGCTGGGGCGTTTTCAGCCCCTGACGCTGAATCGCTTGCACGATCGTGGTGCGGCCCACGCCAAAGCAGCTGCAGATCTGCTCGCCGGCGTCGGCGCTCGGATCGGCCGGCCGGCCTGCGAGCAGGGCCATGCGGTCGGCATCGTCGAGCGCGTCCTTGGTGAACAGGTTGCCCAGAAACCCACGGGCGGGCAGCGCGGCCGGCGCGCTGGCGACGAACAGGCACGCGTGGATGCGGCCGTCGCGCAGGGCTGCGGCGCGATAGCGGCCGGCGCGGTCGTCGCGGTACTCCAGCCAGTCGGCCGCCGGCCCGGGGGCGCCGAGAACACGGCGTGCCCAGGGCGCCCAATCCCCCGGGGCGTCGCGGCCGGCCAGCTCATAGCGCCAGAAGCGCTCCCCCTTGATCCGCACCCAATACTCGGGACCGGGCGCGTGGGCGATGTCGAGGCCCTCGCGGGCGAGCAGAAAGCCATACCAACCCGCCTCGAAGGGGGTTACTCGCACAGGGGTGTGTTTGAACTCCGGCTCGCCCGAGAGCGGATCGCGCGCCGGATTGACCAGCGCGCCGACGCGCCCGGCGGAGGCGTATTGGCGCGTCCAGTGGATGGGCGCGAACACCGCGCCGCGCCGTTGGCCCTCGTCGACGGTGACGCGCGCGGTCATGCGGCCCCAGGCGGTGGCAAGGGTGGCCAGGCCGCCGTCGGCAATACCGCTCACCTGAGCGTCCTGCGGATGGACGCCGACGAACGGCTCGCTCACGTGGTTCGACAGCCGCGCGGATTTTCCGGTACGGGTCATGGTGTGCCAGTGATCGCGCACGCGGCCGGTGTTGAGCACCAGCGGGTAGTTGGCGTCGGGTGCGTTCTCCGGCGGCCGTGCACTGACCGCGACTAGACGCGCGCGGCCGTCGGCTGTGGGAAAAACGCCGTTGGCGAAGAGCCGACGCGGCGTCTTCCGAGACGCTTGCTGCACACCACGGTCGGAGGAGGTGCGCGGTCCGGCGGTCAGCGGCCACTGGATCGGTTCCAGGGCGTCGTAGGCGGCCGCGTCCAGCCGCGCCAGGGCACCGATATCGAACGCGCGGCTGCCGCCATTCTCGAAGGCCGACAGGCGCGCGTGCTCGGTGAAGATCTCGACCGGATGGGGGTAATCGAAGCCGGAAAAGCCGAGGCGCTGGGCGACGTCACAGATGATGCGCCAATCGGCGCGGGCCTCGCCGGGAGCGGGCAGGAACGCGCGCTGCCTGGCGATGGTGCGCTCGGAGTTGGTGACTGTGCCGTCCTTCTCCGCCCAGGCTTGGGCGGGCAGCTTGATGTCGGCGCACTCGACCGTGTCGGTGGCGGCCATGCAGTCGGAGGCGACCACCAACTCGCACTGGCGCAGGGCTTCGCGCGCGGCGTCGGCGTCCGGTAGCGAGATCACCGGATTGGTGGCGATGATCCAGACCGCCTTGATCCGGCCTTCGCCGATGGCCTCGAACAGGTCCACCGCCTTGAGGCCGGGCGCGTCGGCGATGACCGGCGAGTCCCAGAAGCGCTGCACGCGCGCGGCCTGGTCAAAGTCCATGTGCGCGGCCAGAGTCGAGGCCAGACCGCCGACCTCGCGGCCGCCCATGGCGTTGGGTTGACCGGTGATCGAGAACGGACCCATGCCGGGCTTGCCGATGCGGCCCGTGTAGAGGTGACAGTTGATGATGGCGTTGACCTTGTCCGTGCCGGCGCTTGACTGATTCACCCCCTGCGAGAACAGCGTCACCGTCTTTTCGCGATCGACGAACAGGCGAAAGAACGCCGCCAGGTCCTTCTCGGGGACGGCGCAGGCGCGGGCGAGTGCGGCCAGGTCGGTGTCCCCGGCGCGTGCGGCGGCGACGGCGTCCTCGGCCCCCGCGGTGTGGTCGCCGACGAAGTCGCGGTCGATGCAGCCGGCGTTGTCGAGAAACGCTAGCAGGCCGTTGAACAAGTCGACGTCGGTGCCGGCGCGAATCGGCAGGTGCAGGTCGGCGATGTCGCAAGTGGCCGTGCGGCGTGGATCGATCGCGACGACCGTGAGGTCGGGCCGCTCCGCCTTGGCCGCGGCCAGTCGCCGATAGACGATGGGGTGGCACCAGGCAGTGTTCGAGCCCACCAGCACCACCAGGTCGGCCAGCTCCAGGTCCTCGTAGCAGCCGGGTACGGTGTCGCCGCCGAAGGCGCGTTGGTGACCGGCCACCGCCGAAGACATGCACAGGCGCGAATTGGTGTCGATGTTGCCGGTGCCGAGATATCCCTTCACCAGCTTGTTGGCGACGTAATAGTCCTCGGTCAGCAACTGGCCCGAGACGTAGAGCGCTACGGCCTCGGGGCCATGGGCGTCGATGATGCCGCGGAAGCCGTCGGCGACGGCATCCAGGGCGGTGTCCCAGTCAGTCTGGCGGCCGCGGACCTCGGGCTGCAACAGGCGTTGCTCGAGGCCGAGGGTGTCGGCCAGGGCCGTGCCCTTGGAGCAGAGCTTGCCCCGATTGGCGGGGTGATCCGGGTCGCCGGCGATGGCCACGCCGCCCGCCGCGTCAACCTCGGCGCACACACCACAGCCGACCCCGCAGTAGGGGCAGGTGGTGCGGATGGTTTCGCTTGGCGCACATGGATCGCCCATAGTCGTAGCCTCGGCGCACGCAAACGCCGGCCGCCCGGAGTATTCCGGTGGCCGGCGTTCATGTGTACGCGGTGTGGTCCCGTGGAGCTTCGATCAAGCGGAGAGGCACAGCAGGACGCGGCCTTGCTCGACACGGGCCTCGTAAGCGGCAGTCTGACCTTCGTCCGGTGGTAGTGCCTGGCCATCGGAGAGCCCAATGCACCAGCTGTGGAGCGGGCAGGTCACGGAATGGCCGTGGACGATGCCCTGCGACAGCGGACCGCCCAGGTGCGGGCATCGGTCCCTGAGGGCAAAGACCTCGTCCGCACGGTTGCGGAACACGGCGATGTTGCCGTCCGCCGTCTCGACCACCCGCGCGCCCAAGACGGGGATGTCGTCCAGCGGACCGACGTCGATCCAGGTCTGTTCGGCCACGGAGGTCATAAGTGCCCTTTGTGGTTGATTTGCGCATTCTCTGCGGCCTTGTGCACGCCCGCCGTGGCCGGTCTGGTCATTCGTGTAGTGCATGCTTCGCGTCCCTCCTCGCGCCTTGCGGCGGATGCGCACAAGGCCGCAGAGAGTTCGTAGTGACCGCAGAGGTGTCCCGCCGAATAACCGGACGAACTTGCGAGACAGGACACTAGCTCACCTCCTTGATGGGGATGTACTCGCGGTGGTTGACGCCGCCGGTGGCGCGCTCTTCCCAGGGGTCGACCTGGGCGAACTGCTGCGAGTAGAGGAAGCGCTCCATGAGCGCCTTGCGGTTGTCGGTCTCCTCGATGATTCGCTGTTTGATGTGATCCAGCCCGACGCGCTCGATGTACGGCGCGGTGCGCTCGAAGTAGTGGGCTTCTTCGCGATAGAGCTGGATGAAGGCGAAGCAGTATTCCTTGACCTCGTCCGGCGTCTGGACGCGCGTGAGCACGTCCGTGCCGCGCAGCTTGGTGCCGGCATTGCCGCCGACCTGTAGCTCGTAGCCGGACTCCAGGCAGACCACGCCAAAGTCCTTGATCGAGGCCTCGGCGCAGTTACGCGGGCAGCCGGAGACCGCCATCTTGAACTTGTGGGGCATGAATGAGCCCCAGGTGGCCTTCTCCAGCTCGATGCCCAGAGTGGTCGAATCCTGCACACCGAAGCGGCACCACTCCTTGCCCACGCAGGTCTTCACCGTGCGTAACGCCTTGGCGTACGCATGGCCGGAGATCAGGCCGCCCTGCTCGTGCAGGTCGCGCCAGACGCCGGGCAGGTCAGCCTTCTTCACGCCGAGCATGTCGATGCGCTGGCCACCGGTGACCTTGACCGTGGCGATGTCGTACTTCTCGGCCACGTCCGCGATCGCGCGCAGCTCCTTGGGGCTGGTCACGCCACCGAAGAAACGCGGTACGACGGAGTACGTACCGTCCTTCTGAATGTTGGCGTGGGCACGCTCGTTGATGAAGCGCGAGGCATCCTCGTGCTCCGCCTCGCCGGGCCAGGTCGAGATGCAGTAGTAATTGAGCGCCGGCCGGCACTTGGCGCAGCCGTCCGGCTCCTTCCAGTCCAGGGCCTGGCGCACCTGTTCGGTGGTGATCAGGTGCTGCTCGCGGACGGCCGCGCGCACCTCTTCGTGCGACAGGTCGGTACATTCGCAGACCGTCTTCTTCTCCGGCGTGGCCTCGAAGTCGTCGCCGAGGGTCAGCTCGACCAGCTGCGCGACCAGGTCCTGACAGGAGCCGCAAGAGGTGCCGGCCTTGGTCTGCTTGGCCACGGCGGCGACGGAGGTCAGGCCGCCCTTGGTAACGGCGGAGACGATGTCGCCCTTGCACACACCGTTGCAGTCGCACACCTGTTCGTCATCGGCCATCGCCGCGGCACTGCCGCCGCCGGCGGCTTCGCCCTCGGCGTAGGCCCGGCCAAAGATCAGCCGGTCCCGCATGGCCGATACGTCGGTGCCGTCCTTCATCAACTGGAAGTACCAGTTGCCGTCGCCGGTGTCGCCGTAGAGCACGACGCCGGCGACGCGATCGTTCTTGAGCACCAGGCGCTTGTAGATGCCCCGGTGGGGATCCTGGAAGACGAGATCCTCGGTGTGGGCATCGCCGGTGAAGTCGCCGGCGGAGAACAGGTCGATGCCGGTCACCTTGAGCTTGGTCGAGGTGATCGAGCCCTGGTAACGCCCCGTGCCGACTTCGGCCAGATGCGTGGCGCAGACCTTGGCCTGGTCCCATAGCGGTGCGACCAGGCCGTAGGTGGTGTCGCGGTGCTGGACGCATTCACCCACGGCGTAGATGCGCGGGTCGTACGTCTGCATCGTGTCGTTCACCACGATGCCCCGTTCGCAGTGCAGCCCGGCACCCCGCGCGAGCTCGGTGTTCGGGCGGATGCCGGCGGCCATCACGACCAGGTCCGCGTCGATCTCCTCGCCATCGGCGAAGCGCACGCCGGTGACCTGCTGTTCGCCCAGGATCGCCTCGGTTTGCGCCGCCATGCGAAAGGACATGCCGCGCTCCTCGAGCGATTGGCGCAGCATGCCGCCGGCGGGCGCGTCGAGTTGGCGCTCCATCAGGCTCTCGGCCAGATGCACGACGGTGACCTTCATGCCCTGCTGCATCAGTCCGTTGGCCGCCTCCAGGCCGAGCAGGCCGCCGCCGATCACCACCGCCTGTGAGTGTTGCCGCGAGGCCGCGAGCATGCCGTTGACGTCCTCGACGTCGCGGAAGGTGACCACGCCATCGAGATCGTTGCCGGGCACGGGGATCAGGAAGGGGGTCGAGCCCGTCGCCATCAGCAGTCGGTCGTATGGCAGCTCCTTGCCGGACTGCGTCTGCACCATACGCCGCTTGCGGTCGATGCCGACGACTGGATCGCCGGCGTGCAGCGTGATGCCGTGCTCGTCGTACCACTCGCGGGTATTGATCATGATCTCGTCGAGTTCTTTTTCGCCCGCCAGCAGCGGCGAGAGCATGATGCGGTTGTAGTTGCCGTAGGGCTCCGAGCCGCAGACGGTGATGTTGAATAGCTCGTCGTCGATCGCGAGCAATTCCTCGACTGCACGCATGCCGGCCATGCCGTTGCCGATGACGACCAGGTCCTGTTTCTGTTTGGGCAGTTTGGCTGCCATGCGTCTCTCCGAATGCGTGGTACGGCTTGCGACCGGTATAGCGAGCAGTGACCGTGCCAGTTGCAAATATTGGGAGACGTTATTAGATAAATCAGTAACCTAGTAATCTGGCCGTGGGGGCAATCGGCACCCAGTTGCACCGCGTGTGTGCAGCCGCCCATGCGACTGCACCAATCGGGCGCGGTCTGGGGCGCGCCGGCAATATATGGCTATATGGCGATATTCTTTTTCGCATCGGCGACGTTTCGGTAGTGTGCGAGCCTCCAGCCAGCCGCTGGGTCCCAATATCTGAGGGAGGGAGAGTCTACGTGGACTTTGAGGCGGGCCTGACGGTCGCGGTCGTGGTCGGCATCTTCGTGCTGCTGACCTCGACGCGAATGGCCACCGACATGGTGTTCCTCGCGGGCGTGGGCATCCTCATGGTCGGTGGCGTTCTGGCGCCGGCCGAGGCGTTCGCCGGACTCGGTAACACCGGCCTGGTGACCGTCGGCGTGCTCTACGTGGTGGTCGCGGGCGTCGACGACACCGGCGGGATTCGCTGGATCGTGCAGCATGTGCTCGGCCGGCCGACGTCACTCGGCAACGCGCAGGGCAAGCTCATGGCGCCGGTCGCCGCAATGAGTGCCTTCCTCAACAACACGCCCGTGGTTGCGATGCTGATACCGGCCGTGCGCGATTGGGCACGCAAGTACGATCTCTCGGTGTCCAAGCTCATGATCCCGCTGTCCTATGCGGCCATTCTCGGCGGCACTTGCACACTGATCGGGACGAGCACCAATTTGGTGATCAATGGCTTGTTGGTCGAGCGCATGCCCGAACTGGGTTTGGGCATGTTCGAACTCGCCTGGGTCGGTATCCCCGTGACCCTCGTGGGCATTGCCTTCATCCAACTGACCTCGCGCTGGCTGCTACCGGAGCGCCGCGCGGCGGTCACGCAATTCAGCGAGCCGCGCGAATACAGCGTGGAGATGCTGGTCGACGAGAGCGGCGCCCTGGTGGGCAAGAGCATCGAGGAGGCCGGGCTACGGCATCTGCCCGGCGTCTATCTGGTCGAGATCGACCGGCCGGACAGCGTCGTGCCGGCGGTATCCCCACGGGAGATCTTGCGCGCTGGCGACCGGCTGGTGTTCGCCGGTGTGCCGGAGTCGGTGGTGGAACTGCAGAAGATCAACGGCCTCACGCCGGCGACCGATCAGGTCTTCAAGCTGGAGGGCGCGCGTTCGCAGCGGATGATGTTCGAGGCGGTCGTCTCGGACCAGTGTCGCCTGCTCGGCCGCTCGATCCGCGAGGGACATTTTCGCACCTGCTACAACGCCGTGGTGATCGCGGTCGCGCGCCGCGGGCAGCGGCTGCGCCACAAGCTCGGCGACATCGTGCTCGAGCCCGGCGATACCTTGCTGCTGGAGGCCCGCCGCTCGTTCATCGAGCAGCAAAAGAACTCGCGCGAGTTCCTGTTGATCAGTGGCCTGGAGGATTCGACGCCGCCCAAGCACGAACGCGCGCCCTGGGCGCTGGCACTGTTGGGCGTGATGGTCGGTACGGTGACCCTGGGCTGGCTGTCGATGCTGGAAGCGGCGATGCTCACGGCCGCGGCCATGCTGATCAGCCGCTGCACCAGTGTGGAACGCGCGCGCGAGAGTATCGATTGGTCCGTGTTGCTGGTGATCGCCGCTGCCTTCGGCATCGGTACCGCGTTGCAGACCACTGGACTGGCCGCGTCGACGGCCCATGCAATGATCGACCTTGCGGGCAGCGCCCCCTGGATCAACCTGGTCGCGATCTATGTGGCGACGGCGCTGTTCACGGCCCTGATCACCAACAATGCGGCCGCCGTGCTGATGTTCCCGATCGCGCTCGCCGTGGCCAACGATCTGGGGGTCTCGCCGATGCCGTTCATGGTGGCCGTGATGTTCGCGGCCTCGGCCAGTTTCGCCACGCCCATCGGCTATCAGACCAACCTGATGGTGTTCGGGCCGGGCGGCTATCACTTCGCCGACTTCCTGCGTATCGGCATCCCCCTCAACCTCGTGACCGGCGCCATCGCGGCCGCGCTCATCCCCTTTATCTGGCCGTTCTGACGGTCGAGAGCCGCTGTCTCGCCTCAGCGCAGGCGCGCCCCGCGCAGGCGATTGAGGGCCGCCATCACCTCCGCCTTGCGCGGTGCGGCGAGATCGCCGTCCGGGCGGGAGAGGATGCCCGGCCAGCCCTCCGTCAGCGCTTCGCCGACCCATCTCGGCGGATTCGTGAGTGGATCGGCCTGGTCGGCCATGCGCGCGAGGATGAGGCCGATGGCGCGCACCTGGGAAGCATCGGCGATCTGCTCCACCGCGCGCAAGTCTAGGTCCTCACGGCCGAAAATCAACGTGTCGCGTCCGCGCGCCTGGAGCTTGCGCTTGCCACTCCTGTTCTCCGGCTGAATTGAACCGGGAGCGAGTTGGCGCACGGATGGGCGTGGCAGCGTATCGCCATGCTCGGCGCGGCGTCCGGTGCGATGCGTGGCCGCGATCTCGCGCGCGCGTTCGGTCACGTCCAGCGGTCGGTATTCGTGCATCTGCACGACGGTGTCGGCGCAGTCGAAATAGTCGCCCGAGCCGCCCATCACCAGCACGGTCGAGATGCCGAGTTCGTCGCGCAGCTGCCGCACACGGTCGACGAACGGCGTGATCGGCTCGGCCTCCTTGGCGACCAACGCCTGCATGCGTTCGTCGCGGATCATGAAGTTGGTCGCCGACGTATCCTCGTCGACCAACAAAGTCGAAGCGCCGGCTTCCACCGCCTCCTGTAGCGCGGCAGCCTGGCTGGTCGAACCCGATGCCAGCTCGGTCGAGAAGGATGTGGTGGACTTGCCGTAGGGCAGGTTGTTGATGAACGGCGACAGGTCGACACCGGAGACGGAGCGCCCATCCTCGGCACGGATCTTCACCGCTTCCGGGTCGGTGACCACGCGCTCGCGACCGTCGTCGGGTACATGGTCGTAGACACCGAGTTCGAGCGCGGTCAGCAGCGTCGATTTTCCGTGGAAGCCGCCGCCGACGATCAGCGTAATGCCCGCCGGGATCCCCAGGCCCGTGACCTCCCCGGCGTTCGGCGTGGGCAGTGTCACCCGCAGGGAGTCGGGCGTGCCGAATGCGATCGCATCGGCGAGCGGGCGGTCGTCGACGCCCGAATGCCGCGGCAACCGGGCATCGTCACCCACGAACGCGACCAAGCCCCGCTCGGATAACGCGGTACGCAGATGCAGCTGGTCCTCCACGGCCGCGCAGTGCTGCTCGAGCGCTGCCAGGTCCAGCGTGTCCGGGTCCGTGGCCTGCCGCACGCAGTGCGGCAGCGCGTCGCACAGGAGCTCGCGGGCTCGCCGGCTGAGAATGCGGCGCCCCGCGGCGGGCAGATGCAGGGTGAAGCGCAGTTCGAGCCCGCGTTCGCCGAACACACAGGCGGTGCGCTCCAGCACGGTCTGCTCGCCGGCATCAATGGTCAGGGCCGGCTCGCCGCCGGCTGCCTGACGGAAAGCACGGGCCACGAAGTCGCGTGCAGCGCGGCTGCGCGCCACGCTGGCATGGGCGCCGGCCGGTAATCGGGCCTGATCCCAGGGGACGATCGCGCGCATCCGCGAAGGCGCGGCGTAAGGATCGGCCTGAACGTGGTCGACCCGGAGTGTGAAGCCGAAGAGCTCGTAATGCCCGCGCAGCTCCTTGTAGGCCTTGTAGCCGCGGCCATCGATGCGCTCGAGCATGCGTTCGAGCTGGTGCATGGCCCACTAGCCCGAGATCAGCTTGATCAGCAAGAATCCGCCGACCACGCCGACGTTGAGCGACCAGATCCCGGTGAGAAAGCGGGCCGCGTTGGACCAGAAGTAATGGCCCTTGAGATTGTGGGCGCATTGCCACACCGACGTCAGAATCCAGCCCGTGTAGGGGATCATGATCGCGGCGCTCGCGAGGAACAGGGGCCAGGACAGGCCCAACTGGCGCATTGCGAGTGCGAACAACGCGAACAGGATCCAGCTTCCGAGCACGCCCCAGAGCCAGAATACTTGCCAGAGCGGCCCTTCGCCGCGCCAGTAATACATCAGCACATTGCGACGGTTTCGCGGGGTTGCGGCATCGGCGGTCATCGGCTGTCTCCTCGTCGGACTCAGGCTTGCCCTTGTCACGAGTTTAGGGGAACAAGCCCCCGTGGAACGCGCGCGCCGGCGCCGAGGCTATTTGCGCTTGCGCGGCGGCGGGATGTGCAGAGGCCGGCCATCGACGCCGAGTGCCGCTTCGTGGAGTGCCTCGGACAGCGTCGGATGGGCGAATACCGTGCGCATGATGTCCTCGGCCGAGGCCTCGAACTCCAGCGCCATCACCGCCTGTCCGATCAACTCCGAGGCGTGCGGGCCGACGATGTGGACGCCCAGAACGCGGTCGGTCTCGGCGTGCGCGATCACCTTCACCAGGCCGTCGGTGTCATGCATCGCCTTGGCGCGGCCGCTGGCGAGGAAGGGGAAAGTGCCGACGCGGTAGGGGACGCCCGCGTGTGTCAGCTGCTCCTCGTTCTGGCCGACCCAGGCGATCTCCGGGTGGGTGTAGATCACCCAGGGGATCGCCTCGTAATTCACGTGCGCGTGTTGGCCGCTCAGGGCTTCGGCGACCGCGACGCCTTCCTCCGATCCTTTGTGCGCCAGCATCGGGCCCTCGATGGCATCGCCGATGGCGTATACGCCCGGGATGCTGGTCTCGTAGTTCTCGTCAACGTGGATATAGCCGCGTTCGTCGAATATCAGCTCAATCTCGTCCGAGACAATGCCCTCGGTGTTGGGCCGGCGGCCAACTGCGACGATCAAGCCGTCGACGGTCAGCTCGCGCGCGCCTTCGCTGTCCTCGTAGTGAACCACGATCTCGCCGTTATCGCGCAGATCGCTCGACATCACGCGCGCGCCGAGTCGGATATCGAGTCCCTGGCGCTTGAACGACTTGTGCGCCGCGCGGGCGGCCTCGCGGTCCACGTCGGCCAGGAACACGTCCATGGCTTCGAGCAGTGTGACCTCGGAACCGAGCCGGCACCAGACGCTGCCCATCTCCAAGCCGATCACGCCGGCGCCGATCACGCCGAGGCGCTTCGGTGGCGCCTCCCAGTCCAGCGCACCGGTGGATGAGACGATGCGCGTGTCGGTGAGCGGCGCGGCACCGATCTCCACCGGCTGCGAGCCGGGCGCAAGTATCACCTGCCGCGCCTCGACCGAATGGGGCTCGCCGTCGCGCGGCGTCACGCGTACGCGCCGCTCCCCCTGGAGCTGGCCACTACCTTGTATCCAGTCGACGCCGTTGGTCTTGAACAGCCCCTCGATACCCTGAGTGAGCTCGACGACGGTCTTGTCCTTGCTGGCGACCATTGCCGGCACGTCCATCTGCGCGTCGCTGATCTGGATGCCGTAGCGGTCGGGGTGATCGCGCACCTCGGCATAACGCTGCGAACTCTCCAGCAGCTCTTTCGAGGGTATGCAGCCAAAGTTCAGGCAGGTACCGCCGAGGGCCGGTTGGCCCTGCTTGTTCATCAGGTTGTCGACGCAGGCGGTCGACAGGCCCAGCTGGGCGCAGCGGATCGCACAGACATACCCGGCCGGACCGGCGCCGACCACCACCACGTCATACGACTTCGCCATCGATCCGCTCCGTTACGTCTGTGCGCGCCAACCAAGGAACCACGAATGGACACGAATGAACACGAAGGCTTCCGCTCGGCCGGCATGTCGTGTCAGAGCTTCGCTGTTGCACCTGTTTCAGGTCGGGCTCAAAGGGACCAACACAGATGAACACAGAGAGACACAGATTCTCTGCGGCTTAGACGCTTTGCGGGGCGGGCCCACGCGGCGCGCTAGCGGCCGCCTTCTTACCTAATCTGTGTTTATCCGTGTTCATCTGTGTTGGATTCTTTGCGTTCTTCTAGAGGTCCAGCAAGAGACGCGCGGGGTCTTCGACCAGGTTTTTGATTTCGACCAGGAACTGCACCGCGTCCTTGCCGTCCACGATGCGATGGTCGTAGGACAGCGCCAGATACATCATCGGGCGTACGGCCACTTCGCCGTCGATCGCGACCGGTCGGTCCTGGATCTTGTGCATGCCCAGGATCGCGCTCTGCGGCGGATTCAGAATCGGCGTCGATACGAGCGAGCCGAACACGCCGCCGTTGGTCAAGGTAAACGTGCCGCCGGTCATCTCCTCGATGCCGATGCGTCCCTCGGGTGCGCGGTCGCCGAAGTCGCGGATCTGGCGCTCGATGTCGGCCAGCGAAAGGGTCTCGGCATCGCGCAGGATCGGTACCACCAGCCCGCGCTCCGAGGCCACGGCGATGCCGACGTCGCAATAGCCGTGATAGACGACGTCATTGCCATCGATCGAGGCGTTGATGTCGGGGAAGCGCTTGAGCGCGGCCGTGGCCGCGGCCACGAAGAAAGACATGAAGCCCAGGCGCACCCCGTGTGTCTGTTCGAACTGTTCCTTGTAGCGGCCGCGTAGGTCCATGGCCGGCTTCATGTCCACCTCATTGAAGGTGGTCAGCATCGCCGTCTGCTGGGTCGCCTGCAGCAGTCGCTCGGCAACGCGCGCGCGTAGCCGGGTCATCGGGACGCGTTTCTCGGGCCGGTCGCCGGCGCCATAGGCCACGCCGGCGCGATCGGCCATCGTGGCCGGCGAGGAGGCCTGTTTGGGGGCGCCTGGCTCTTGCTTCTGTGTGGGCTCGCGCGCGGGGGCTTGGGCTGGCGCCTCCGGTTCGGTCGCGGGTGGCGCGCTCGCGCCCTCGATGTGCTTGAGGACGTCCTCCTTGGTCACGCGACCGTCCTTGCCGCTGCCGGCAATTGCGGTCGGATCGAGCCGGTGCTCTTCGACCAGTTTGCGCGCGGCCGGGCCCATCTTGGGCGCTGCATCGCCGGATTCGGCCTGTGCGCCGTTCTCCTGCGCGCTCTCGCTGGCGCTGCGCGGCGCTGTTTCCGAAACATCGGCCCCGACGTTGTTTTCCGATTGGCCCTGGGTCTCCGCAGCGCCTGCCGCCGATCCCGCGCCGACCCGCCCGAGCACCGTCTCGGCTGTGACCGTAGCGCCCTCGTTGTGCAGGATCTCCTCGAGTACGCCATCGGCCGGTGCCGGGACCTCCAACATGACCTTGTCCGTTTCGAGCTCAACCAACACTTCGTCGCGCTGGACTGGGTCGCCGGGGCCCTTGGTCCAGCTCGCGACGGTCGCATCGGCGACCGATTCGGGCAGTTGGGGAACGGTGATGTCGGTGCTCATGCGCGACTTCCTTTATTGTTCACGGGCCTCGATACCGCACCGATGATCCGGGCCGCGTAGCTCGCCGCCAGGGCCGATGCGGCGGCTTAGTGGGCCATGCGGGTATTTCGGTAACGCTCTGAGCGGTCATGGCGCTTCAGCACAAGGCGCGGCGAACGAGCGTAGCGAGTCCTACGTGAGCG
>JBBEEB010000081.1:0-6242 GCA_040880995.1 Halofilum sp. (in: g-proteobacteria)
CAGGCGCCTCGAGGCCCGGCGAAAACACGGCGAACTTGCGTTAAGGGACACTAGGTAAGGTCTGATCAATCCATTGCGGCCGCGTTACGCTTGGGGCTCGAGCGCGGCCACAATGGATTGATCAGGCCTTCCCTAGGCGCGGCCGCTTACTTCTCGCTCTCGTCCTCCTGGTCGCAACCCCGGCAGTTGGCGTACAAGACCAGACTGTGGTTGGCCAGATCGAAGTTGCGTTGCTTGGCGATGTTGCTTTGGCGGTCCTCGATGACGTCGTCGACGAACTCCTCGACCTTGCCGCACTGGACACACACGATATGGTCGTGATGGCGTCCGCGGTTGAGTTCGAACAGCGCCTGGCCGCCCTCGAAGTGATGACGGGTGACGAGCCCGACCTCCTCGAACTGCGACAGCACGCGATACACCGTTGCCAGTCCGATATCGGAATCTGCGTCCATCAGCTGCCGGTAGATGTCTTCGGCGGTGAGATGGTGGTGCTCCGTGCTGTCGAGCCGTTGCTCGAGCACCTCGAGCACCTTCATTCGGGGTACGGTGACTTTGAGGCCGGCTTTGCGAAGATCCTGGTTGTCCACGGTGACGCCCCTGTTGCAAGGCCGCACGCGGCCCTGCATATGATTTAGACTCATTCTATCGAACTCGGACGGTTTTGACGATGCGTGGATGGCTTTGTGGGTTGTTGATCACGATCCTGCCGGGCTGCGGCCTGATCAAGGCGGACCGGCCGACGGTCCAGCAGGGGAATGTGCTGACCGCCGAAGACCTGGCACAAGTCGAGGAGGGTCTCACGCGGGGCCGTGTCCGCGAGTTGCTAGGGAACCCAGTGCTGCGCGATGCGATGCATCCGGACCGCTGGGACTATCTGTACTACCGCACGGAGGGCGGCGCCGAAGTTTCCGCTCCCGAGCGGCTGACCCTGTTTTTCGAGGGCGAGCGGCTCGCACGGGTGGTCAACGCCTACGAACCGCCCGACACGCAGCCGCTGGCCGCCCCAGAGGACGAAGGCCCCACACCGCAGCCAGGCCAGTCCGCGCCGTCACCCACGGACGGTCCGCCCCAACCGCCTACGCCCGGGACGCCCCGGCCCGGCACGCCGTAGCGCGCCCGGCATCCGGGCGCCAGCTCGATTCACCGCTTGCTCGCTGCGCGGCGGCGGCGTGCCTCGCGCGGGTCCAACTCAAGCGGGCGCAGAATCTCGATCCGGTCGCCCGGCCGCAACACGGCGTCATGGGCGCAGACTCGACTGAAGATCGCCAGATTCAGGTTGTCCGGCACGCTTGTGCTGAAGCGCTCGCCCAGGCCGGACGCGACCACGGCCTCGCCGGCGGTCGTACCGGCGGCGACGTCCAGTTCGATCGCGACCTGCTCCGCGGGCAGAGCGTAAACGACCTCGACGCGCATCAGGAGCTCCCGTAGAGCTGCTCCGCGCGGCGGCGGAAGGAATCCACCAAGGTGGACGCGATCTGGCTGAAGATCGGTCCTGCCACGGCGCTCATCATGCGGCCGGCAAACTCGAACTCGAGGTCGAGCGAGACCCGGCAGCCCCCGTCCCCAGCCGGATCGAAGTGCCAATCGCCTTCAAGTTTGCGGAATGGGCCGTCCTCGAGCCGGATTTGTATTCGGTGCGGCCGCTCGAGCGCATTGCGCGTGGTAAACGAGCGATGCAGCGCCCCCTTGGCCATCTCCACGCGCGCACGCACCCAATCCTCGCCCTCCCCCAGTACCCGCGCAGAGCGGCACCAGGGCAGAAACTGCGGGTAGGACTCGATGTCATTGACCAGTGCGAACATCTGCTCCGGGCTGTGGGGGACGATTGCAGAGCGCTGGATTCGGGCCATGATCGGTTGAGCTCGGGTGAAGAACGAGGCAGGCGCGATTGTGACCAAAGCCCGATGCCCGCTCAAGCGTACGCTGGCGGGTCTGGTTCGTTAGAATGGCGCCATGGCAAAACCAAAGAAATCCAACAAGGGCGCCGGCGACAACGTCGTCGCGGTCAATCGACGCGCGCGGCACGACTATTTCATCGAGGAGCGGATCGAGGCCGGCCTCGCGCTGCAGGGTTGGGAGGTGCGCAGTCTGCGCAGCGGCCGGGCCCAGATTGCCGAGGCCTACGTGGTCCTGCGCCGCGGCGAGGCGTGGCTCCTCGGCGCCCATGTTCCACCGCTGCCTTCGGCCTCGACGCACGTAGTCACGGACGCCACGCGCACGCGCAAGCTACTGATACACCGCCATGAAATCGACCGGTTGATCGGCGCCACCGAGCGCCGCGGCTACACGGTCGTGCCCCTGCAGCTCTACTGGCAGCGCGGCCGCGCGAAGCTGGAGATCGGTCTGGCCAAGGGCAAGCGCAAGCACGACAAGCGCGAGGCCGAGAAGGAAAAGGACTGGGAGCGCGATCGCCAGCGCCTGCTGCGTAACGTGGTCTAGTGGGCCGCTCATAAAGGCCGGAGCCGCCCGGCCCGACTCTACCAAGGCTACTCTGACTCGACTGGCACTTCGGTCTCGGTAGCGGCATGCATGTCTCGCCACAGGCAGCCCTGCTCGCTGGCGTCCGCGATCTCGGCCAGGATCGCCTCGTGCGCGGCGGTCTCGTCGGCATCTGCCCGCAACACCGGGATCGCGCCGCGGCGCGCACCTTCCACGCCCGCTCCGGTGGCACCCTGCGACGGCACGGCGGCATCGAGCGTCAAGGCGGTCTGCCCTCCCGTCATCGTCAGATAGACGTCGGCCAGGAGTTCGGCGTCGAGTAGCGCGCCGTGCAGCTCGCGATTGGAATTGTCGATGCCGTAGCGCTTGCACAGCACGTCGAGACTGTTGCGCTGGCCCGGGTGCAGCTCACGCGCGAGCTGGAGCGAGTCCCTGACGCCGCAGTGATCGCTGACGCAGCCCCACTCCTCGCCCAATCGTGCGAATTCGGCGTCGAGGAAGGCCACATCGAACGGCGCGTTGTGGATGACCAGCTCGGCGCCCCGGATAAACTCGAAGAAGTCCGCCGCGATATCGCGGTACACGGGCTTGTCGGCCAGCCAGCCATCGGACAGGCCGTGGACCTCGACGGCCCCCTCCTCCACCGCGCGCTCGGGATTGATGTACTGGTGATAGCGATTGCCGGTCAGGCGCCTGTTGATCAACTCGACGCAACCGATCTCGATGATGCGGTGGCCTTGCTGCGGCTCCAGGCCCGTGGTCTCGGTATCGAGCACGATCTGACGGGTGTCCATGCAGTCCTCCCTCGGACTCATGTGGTTTTTCGTGCAGCGGTGGCGCCAACGCGGCCCGCCGGTATTCTTGATGTCGCGGCTCGTCCGGCGGGGGCTACGACGGGGCGCCGATCCCCTCGTCGATCGCCCGGTTGGCCAGCGCGTCCGCGCGTTCGTTCAGCTCGTGGCCGTTATGGCCGCGGACCCAGGCCCAGCTCACATCGTGCTCGGCCAGGGCCCGGTCCAGGCGCTGCCACAGGTCGATGTTGCGCACCGGCTTACGATTGGCCGTGCGCCAACCTCGGCGCTTCCAGCCGGCCATCCATTCGGTGACGCCTTTCATCACGTACTGCGAGTCGGTGACGATCTGAACCTCGCAATGGCGCTTGAGGGTCTCCAGCGCCTGGATGACGGCGATCAACTCCATGCGATTGTTGGTGGTGTCACGCTCGAAGCCGTAAAGCTCTTTCTCGTTGTTCCCTTGTGCCAGGATCGCGCCCCAGCCACCTGGGCCCGGGTTGCCGCGACAAGCGCCGTCGGTGTGAATGACTACCGGCTTCGGCATGAACTCGCTCCACAGTTGGTCGGCCGTATGACGCTGCCCGCCGGCACGGCCTCCGCGCGCTCGCGCTTGGCCGGCAGGGGCGTGAACGGCACGGAATGCTTGCGCCCGAGCAGCAGATAAATGCCGCCAATGCCGGGCATGAACCGCCCCATGCGCTCGCACGGTGCCAGGCGCCGCCGCACTCCAGCGTGCTGCACGGGTGGACGCAACCACAGCGTCTCGCGCCGCTGGGTATGCAGGCCCAGCAAGGCGAACCAATCCTCGATCCGGCGCGGGCTGTAGAAATGGCCGTTCCACGGCGGCCCGGAGCGCCGTATCAGACCACGCAGGCCGAATAGACTCCAGGGATTGAATCCCACCGCCAGCACGCGACCATCGAGCTTGAGAACCCGGTCGATCTCGCGCAAGAGTGCGTGCGGATCATCGCAGAACTCAAGGACGTGGCACAGGACGACCACATCGACCGAGTTCGTTGCCAAAGGCAACTGCGAGGGCTCGGCGCAGAGGCTATCGGCCCGGTCGCCGGTGACGTGGATGCGGTGCAGCAGGGCCGATCCGCTTAGCAGGTCGGCCCCGTATTGGGTGCCCCCCAGCTGCAGGCAGTGGAGACCATACTGATGGCCCAGCAGGGTCTTGATGCGTGCGGCGATCGATGCATGCAGGTCGCTGCCCAATCCCGTCGCATACCATGGCCGCAGGCCCCGCTGCGCTTCGAACCAGCTTCCGCCATACGGTTTGAGCACGAGCTATCCAATCTGTGCGGCCGGTCGCACCTGCATTATAGCCCGCGCCACCGGATCGCCGCAGGGTTCGCAGGGAAACGGCACGGCGCTTGCTTTCAACTCTGGCAATCGCTAGCGTCAATAGGGCTTCCCGCTCTAGCGCCAAGCAGCCCATTACTCGACGAGTAGCTACCGCCATGCCGCAGGCCGTGACTCCCAGTGACCTGGTTCGATTCACCCCACTCGATTCGCTTGGTCGCGACCATCTCGCCGAGCTAAGCCGAAAAGGGCGTCAGGTCACCACCCCGGGTGGGCGCTACCTGTTCCGCGACGGCAAGCAGCCAGCCAATCGCTTGTTCCTATTGAGCGGCACGGTCGAGATCGTCGGCACCGAGGATGGCGTCCAGGTGATCGAAGCCGGTTCGCCCGCCGCTCGCAGCGCGCTCGACAGCGCCCTGCCCCAGGCACGCGCCGCACGCGCGCGATCCGAAGTCGTGGCCCTCGAGCTCGACCGCGACCTGCTCGACCTGATGCTGACCTGGAATCAGAGCGGCGGCTACGAGGTCGAGGAACTATCGGGCGACTACCAGGCCGATGGCGATGGCGACGTCGATTGGATGACCCGCCTGCTGAACACCGAGTGTTTCCGCCATATCCCGCCGGCGAATATCCAGGCGATCTTCATGCGCATGGAGGCGGTCCCGTTCAACGCGGGGACCACCGTCATCCGACAGGGCGAGGCGGGCGACTACTTCTACATGATCCGCGAGGGCGAGTGCATCGTCACGCGCACGACCTCGGCCAAGCCGGAGGGATTTGCGTTGGCCGAACTCGGCCCCGGAGACAGCTTCGGGGAGGAGGCGCTGATCTCGGACCGAGAACGCAACGCGACGGTCGCGATGAAGCGGGATGGCACGTTGATGCGCCTGTCCAAGGAGGATTTCACCGCACTGCTGACCGAGCCGCTGCTGCATTGGACGGACTACGCCGAAGCGGCCGATCTTGCCGCCGAGGGCGCGCAGTGGATCGATGTGCGCCTGCCGAGCGAGTTCGAGAACGGCCATATCTCGGGCGCATTCAACATCCCGCTGTTCTTCCTACGCAAGAAGGCGCAACGCCTTCGCCCCGAGACGACCTACATCCTCTACTGCGACTCGGGTCGGCGCAGCTCGGCGGCCGCGTTCCTGCTCGGCGAGCGGGGTTTCAAGGTGCGTGTACTCCAGCGCGGACTCGCAAAGGTGCCGGCGGAAGCCACCTCGGGTGTGAAGTCGGCCTGACATTATCTTCTAACTATCCCTCGCCCGTCCGGCTCACGCCCGCGATCGGGCTCGTGCCAACCCCGAAGTAGCCGGGAATTCGGCTGACATCGACATCGTCGATCTGCTCCGGCGCCAGATACCGCGCGGCGTATTCGCGGTACACCCCCGCGCCGATGAACACCTCGAACAGGTCCGGATCGATGTGCCCGTCCTGGCACATCCGCCCCATGAGCTCCAGGCATTGGGACAGTGGCTTGGCCTCCTTGTAGGGTCGGTCGGCCGCGCTGAGCGCCTCGAAGACATCGGCGATCGCCATTGCGCGCGCGGGGATCGACATCTCCTCGCGCGTCAAGCCATTGGGATAGCCCTGTCCATCGACCCGCTCATGGTGGCCGGCGGCATATTCGGGTACGTTCTTGAGGTCCTCGGGAAACGGCAGTTGCTCGAGCATGCGGATGGTCGCGACCACATGATGCTCGATGAT
>JBBEEB010000081.1:6342-22187 GCA_040880995.1 Halofilum sp. (in: g-proteobacteria)
GTGTACGGTGATTTCTGGTCGATCGCCTCGGCAAGGATTCGCACGAAGGCGTCAAACAGGCCCCGCAGATCATCGACCAGACGCTTATTGGTCAAGGCGATTGCCGCCTGGGAGGCCAACGATTCGGCGAGCTGGCGCGAGGCATCCGAGAACGGCACGATGCGCCCGTCTTGCATCGCGTTGATCAGCTGAAGCACTCCAATCACACGCCCCTCATGATCCCGCATCGGTACGGTCAGCAGTGACTGGGTGCGATAGCCCGTACGCTCATCGAATGCGCGCGTACCGGAGAAATCGAATCCGGCGGCATCGTAGGCGTCAGCAATGTCGACCGTGGTGCCCGTGTGTACGCAGTGGGTCACCACCATGCTCGAGTTGGGCTTGCCGTCGATCTCGAGCGGTAGCGGCTCGAATGGAATGGGCTCGCTGCTCGCGCCGCCAAGCTCAATGCCGAGCGAATCGGTGCTCATGATCTCGAAGGCGACGTGATGATCGTCGCGCACGAGGTAGAGCGTACCGCCGTCGGCGGCGGTGAGGTCCTTTGCGCTGCGCAGGATTCGCTCAAGCAATCGCCCCGTATCGCGCTCGGCGGACAGCGCCACGCCGATCGCATTGAGGCGCCCGATGTGTTCGAGTAGTTCTTGCATGCCTTCCCCCGATCTTCTCGCTGCGGCGGCACGCGGGCGGGCATACTCGGTCTTGCGACTGAACGCGAGCACGCGCCGGCGCGTTCGCTCGCGCCGCAGTTGTCCGTTCATTCTGCCATTGTCATCGCACCATCCTGCACTTTTTTGCAGGTAGCCAATCACACTTTCCTACCCTACCATCGCCCTTTCTCGGGCACCGTTTAGCCCGTGCCCCCTTCCGCTTGACCGAGCCCGCTGCCCGGGCGCGCTAGCGTGCCGCGGCGCAGGACTAGGAAACGGGAGCGAGCGCCGTGGACCAGCACAGCAGCTCGAGTACTCGTCGCCGCATCTGGCTCGCCGCACTGCTACCGGCGTTCGCGGTCGCCCTCGTTCTCACCACATGGCACGCCCGCCACCGTGCAGCCGAGATCGAGTCGCAAACGCGCAATCATGCGGCGGCATTGACCCGGCAGTTCTCCGCGCTACTCGGTCCCCAGGTCCAACGAATCGATCGCCCCCGTCTTCGAGCGACCGCGCAAGCCATTACGACCCACGATTTCACCATCAAGGGCGTAACGATTACCGATCACGAGGGTTGGCTACTCGCGCGGGTCGGAAGCGCCGAGTCCACAGACCCGTCAGCCGGTGAGCAAGCCCGGATCGAGCAGCCCATCGTTGCTGCCGATGCAGGCGCCCCCGCAGTAGGCCGATTCACGGCCCACCTCAATCTCTCAGGCGTACATGCGCAGCTGCGAGCGGTGTACTGGGAAAGCATTGGCTTGGCCGGAATCCTGGCGTTGCTCGCCACGGGGGCCGGTGCCTGGCTGACGCGCGGTACGGCCCGCATAGGCGCCCTCGCCTGGCCTCGCCGCGCCGACTGGAGCGGTGTCGGGGCGCCGCACCACCATGATGTGGATGATGCCCTCGCTCGACTTCGGCAGGATAACCAACGCCTGGAAGTCGCCCGACGAAAGGCGGAGGCCGTGAGTGAACGCAAGTCGCGCTATCTGGCCGATATCGGCCACGAGATCCGTACCCCGATGAACGCCATCCTGGGCTTCACGGAAATCATGGAGAAGGACGAAAAACGCGCACGAAGCGCAGATCATTTAGCGACCATTCGCGATTCGGTGCGCGGGTTGATCGACCTGCTCAATGGGATGCTGGACGTGTCCAAGGCCGAGGCCGGCCGCCTGGAACTCGAATATCGTGACGTCGACGTCAACGCGCTGATCGAGGAGATGTTCCGCCTGTTCGCGCCGCAGACGTTTGCCAAGGGTGTTGAGCTACTCGCGATGCCAGCGCCGACCGAACTCGCAGGCGTGCGCGCCGATGCCATGCGGCTCAAGCAGATCCTGGTCAATCTGCTCAGCAACGCCATTCGCTTCACGAGCAGGGGCTACATCCGGATCGGTACCGAGATCACTGCTCGGACCGAATCCCACGTCCGCGTGTGCTTCCTGGTGGAGGATACTGGTTGCGGCATTCCCGACGCCTGTCAGCCGCAGCTATTCGAGGCGTTCATGCAGGGCGAGCGCGCCGTGTCCGATCCGCGCGCATCGGCCCTTGAGACGGGTACCGGCCTGGGCTTGAGCATCGCCAGCGAGTTGGCGGCCTTGTTGGGCGGGAGAATCGAATTCCGCAGCCAGATGGAGCAAGGATCCACATTCTGGCTGACGCTGGATCTGGCGCGGGCCCACCAGACGCCCGCCACACTCGCCCCGCCTACGATACGCCGGCACGTCGCACTGATCGATCGCGATGAGGGCACACGCCAGCGACATGGGCAACTGATGGCGCGTGCCGGGGTTGAGGTGGAACTCATGGACGAAGCCCAATGGGCCAATGTAACCGCACCGGATTGCTTTGACGCGATTGTGGTCGCTATCTCGGCACAAGACGCCATCTATGGTGCGATCCCACCACCGGACGCGCGCTTGTGCCGGCCCCCAGTTCCCTTGCTGGCACTCGCCTACGAATACGACGGCAATCTGCAACAGGTATTGTGGCGCGCAGGCTATCCACGGATTCTCGCGAAGACCGCCAACCCCACGAGCCTGCGCGAAGGGCTCGAACGCGCCCTCGTCGCCGAACCGACGCCATCGGTCGACGACGAGCCCCAACCCGTCGAAACGACACACCGAGTGCTGGTCGTGGACGATCACCCGGTCAGTCTCCGACTCATCAGCCATTATCTCGCCGAAACGGGGATCGCGGCCGAGACCGCGTCCACCAGCAATGAGGCAATACGGCAAGCGGGTCAAGAACCGTTCGACGCAATCGTGCTCGACCTGCGTCTGCCCGATCGTGGCGGCTGCGAAACGGCACGACTGTTGCGCGCTGACAAGGGACCGAACGCGCGCACTCCGATCCTCGCGATCACGGCAGATTGTCCAACCGCCGAGACCGAACGTGTACTCGCCGCCGGTTGCGACGACCTCATTGCAAAGCCAGTGTCTCAGGCGGAGCTACTCGAACGCCTTCGCACCTGGGTCACCGCGCTCATGCCCCACACGGGCGAGGACGACATACCAGCCCTCGATCGCGCCGAGGCACTGGCACGCGCGCGCAATAAGCCGGAATTGGCCGAAGAGCTCCATGCGACCCTGTACCGTACACTATCCCATAGTCGACGTACCCTCACGCGCGCGCGGCTGAAGGGCGATGGCGATTCGTTGCGCGCCGAAGCCCACCGATTGCGCGGGGCGGTGGTGTACTGCGGAGTACCCCGACTGGAGGCCGCGGTCGCTCGACTCGAGCGGGCACTGCTTGACGGCGAGGAGATCGCGCAAAGCCGTGCCTTGTACCGACTCGAACGCGAGATCGCCGCCGTGCAGGCGCTGGGGGAGCACCTGGACATCTCGAGCCAATCCGCACCGGCAACGTCCTACGCGGACGACGGAACCCAAGCGCTATGAAGGCTCTGGGCATCGCAGACTCGAAGGCCGGGTCGCAGCAGAGGTTTGCTAGGCCTCCAGGACCACTAGCGCCACCACCGACGTACGTTCGTCGCTGAGGCTTACGTGTGCGTGCGCAACGCCAAGCTCGTCGGCGATCCCGCGTGCGCGACCGGAGAGTACCAATCGGGGGGCCCCGTGGGCGTCGTGCTCCGTGACGATATCCGCGAAGCGTACGCCTCGCCCGAGGCCGCTGCCGAGCGCCTTGCCCGCAGCCTCCTTGACGGCAAAGCGCTTCGCAATGAGGCGTGCAGGTTCGCCCGCGCGCTCGAACTGGGGCCATTCGCTGGGCGCGAGCAGGCGCTCGGCCAGGCGCGCACCGAAGCGTGCATGCAGCGCGCGCATCCGTTCCAGTTCGACGATGTCGACACCCAGGCCGACGATCACGGGAGGTTTCTTGCCTCGCGCATCAGACGCTTCATCTCGTACACCGCCTCCGCGAGCCCGGTACTCAGCGCCCGCGCGACAATGGCGTGACCAATGTTGAGCTCGTGAACGGAGGGGATCGCCGCCACGGGCTGCACGTTGTGGTAGTCGAGACCGTGGCCGGCATTGGCCAGCAACCCCAGGTCGGTCGCGCGCCGTATCGCCTCGGCTAGGGCGGCATGCTCACGGCCACGCGCGGCGTCGTCTCGTGCGTTGGCATAGCGGCCGGTGTGGATCTCGATCGCACGGGCGCCGGTGCGCGCGGCCGCGTCGACCTGGGCGGGATCGGGATCGATGAACAATGAAACCTGTATCCCGAGCTCACCCAGACGCGTGCAGACCTCGCGCAGGCGCACCTCGGCCGCGACTACATCGAGCCCGCCCTCGGTCGTCAGCTCGGCACGACGTTCGGGCACCAGGCAGCAATCGTCCGGTCGTATATTGCCCGCGATCGCGATCATCTCTTCGGTCGCGGCCATCTCGAGATTGAGCCGGCAGGACACGTGCTCGCGCACGCGCGCGACGTCGCGATCCTGCACGTGCCGCCGGTCCTCGCGTAGATGCATGGTGATGCCGTCGGCACTAGCCTCGGCGACCTGGAAAGCCGCATGGAGCGGGTCCGGCGACGCGCCTCCGCGCACCTGGCGCAGCGTGGCGACGTGATCGATGTTCACGCCAAGGCGGATGAACTGGCTCACGGATCCCCCTCGAATGCACGGCCGACGAACGCGGCCACGTGGCCGTTCAAGGTACCAGGGGACCGGCGCATTCGCCACTCGCCGCAACATGGCCGTCGGCTAGTGAGCCGGGCGCGTTTCTGCTAGGGTCGATCATCCAGCGCGCCAGCCATCACAACGAATAATCTGCGCTGCCGAGCCCCACCATGATGCGATCTCAGTCTTGGCAACGCGTAGTGCGCATCGCCCTGAGCCTCGTGCTCGCGTGCCCGTTCCTGTTGCATGCCTCGGGTGCATTCCGTATCGAATTGCTCGAGCGCCTCGAGCACATCGCCTACGACACGCGCCTCGGGCTGACGCTGCCACACACGCGCGACGAGCGCATCGTCATCGTCGACATCGACGAAGACAGCCTCGCGGAAATCGGACAATGGCCGTGGTCGCGGACGATCCTCGCGGACATGGTCGATCGCTTGTTCGACCAGTACCGCGTGCGCGCGCTCGGATTCGACATGGTCTTCGCCGAACCCGAACGCAGCGATTCCGCCCGGGTACTCCGACAGCTCGCCATGGACGAGGACCTCGAACTTCGCTCCACCGTCGAACGCGCCTTGCAACAAATCGATGCGGACCGAGCCTTCGCCGAGGCCATCGAAGGACGCAATGTCGTGCTCGGTTACTTCTTCCGCCAGCAGAACCGGGGCGAGCGCAAGACCAGCGGCATGCTCCCGCGAGGCCATGACCTGCCGCCACGCGCGCTGGCGGGCTTGGCTCTGCCCCAACCCGCTGGCTACGGCGCAAACCTTCAGTCGTTGCAGGAGTCCGCGGCAGGCGGAGGTTTCTTCGATAATCCACTCGTCAGTAGTGACGGCGTATTCCGTCGCGTACCGCTGCTACAGAATCACGGCGGACAACTCTACGAGATGCTCGCCCTGGCCACTGCCCGTGCCGCATTGGACTGGCCCCGGCTAACGCTGGAGATGGTCGAAAGCGGCACCTACCGCGCGCTCGAGGCGGTGCGCATCGGCGGCCGGCGCATCGCCGTCGACGGCCAGGGTGCGCTCCACGTGCCCTACCGCGGCCGTCAGGGCAGCTTCCCCTACGTCTCGGCGAAGGACATCCTCGACGGCAGCGTCGACCCAGAGCTGCTCAACGGGCGAATCGCCCTGGTCGGCACGACCGCCGCGGGCCTGCTCGATCTGCGCACCACGCCCATGCAGAACGTCTATCCGGGAGTCGAGATCCAGGCCAGCGTGATCTCCGGGATTCTCGATGGGCGCGGCAAACACCAGCCCGCCTATGCCAAGGGGTTGGAGGTCGCCATGCTCGGCCTGCTCGGGCTGTCGATGTCGATGCTGCTGCCATTCCTCTCCCCGGCCTGGGTGGCGGCGACCACCGCAGCGATCGCCGCCGGGGTCGTGACCGGCAACCTTGCCGCCTGGTCCAGCGCCGATCTGGTGCTGCCGATCGCCCCGGCACTGGCGCTCACGGCGACGCTATTCGTCGTTCATGTTGCCTGGGGGTTCTTCGTGGAGACGCGGGGCAAGCGCCGCCTGGCCCGCCTATTCGGGCAATACGTGCCGCCCGAATTGGTGGACGAGATGGATCGCGCGCCGGAGCGCATCACGCTGGAAGGCGAGAGTCGCGAGATGACGGTGCTGTTCTCGGACGTGCGCGGCTTCACCAGCCTCTCCGAGGGGTTGGCGCCGAGCGAACTCACGCGATTGATGAACGCCTTCCTCACGCCCATGACGCGCGTGATCCACCAGCACCGGGGCACCATCGATAAATACATGGGCGACGCGATCATGGCGTTCTGGGGCGCGCCGTTGAGCGATCCCGAGCATGCCCGTCACGCGCTCCTCGCCGCGCGCGAGATGGTGACCATCACCGAACGCCTGGGCCCCGAGTTTCGCCGCCAGGGGTGGCCGCCCATCGAGGTCGGGGTCGGGCTGAACACGGGCGTCATGAGCGTCGGCAACATGGGCTCGCAGTTCCGCATGGCGTACACCGCCCTCGGTGACGCCGTGAACCTCGGCTCGCGATTGGAGGGGCTCACGCGCACCTACGGCGTACCGCTGGTCGTGAGCGAGAGCACCCGTGCTGCCGTGCCCGATTTCGCCTACCGCGAAATCGACGTGGTCCGTGTAAAGGGCAAGGAACAACCGGTGGCCATCTTCGAGCCGATTGGCCCCGAGGACGAATTGGACCCAGCCGAACGCGACGATCTGGAACGCTATCACGAAGCGCTGAGGTGTTTCCGCGCCTGCGACTGGGAAGGCGCCGCGGAGATCCTGCAGAGGCTCGCCAAGGCCAATCCAGACCGCCTGCTCTATCGGATCTACCTCGAACGCATCTCGCTCTACCGCGACGATCCGCCACCCGCCGACTGGGACGGCGTGTTCACCCACGCGTCAAAATAGTCGCGTGCACACTAACCCGAAACCTAGTAAAAGGCTGCCAGTTCGGCTTGGAGCATCACAGATGGACACAGATAGCCCCCAAGCACTGGCCGAGTAGCTCTGAACGGAGCGGCATCGCCAAGTGGTTCAGGCCGCCGAAAGCGTACGTCGTCGCGCTTAGACCGCGACTCTGCGCAAGCGGCCTGCCGAGCGTTATCTGTGTTGATCTGTGTTCATCTGTGATGGTCTTTTACACGCCAGAAGCGCATTGCCACGCCGGTTATAGGGAATCTGTGGGCTCCAGTCCGCCGGCCTCGTAGCTTAGGGCAGCGCCCAGCAGGCGGCGCGTGTAGTCGTGCTCAGGGGCGTCGAAGATGCGCGCGGTGGGGCCGGACTCCACGATCCGGCCCTGGTGCATGACGGCCACCCGGTGCGCCACGGCCCGCACCACCGCCAGATCGTGGCTGATGAAGAGATAGCTCATGCCATGGCGTTGCTGCAGGCCATGTAGCAGCGCCAACACCTGTTTCTGCACCGTGGCGTCGAGCGCGCTCGTGGGCTCGTCGAGCACCAGCAGCTTCGGCTCGAGTACCAGCGCGCGGGCGATGGCGATGCGCTGGCGCTGCCCGCCGGAGAACTCGTGCGGGTAGCGCCACATCATGGCTGCATCGAGCCCGACTTCCTCGAGCGCTTGACGGATACGGGCGCGCCGCGCGTCCCGATCGAGCGCGCGAAAATGCACGCGCAGCCCCTCATCCACGATGTTCTCGACCGTCATCCGCGGCGAGAGC
Source organism: Halofilum sp. (in: g-proteobacteria) (assembly GCA_040880995.1). Lineage (GTDB taxonomy): Bacteria > Pseudomonadota > Gammaproteobacteria > XJ16 > Halofilaceae > Halofilum. The sequence continues at coordinate 14,222 of JBBEEB010000081.1, forward strand.
GAACCGTAGGGGTCCTGAAACACGATCTGCACGTCGCGTCGCAGCCGTCGCAGGCGTTTACCGCGCAAACCGACCAGCGACTGCCCCTCGAACTCGATGCGCCCTTGGCAACGCTCGAGCAGCAGCAGACAGCGGCCCAGCGTGGACTTCCCGGATCCGGATTCGCCCACCACGCCGACGGTCTCGCCCCGACCGATTTCCAGCGATACCCCGTCAACGGCCCGAATCGATGCACGCGCTCGCCGCAGGAAACCACCACCGACGGGGAAATGGCAGTACACGTCTTCCAACGCGGCCACGGGGGGGCGCGTCTCGGATGTCCGCACATCTGCGTGATCCGCGATCAGACGCTCGGGCCGACTGGCGATGAGCTCCCGCGTATAAGGGTCGTTTGGCCGTTGGAACAGACGTTCGACTCCGCCGTCTTCCACCACGTGGCCCGCGCGCATGACGTAGGCGCGCTCGGCGAACTGACGCACGGTGCCCATGTCGTGCGAAATCAGCACGATGGCCAAATCCCGCTCGCGCTGCAGCCGCGCGAGCAGCTCGAGGATCTGGGCCTGGATGGTGACGTCGAGCGCGGTCGTGGGCTCGTCGGCGATCAACAGCTTGGGATCGCAGGCCAGCGCGATGGCGATCGTGGCACGCTGACGCTGGCCGCCGGATAGCATATGAGGAAAGGCACTGGCTCGCTCGCGCGGGTCGTCTACGCCCGTGAGATCGAGCAGCTCGATCGCGCGCTCGTGCGCCTGCTGGCGACCCATGCCTCGGTGCAGAATCAGCGTCTCCGCGATCTGCCGGCCCACCGGAAAGACCGGATTGAGCGAGCTCATCGGCTCCTGGAACACCATGCCGATCTCGTTTCCGCGCACGCCCCGAAGCTGCCGCGGCGGCAATGCGAGCAGGTCCCGGTCCTGGAACCACACCCGACCTCCGTAGTGGGTATGCACGGGGTCGTGCAGCCGCAAGACCGACATCGCGCTAACCGATTTGCCCGAGCCCGATTCCCCCACGAGGGCGACGCGTTCCCCCGCGTCGACGTGGAATGATACGTCGTGCACCACTTCGCTCTCGCTGCCCGGGACGCCGAAGGTTACCCGCAGGGATTCGACCGATAGCAGCGAGGTGCTCATCAGCCGGCCCTCCGGTCGTTGGCCGCACGCAGGCCCTCGCCGATGAAGATCAGCAACATCAGCATGCCCACAAGCACGCCGAAGGTGGATAACGAGATCCACCAGGCATCGAGGTTCTCCTTGCCCTGGGCGAGCAGCTCACCGAGGCTCGGCGTCGAAGGCGGCACGCCCAGGCCAAGGAAGTCCAGGCTGGTCAGTGCGATGACTGCGCCACTGATGCGAAACGGCAGGAAGGTAATGACCGGCGTCATTCCATTGGGGAGCAGGTGGCGCCCCATGATCGCCGCATCGCCAACTCCGAGCGCACGGGCCGCGGTCACGTATTCCATGTTACGCGCGCGCAGGAACTCGGCGCGCACGTAATCGGACATACCCATCCAACCGAATAGCGCGAGCAGGATGAGCAGTAGCCAGATACTGGGCTTGAAGATCGAGGCGAAGATAATCAGCAGATAGAGCTCGGGCAGCGCGTTCCAGACCTCGGTAAAGCGTTGGAACAGGAGATCGAACCGACCGCCCCAGTACCCTTGCAGCGCGCCCAGCACGACCCCGATGCCCGTGGCCACAGCCGTCAGTGCCAGCGCGAAGACCACCGACAGCCGGAACCCGTAGACCAACCGCGCCAGGATATCCCGTCCTCGGTCGTCCGTGCCGAGGATATGATCGCCCGAAGGCGGTGCGGGGAACGAGCTCTCCGTGTGATACGCAATGGTGTCAAAACCATGCGGGACCGGCGGAAAGATCGCCCAATTGCCGTCGGCGTTCAGGCGTTGCTGCATGAACGGCGAGGCGTAATCGGGCGCGGTCTCGAACACACCCCCGAAGGCCGTTTCCGGATACGTGACGAAGAGCGGGAAATACAGCTCGTCTTCGTAGTGCACCACGATCGGCTCGTCGTTGCACAGCACCTCAGCGAACAGGCTCAGTCCGAACAGGATGGAGAAAATCCAGAGGCTGACATAGCCGCGCCGATTACGGCGAAAACGTCGCCAGGCCCGCTGACGCGGCGACAGCGACGGCGTTGCGGCCGCCACAGTCATCGCTCGATCGCCTCGAACTGAATACGCGGATCGATCAGCACGTAGCTCAGGTCCGAGAGCAGTTTACCGACCAGCCCGATCAGGCCGAATATGTACAGAGTGCCGAGGACCACGGGATAATCGCGCTGGATCACCGACTCGTAGGCCAGCAGCCCGAGGCCGTCGAGCGAGAAGATCTGTTCGATGAGCAATGCGCCGGTAAAGAATGCACCGAGAAACGCGGCCGGAAACCCTGTCACCAGCGGGATCATGGCGTTACGGAAGACATGGCGATACATGACCGCGGTCTCGTCTAGGCCCTTCGCGCGCGCAGTCACGACGTACTGCTTACGGATCTCCTCGAGGAAGCTATTCTTCGTCAGCATCGTCATGATGGCGAGGCTGCCGATTGCCAGGCACAGCACGGGCAAGAAGATGTGCCATAAATAATCCGCGACCTTCCCGTACCAGGGCAATTCGGCCCAATCATCCGAGACCAATCCGCGCAACGGGAATAGGTCGAAAAAGGTTCCTCCGCCGAACAGTACGAGCAACACGATGGCCAGCACGAAGCCCGGTATGGCGTAGCCGATGAGTATCAAGGTACTGGTGACGACATCGAAACGCGTGCCGTCATGCACCGCCTTCGCAATCCCGAGCGGGATGCACACCAGGTAGGTGATCAGAAAGGTCCAGATGCCAAGGCTAATCGACACCGGCAGCTTGTCCGCGATGAGGCCCAGCACAGTCTGGTTGTGGAAGTAGGAGTCACCGAAATCGAACTGCGCGTACGCCACGATCATGTCCCAGAAGCGGACATGCACGGGTTTGTCGAATCCGTAATGCGCATTAAGCTGCTCGACCATTTCCGGATCGAGTCCCTGCTGCCCCTGGTACAGGCCGGAGCGTCCGCCCGCCGCTCCGCCCTCACTGATTCCGCCTTCAAGCTCGTGGACGAGCTGCTCGACCGGCCCGCCCGGGACGAACTGCGTCACGACAAACGTGATCAGCATGATGCCGAACAGGGTCGGCACCATCAGCGCGATTCGCTTGAGGATATAGGCCGTCACTGGCCACGCTCCCGCATCCACCAGGCTTCGAGCATCCAATCCTCGGCCTGATAGTAGAGCGGTGTCGTATCAGGCATGCCAAAGCGATCGCGGTACGCAACTCTATGCACATCCGAGTACCAGTTGGGTACGACATAGTTGCCGTGCAGCAGAACCCGGTCGAGCGCCCGCGTCGCCGCGATCAGACGGTTGCGGTCCTGGGCATAGATCACCTCTTCAACCAAGGCGTCGACACCGGGATCGTCGATCCCCATGAAATTGCGCGAGCCCTGCTGATCGGCACTGGACGAGTGGAACATGGACCGCTGCTCGTTGCCCGGCGACTGCGACTGCGGGAAGGTCATGACGGCCATGTCGAAATTGAACGAGCGCACGCGTTGCTGATAGAGCGCCGGATCGACAGTGCGGTATTCGGGCTCGATACCCAGCCGTTCCAGGTTGCGAAAGAACGGGGCCACGATACGATCGAAACCGTCCTGCCCGAGTAGGAACTCGAAACGGAACGGCTCGCCGCCGGCGTTGCGCAGCACGCCGTCGGGCGCAACGCTCCAGCCGGCCTCCTGCAGGAGCTCCCGCGCGCGCAGAAGATTCCCGCGCAGATTTCCGGGGCCATCCGGGCTCGGCGGCCGAGCGGCCGGGCCGAACACCTCCGGCGGTAGCGAGTCGCGATACTTCTCCAACAGCTCATGCACCCTCCCCTGGGGTGCGCCGTCGCGCGCGGCCAGCTCACTATTGCTGTAATAGCTGTTGGCCTGCTCGTATTGGCCGTAGAACAAATGCTGGTTCGACCAGGGGAAGTCGAAGGCCAGATTGATCGCCTTCCGAACGCGCCGATCCTGAAACAGCGGGCGGCGTAGATTGAACATGAAGCCTTGCATCCCGGCATTGTTCATGTGCTCGAGCTGCTGCTGCTTGATATGCCCGCGCTCGAACGCCGGACCGTGATAATCACGAGCCCAGCGCTTGGAATGCCGCTCCACGTGGAAGTCGTACTCACCGGCTTTGAAGGCCTCGAATGCGACGGTCAAGTCCCGGTAGTATTCGTACGTGATCCGCTCGAAATTAAACATCCCGCGGCGCACGTTCAGATCCTCGGCCCAGTAATCCGGATCGCGTCTGTATGTAATCGAGTTACCCTGGGCAAACCGCTCGATAAGGTAAGGGCCACTGGCAATCGGACGCTCGGTGACGACCTCATCGAAACGCCGGTCGCCGACCCACTTGTGAGAGAACACGGGCATCTCGGCGGCGATCAGGTGCAGCTCGGGGTTGGCCTGCGCAAACTCGAACCGGACCGTGCGGCGATCGACGATGACGGCGCGCTCGATATCCTGCCAGTACAGGCGATACTGCGGATGCGCCATTTCGCCGGTCAGTAATTCGAACGAGGCCTTCACGTCCCGCGCCAGCACCGGATCCCCGTTGGAGAAACGCGCATCCGAATTCAGGCGGAATGTCACGGACTCGCGGTCGTCGGCGAGCTCGATGTCCTCGGCCAGCAGGCCATACATCGTAAACGGCTCGTCGCGGCTCTGGACCATCAGGCTCTCGAATACCAGGGTCTGGAGCCCCGCCGCCGACAACGTCTTGAGCAGGAAGGGATTGAGCGATTCGAACGTGCCGAATGCGGAGAGGGTAACCTCCCCTCCCCGAGGCGCATCGGGATTGACGTAATCGAAATGGGAGAATCCCTCGCGGTATTTCGGCTCGTAGCCGAGCGCCATCGCATAGCGAGCCTCGGCCGGGCCGCCGAGCAGTCCGGCGCTCAATACGAGCGTGCACAGAAGCAATAGGCGACCGGACATGCGTGGGCAGCTTTTATCCGTGTGGCGGGCGGGTATTTGTCGCGATGGCGCCGGCTAGACTATTATTCGCCGGTTCCGAAGACAACAGGCCCGCAGACAACAGGATCCGGCCCATGGCGTTTCTCGAAGGCAAGCGCGCACTGATCACCGGGGTCGCCAGCAAGCGCTCGATCGCCTGGGGTATCGCACAGGCGATGCGCCAGCAGGGCGCGGAGCTCGCGTTCACCTACCAGAACGAGAAGCTCGAATCCCGCGTACGCAACCTGGCCGCGGAGGTCGGATCGGACTTCCTGATCCCGCTGGACGCCAGCTCCGATGAGCAAATCGAGTCCCTGGCCAGCACGCTCGAAAAGCATTGGGGTTCAGTAGACGTCGTGGTGCATGCCATGGCGTTCGCACCGCGGGATCATCTGGAGGGGGACTATCTCGAGCACCTCACACGCGAGGGATTCTCGCAGGCGCACGATGTCAGCTCGTACAGCTTTGCCGCGCTGGGTAAGGCGCTACGCCCATTGATGCAGGACCGGAATGCTTCGATGGTCACACTGAGCTATCTCGGCGCAGAGCGGGCCATGCCGAATTACAACGTCATGGGCGCGGCGAAAGCCTCACTGGAGGCCAACGTGCGCTACATGGCGTATGCACTGGGACCCGAGGGTATCCGCGTCAACGCGGTCTCGGCCGGGCCAATCCGCACGCTCGCCGCCTCCGGCATCGGGGATTTCCGCAAGCTACTCGAGCACGCGGCACAGTCGGCTCCGCTGCGGCGCAATGTGACCATCGATGATGTCGGCAATACCGCGGCGTTCTTGTGCTCCGACCTGGCGGCCGGGATCACCGGGGAGGTGATCTACGTGGATGCCGGCTTCAACACCACGGCCATGACCGGCTGAGTCTGCTTGACCCTGGGCCCATCGGACGGGCCCAGGGTGCCCACTACTCCGGCCGCGTCACCTCTGCCGCCGCACGAAGTGCGTCCGCCCATGCGGACATCTCGGCGGTCGCGGCGCGCTGACTCAAGCTGCTGCGCACCTCATCCACGACGGCTTGATCCACCTCGGGCATGCGCGCGTCCCGTACGATTACGATACCGCGCCCGCCGGAGTCCAAGGAGGTTACGCGATGCACAGACGACGTGCCGCTCGGCGGAGGTGCCGAGAACGCGGCCGAAGTGACCTGCGAGGGCGCCTCGCCGTCCCGGCGAATCCAGCCGAGGTCGCGATACCCTGCTCCGTCGTCCGCGAGCTCGGCAGCATCGGCACCCTCCGCTAGGCGCGCCTCCATCGACTCCGACCAATCGCCGAGCAAGTCGTCGATACGCTGCTCGCGCAGCCGATCGCGGATTTCTTCGCGCACAGTCTCGAGCGCGCGCTGCTGAGGCGCCTGCTCATCCGCGATCCGAAGTACCGCCACGCGCCCATTACCGAGGTCGAGTAGATCGCTGTTGACCCCTTGATCGCGGACATCCGCTCCGAAAGCGGCCTCGCGTACCTCGGACGCCGCGGCGACGCCCTCACCCTCGTCACGCGAGAACCAGTCACTTTCCTCGACCTCCAGACCCGTGCTTTCCGCCACGGGCTGCAGGCTTCCAGGGTTCTCGTAAGCCGTGTTCTGTAGCATCTCAGCCCGATCCCGGAACAACCGCTCAGCCTTCTGCCGCCGAATCTCCCGCTCGATCTGGTCGCGCGCCTGCTCGAAGGACTCGGTCTCGGATTCGTCCTCGCCGCGAACCTCGATGAGCTTGATCAAGTGGAAGCCAAAGCTGGTCCGGACCGGCTCGCTGATCGCCCCCTCATCCTCGAGCGAGAACAGTGCTTCCTGGAATGGGGGGACCATCGAATCCCGCCCAACGAATCCAAGATCCCCTCCCTGATCGGCCGAACCCGGGTCATCCGAGTGCTCGCGCGCCATTGTTGCGAAATCGGCCTCGCCGTCCACGATCCGCTCGCGTAGGCGCTGAGCCTCTTCGCGCGCTGCTTCGACTTCTTCGTCGCTCGCGCCGTCGGGCACCTCGAACAACACATGTGCCGCCTGTCGCTCGCCACTCTCCTCCGTGCTCTCCTGGTCACTCTGGTATGCGGCGCGGAGCTCATCCTCGGTCAGATCCACCTGCTCGGCCAGCGCCTCGCGGCTCAGCTCGATGTAGGCGACGCGCACGCGGGGCGAGGTCTGGAAGCGATCGCTATTATCCTCGTAGTACGCCTGGACATCCTCGGAACTGATCGACACCTGCTCGGCGGCACGCTCGCGCGGGTACTCCAGCACGCCAACGCGCCGTTCCTCGCGCATCAGTTGGGCCTGCGCCCGTCCCTCGGACGACAGGCCGAACGACGTCGCAGTGATGCCCTCGCGCAACTGTTGAACCCGATAAGCGCTTCGCACGTGCGCTTCGTATTCCTGTTCGGTGAGCCCCCAACGACTCACCAGCTGGCGGTATAGCTCGCGATTGAACTGACCGTTCTGGCGAAACTGCTCTTGTTCACGAATGCGCGCCGCGAGCGTGTCATTCGGGACCCGCATATGGGCGTCCGTTGCAGCCTGCCGCAATACTTCGCGAAGTATCAGCTGGTCCAAAACACGCTCGCGCAGACCCTCCGAGAGCACCTCGGGAAACTCGCCCCCGAACCGCTCGCGCAGCTGCGCGCGGCGTTGCGACACTTGCTGCTGCAGTTGAGCGTCCTCGATCGGGACGCCATTGACCTCGGCGGCTACTTCGCCACTCGTGCCGCCCAGGTAGGCCTCGATTCCCAAGAGGGCGAACGGGATGGCAATTGCGATGACGATGCCATAGCCCAGCCAGCGGGAACTACGAATGCGATCGCTAAAGGATTGCAGCATGGGCAGCGCTTCGGATGATTGAGGTCAACGGCTCGAATTCATACCGATGACCTGAAAACGAGTCGGGGGGGGGGGGGGGGGGGGGGGGGGGGGGGGGGGGG
>JBBEEB010000082.1:0-22178 GCA_040880995.1 Halofilum sp. (in: g-proteobacteria)
AGCCGCGGCCGACGTCCAGCCCCCTGAGATAGGCCGCGAATTCCTCGCGCAGTTCCGGATGGGCCAGCGCATATTCAACCGTCGCCTCGAGATAGCCGAGCTTGCTGCCGCAATCGAAGCGCGTGCCCTCGAATTCCCAGGCCAGGACCTGTTCGTCGTCGAGCAGCTTGGCGATCGCATCGGTCAGCTGGATTTCGCCGCCCGCCCCCGGCTGCGTGGCCGCAAGGTGATCGAAGATCCGCGGCGTGAGGAGATAACGGCCCACGACCGACAGGTTCGACGGCGCATCCTGCGGCTGCGGCTTCTCGACGATACCGTGCAGCGCGGAAAGCCGCTCGCCGGCGACCTCCTCGCTGTCGACGATGCCGTATTTGTGCGTCTTGTCGCTGGGTACGCGCTCCACGCCCAGTACGGAGGTTTCGTGCTCGCGATAGACATCGAGCATCTGACTGAGCACCGGTTGGCCTTCGGTGCGGATCAGATCGTCGGCCAGGATGACGCCGAACGGCTCGTCGCCGACAACCGGACGGGCGCAGAGGACCGCATGGCCCAGACCGAGGGCCTCGGGCTGGCGCAGGTACACGCAGCTGATGCCTTCGGGCAGAACGTTGCGCACTTCGGCCAGGGTGTCGTGCTTGCCCTTTTGCTCGAGCGCCATCTCGAGTTCGTACGCGCGATCGAAATGATCGGGGATGGAGCGTTTGTTGCGACCGGTCACGAAGACCAGCACCTCGGCGCCAGCGGCGACCGCCTCCTCCGCCGCGTACTGGATCAGCGGCTTGTCGACGATCGGCAGCATCTCCTTGGGGTTGGCCTTGGTCACGGGCAGAAAGCGCGTGCCCATGCCGGCGACCGGAAAGACGACCTTGCGTACGGGTTTCATCGGCAGTCCCTGTTCTCGTGCCCTGGCCTCATTGCGTGTTCTCGGCGAACTTCGTCGGCACGGTCACGCGCGTGGAGTGGTCGCGCCGCGACGCGCTCCCCCCAATCTAGCCGGGATGTAGCAACCACGCCAGCAAGGTCGCATAATAATGGGCCCGTCACGTGGCCGAAACGCCCACTTTAGCGCCGGAACAGGAGGCCCTGCATGACCTACGTGGTGACCGAAAACTGCATCAAGTGCAAATACACTGATTGCGTCGAGGTGTGTCCGGTCGACTGTTTCCACGAGGGCCCGAATTTCCTCGCCATTGATCCGGAGGAATGCATCGATTGCACCCTCTGCGAACCCGAATGCCCGGTGGACGCGATCTATTCAGAGGACGAGCTACCGGCCGATCAAGAGCATTTCCTGGAGATCAACGAGCGGCTATCCCAGAAATGGCCCGTACTCACCGCGCAGAAGGAAGCCCCCGAGGACGCAGCCGAGTGGGAAGACGTGTCGGGCAAGCTGCAATATCTCGAGGAGTAATCCCGCGCCCGCGAGCTCGCGGCACAGATCGCCCGCCGCGAGCGCTCGCTGGGGCCTTTTCCCGTACGGCCCGCTGGCCTCCGTGTCGGTATGGAGCGATGAGGCGCTCTTGCCACGCGGCGTGCTGATCTTCGGATCGGTCGGTGGCGATGAGCGCGTGCTCGCGCGGGCTGGAGGCGGAGCATCGATGGCCCGTCCGGGCGAATCAGGGAGTTCAGTCGAGCGCGTAGACGCGCCCGTCGACCGTCGCCACGTACACGCGGCCATCCGCGAGCGTCGGCGTCGCGTACACGGGGGCCCCGGCGTCGAATTCGCCGAGCTTGCGGCCACCTACGCGGTCGAGCGCGTAAAGACGGCCATCGGTGCTGCCCACGAAAACACGGTCGGCGGCCACGGCCGGTGAGGAGAACACCTCGCCGCCGGTATCAAACTCCCAGTTCTTGACCCCGGTCTCGCGGTCAATCGAATACACATAGCCGTCGGTGCTACCGAAAATTACGGCGTCCTCGGTCAGCGCGGCCGATGCATAGATACGGTTGCCCGTGCGGAATTGCCATTGGCGTTGCCCAGACTCGGCGTCGAGCAGATGCATGCTCTTGTCGTAGCCGCCGACCGCGACCACCCCGCCGCTGACGGCGGGGCTGGCGAACACCGGCTTGCCGGTCTCGTACCGCCAGATCTCCTCACCCGTCTCCGTGGCAAGGGCGTAGACGTTGCCATCGAGGCCGCCGACGAAGACACGGCCGTCGGACACGGAGGGAGAGGCACTGATGCGGTCACCGGTGGCAAAACGCCAGACGAGCTCGCCGCTGGCGCGATCGAGGGCGTAGACGTGACCGTCGGCGCTGCCGAAGTAGACACGGTCACCGGCGATGGCCGGCGCGGAGTACACCCGACCCTCGGTCTCGAAGCGCCAGACCTGCTCGCCCGTGTCCTCGGCTACCGCGCGCACGGCACCATCCCAGCTCCCGAACAGAACCTGCCCGTCCGCGACCGCGGGTGTTGCCTCGATGTTGCCACGCGTCTCGTGCTGCCAGCGTGCGTCGCCTGCGTCGCGCGAAAGGGAATACAGCACGCCGGCATTGGTGCCAAAGTAAACGGAGTCGCCGGCGACCACGGGCGATGAATACGAATCCTCATCCGTGGCGTGGACCCACACAGGATCGCCGGCCAAGGTCGCCGCATCGCTGTCGTATACACCGGTATGGTCGGGACCGCCGCGATACATGGCGCGTTCGCTGGCACAACCGGCGGCGGCGAGCGCCACCGCGAGCGCGGGTGCGGCGAGGCGAAGGGCGCGGCATGGGCGCATGTTATTCTCCGTTAGAGCGCACCGTATGTGGCGCGAATATACACTTCATCCCGATACCGAGAAAGCAGCAGACCGGCTCGCCCATACCCTCATTCCCTCTAGATGTACGCCACGGGTACGCGGCCGTGGATGCCGCAAAGCAGCTCGTAACCGATGGTATCGGCGGCGGCCGCGACCTCCTCTGCCGGCAAGCCGCGCCCCCAGAGCACGACCTCATCGCCGACCGCCGCATCCGGCGCAGTGCGCAGATCAACCGTGATCTTGTCCATCGACACGCGGCCGACCAGCGGCACGCGCCGTCCGCCTATGAGTACCGGCGTACCGGTCGGCGCATGACGTGGATAGCCGTCGCCATAGCCGATCGCCACCACCCCGACCGGCATCGCCTCCGGGCATTCCCAGGCGCCTCCGTATCCCACCGAGGCGCCGGCCTCCAGCTGGTTGATGGCGATGAGCCGGCTGCTCAGCGTCATCACCGGGTGCAGGTCGAGCGTGGCTTCCGCACCTTCGACAAAGGGCGAGCAGCCGTAGAGCATGATGCCGGGCCGTACCCAGTCGGCGTGCGTTCGCGGCCATGCAAGCACACAGGCCGAGTTGGCCGCGCTGCGTGGCCCGACCAACTCCGTCGTAGCGCGCGAAAAAGACTGCCATTGTGCGTCAGTAACGCCGCTGTCGCGCGCATCGGCGCTGGCCATGTGGGTCATCAGACCGACCGGCGGCCGCACACAGGCACAGGCTTCTAGGCGCGCCTGCCAGTCAACCGCGGCCGTCAGCGGCACACCGATGCGGCCCATCCCGGAATCCACTTTGAGCCAGACCGACAGGGACGGCCGGTCGCTGTCGTCCAAAGCGCGCGCTTGCCAGAGCTGGTGGATCACGGGTTCGAGCCCGTGTACGGCGCAGGCGCGCAGCTCGTCGAGGTCCATCGGCCCGTTGAGAATGCAGATGCGGTGGCGGCGATAGCCGGCCGCGCGCAAGGCCAGCCCTTCGCCGACACAGGCGACGGCGAAGCCCTCGCAGCCCTCGGCCAGCGCCTCGGCGCAGAACTCCAGCCCATGGCCATAGCCCTGCGCCTTGATGACCGCGAACACGGCGCTCGCGGGCGCGGCCGCACGCGCCCGGCCGAGGTTGTGTTGCAGAGCTTGGCGCTCGAGGTGGGCAACGGCCGCACGCTGCATGGCGATTTCCGTTACGAAGCGGTGCTGCTGAGGAACGATACGGCGTTCGCCACCACGCTAACCGTAGACCTCGGGCGAGAAGTTCTCGAAACGGGTGTAGTGACCGAGGAAGGTCAGGCGCACCGTACCCGTGGGTCCGTTACGCTGCTTGCGGACCAGGATCTCGGCCGTGCCCTTGTGCGGGCTGTCCTCGTCATAGACCTCGTCGCGGTAGATGAACATGATGACGTCGGCATCCTGCTCGATCGCGCCGGACTCGCGCAGGTCGGACATGACGGGGCGCTTGTCGGTGCGCTGCTCCAGCGAGCGGTTGAGCTGCGAGAGCACGACCACCGGCACGTTGAGCTCCTTCGCCAGCCCCTTGAGCGAGCGCGAGATCTCGGACAGCTCCGTGGAGCGGTTCTCCGAGCCCGACCCGCCGATCTGCATGAGCTGGATATAGTCGACCAGGATCAGCGACAGGCCATGCTCGCGCTTGAGCCGCCGCGCGCGGGCGCGCAGCTCCGATGGAGTCAGGCCCGGTGTGTCGTCGATGAACAGCTGCGACTGCTGCGTGAGCAAGGACACCGCCGAATTCACCCGCGGCCAGTCGGACTCGTCCAGCCGCCCCGAGCGCAGCTTCTGCAACTCGACCCGGCCGAGTGAGGAGATCATGCGGGTGGCGATCTGCTCGGCGGGCATCTCCATGGAGAAAACGGCCACCGGCTCGTCGTGCTCCATGGCCACGTTCTCGGCGAGATTCATCGCGAATGCGGTCTTGCCCATCGAGGGACGGCCGGCAACGATGATCAGATCGGAACGCTGCAGTCCCGACGTCAGATCGTCGAGTTCGTTGAACGCGGTCGACAAGCCGGTGATGTGGGAGTCGCTGTTGAGCAGCGTATCGAGCTGATCGAGCGTGGCGGTGAGCACGCGATTGATGGGCTGAAAGCCGCGCTGACGCCGGGAACCCTGGTCCGCGATGGCGAACACCTGCGACTCGGCGTAATCGAGCAGCTCCTTGCTGTCGCGGCCCTGCGGCTCGAACGCGGCGCGCGCGATATCAGTGCCCACGGCGCTGAGCTGACGCAGGATCGAGCGCTCGCGCACGATATCGGCGTAGGCCGTGATGTTGGCGGCGCTGGGGGTCTCGTTCGCGAGCTGCCCCAGGTAGGCCAGACTGCCGACGCTCTCGAGTTCGCCCCGCTGGCTGAGCCACTCCGATACGGTGACGACATCACGCGGCTGATCGCGCTCGGACAGCTCGCCGATGGCGCGGAACAGCAGCCGATTCTCGCGGCGGTAGAAATCCTCCTCGGATACGCGGTCCGCGATCCGGTCCCAGGCATCGTTGTCGAGCATCAGGCCGCCGAGTACGGCCTGCTCGGCCTCGATCGAATGCGGCGGGACGCGCGGCGACTGCGCGGAGGCGTCGGGCTCGAGCGGGGAGACGGTCTCGGTCATGGCAGGCCACCGGCGACGGCTGGGTCATTATAGTCCCGAACATGATAACCAGGACACGGACCATGATAACCGGGACAAAGGGGCCCACGCCGCCGGCGACTACGCATTCTGCGCGTCCGTGCGAGTCTTGCGGGGCGGCGCTGGCCGCCGCCCCGTCCGGCATGAATCAGGCCTCGGCCTCGACCACCACGGTAACGGTCGCGTCGAGATCGCTGTACACATGCACGCCGATCTCGAACTCGCCGGTCTCGCGCAGCGGGCCTTCCGGCAGACGCAGCTCGCGCTTCTCCACCTCGACCCCGTCGGCCGTCAGCGCGTCGGCGATATCGCCGGCACTGACGGAGCCGAACAGTTTGCCTTCGGCGCCGACACGCGCCTGAAGGGTGATCCGGCGGCCATCGAGCTGCGCATGGCGGCCCTTGGCGGACTCCATCTTCGCGGCCTCCTCGCGCTCGAACTCCACGCGGCGGGCCTCGATCGCCTTGACGTTCTCGGGCGTAGCCGCACGCGCGATGCCGTGCGGGACCAGATAGTTGCGCGCATACCCGGGCTTGACCCGGACCACGTCGCCCAGCTTGCCGAGATTGCCCACGTTCTGTACCAGAATGACCTGCATCCGTTCCTACCTCCCGGCGGACGGCCTGCGCCCGCTTCGATGATTCACGCTTCGCCGGCTGCGATCCGGCGGAAGTCCCCCCAAGCATCGGCGACGCCGACCAGGGCCAGTCCAACGACCACCTGCGGCGTCAACAGGATCCCGAGGACATACAAACCGATCAGCCACCCGCGCGTCATGCCGCGAGCGCTGACCACCCCATGCACAACCGCCAGACCCTGGATCAGATACAAGGTGATCGTTACCAGCGCCAACCCAAGCAGCGTCGCGCTTTGCATCAGCGCCGCCGCCAGGCACACCGCACCCGCCACCAGCGCCGCGACGCGCCCCAGCCGCAAGGACTGGAACTCGCGCGCGAACGCGCCCTCGTGATCCAGTAGCGACTGCCACCAGCGCGCCAGCAGCACCCCGGTGATCGCGCTGAACACGGCCGAGGCCGCGACCAGCCCGGTCATCAGCGGCGCCATCCGATCGATCACCTCGGCGGCGGCGCTCGCCTCGATGCCCGCGTTGGCCGCCAACTGCTCCGGCGGAAACACCTGCAACAGCACTTCGCGCCAGGTCGCGGCCGGATCCGCCAGCAGCCCGTGGATGGCGACGACCGCGAGAAAACCCAGCACGCAGGCCACCAGCAGGGCATCGTCCAGACGCGCGCGAGCCCGTAATACGCCCGCGACCACGACCACCGGCAGCCATGCGCCGACGCTGGCCACCGCCACCGCCGACGGCTGCTGCCAGACGACCGTGCCGACGACCAGCACCAACGCCAGCGCGGGCAGCGCCATGCGCGCCAGTGCCGCAGCGCCAAGGCGCAGCAGCACCAGCGCCACCACCGCGCCACTGAACCAGGCGAACGGCGGTACGACCAAGCCAGCCAGAAGACTGGCGCCGGCGATCGAGCCGGCCTGAGTCGGCCCTCGCATGACGAACGCGGCGAAGGCCTTCATCGTATCGGCGGCCGGCTTAGCGGGTGTTGCCGTTTAGCGGTGGCTATCGCTGTACGGCATCAGCGCCAGAAAGCGCGCACGCTTGACGGCGCTCGACAGCTGGCGCTGGTAGCGGGCGTTCGTGCCCGTGATCCGGCTGGGCACGATCTTGCCCGTTTCGGTCACGTAATTCTTCAGCGTCTCGATATCCTTGTAATCGATCTCGCGGACGCCTTCCGCGGTAAAGCGGCAATACTTACGACGGCGGAAAAACTGCGACATGGGGACCCACCTCCACTCGGTATTCGTGCGTTAGCTCTCGGCCGCGGGCTCGGCTTCGGCTTCGTCGGTCGGCTCGGAAGACTCCGCGGCCTCGGCAGGCTCCGCCGCCTCTTCGCCCTCGCCCTCGCCTTCGGCGCGAGGCTGGCGGGCAACGCGCTTGTCGTCACGCTTGTCTTCCTTCTTCGCCAGCGGCGACGGCTCGGTGACCGCCTCGCTGCGCGACAGGACCATGTGGCGCAGCACCGCATCGTTGAAGCGGAAGGCGCTCACCAGTTCGTCGCGCGCCTCGGGCCCGCTTTCGATGTTCAGCAGCACATAGTGCGCCTTGTGCACGCGGTTGATGGAGTAGGCCAGCTGGCGCCGGCCCCAGTCCTCGTGCCGGTGAATCTGGCCGCCGTGATTCTCGATGATGGCGCGGTAACGCTCCACCATGGCGGGGACCTGTTCGCTCTGGTCCGGATGGACCAGAAAGACTACTTCGTAGTGTCGCAAGACGACCTCCTTACGGGATGATGCCTCCCACGTCGCGGCGGTGAGGCAAGGAGCGGGGCCACCACAGGCGCGGCGGCAAGCCGCCAATCATACCGTGGCGGCGCGGGCGGCTGCAATTGCGCACGCTGACGCGGCCCGCGTCAGCGCTCGCGGTAGTACATGCGCATCGCAATGGGCGCGAAGACCGCCGTCACGACGACCGAGGCGGCGAGCACGAGCGCCACATCGGTCAGGGCCACGCCGCCGTGCATCAGACCGCGCGCGGCCGTGGTCAGGTGCGTGACGGGGTTGAACGCAACCGCGGTCTGCAGCCAACCCGGCATCGTGGCCGGGTCCACGAAGATGTTGCTGACGAACGTCAGCGGAAACAGCAGCAGGAAACTCGTGGTCATCACCGACTCGGGCGTGCGCACCAGGAAACCGACGATGATCCAGATCCACGACACTGCGGAGGCGAAGACCAGCATCAGCCCGAGCGCCAGTAGCACGCCCACAGGCCCGGCCTCCGGCCGAAAACCCAGCAGCAGCCCGACGACGATCACGACCAGTCCGGCCAGCGAATAGCGCATCAGGTCGCCGGCCAGGGCGCCGACGATCGGCGCCGGCTGCCAGATCGGCAGTGAGCGAAAGCGATCGAACAGGCCTCGCTGAATGTCGGTGTTGAGCCCCACGCCCGTGTACACCGTCAGGAACACGATCGTCTGCACCACGATGCCTGGCAGCAGAAACTGCAGATAGGCCTGGGAGGAACCGGCCAGCGCGCCGCCGAATAGAAAGGTGAACAGCACGGTCATCATGATCGGCATCGCGATCACGTCGAACAACTGGAAGGGTACGTGCTTGATCTTCAGCATCGCGCGCCAGGCCAGCGTGAGCGCCGCCGACAGCGCGCTCGGTGGCCGCGGCCGCTCTGCATTGGCGAGCACGCGGTGCAGGTGCACGTCGCTCACGCCGCGGCCTCCTCGTCCGGCTCCGCGCGCGCCGCGTGGCCGGTCAGCGCGAAGAACACGTCGTCCAGGCTCGGCTGGGCCAGCGCGAATTCCTGAACCACGATACCCGAGGACACCAGCGCCGCGAGCGCATCGGGCACGAGATCGTCGCGGCTGACACGAGCGAGCAGCGCGTCCGGCCGCTCCGCGGAGTGGGTATCCGCGCCGAAGAAACGCTCGAGCACCGCCCGCGCCTCACCGACGCACCCGGGGTCGGCCACCCGCACGTGCAGGCTGCGCGCGCCCACCGACTCCTTCAACTCGCGGCTGGTGCCCTGGGCGATGACCCGGCCCTGATCGATGACCGCCAAGCGGCCCGCCAGGCGATCGGCCTCTTCGAGATACTGCGTGGTGAGCATCACGGTCGTGCCCTCGGCGGCAATCTCGCGCACGAGATCCCAGACCTGATTACGGCTGCGCGGATCGAGACCGGTCGTCGGCTCGTCCAGGAACAGCAGCTCCGGGCGCAGGACCAGACTCGCGCCGATGTCCAGGCGCCGGCGCATGCCGCCTGAATAGGTCCGCACCTGGCGCTCGCCCGCCTCCGCGAGTTCGAACACGTCGAGCAGTTCGCGCGCGCGGGCACGGGCGGCGCGCCAGCCGAACCCGAGTAGGCGCGCGACCAGAACCAGGTTCTCGCGGCCCGTGAGATCTTCGTCCACGGAGGCGAACTGGCCCGTGAGACTGACGCGGGCACGGACCTGGGCCGCGTCGCGTACGACGTCGTGGCCCAGCACCCGCGCCGTTCCGCCGCTCGGACGCAGCAGCGTGGCGAGCATGCGGATGGTGGTGGTTTTGCCGGCGCCATTGGGCCCGAGCAGACCGAAGACCGCACCCCGGGCGACTTGCAGATCGACGCCGTCGACCGCCGTGGCCGTACCGAAGCGCTTGGTCAGATCGCGCGTCTCAATCGCTTGCGTCATGGGGTACCTGATGCGCCCGGCGCTGACGCAGCGCCTCGAACAGACAAACCCCCGCGGCCACGGAGACGTTGAGGCTCTCGCTACGGCCGGCCATCGGAATCGAGACCAGACGATCACAGGCACTTTGGGTCCGCGGACGCAGGCCCTTTTCCTCTCCGCCCATGACCAGCACCAGTGGCCCCGTAAGGTCGGCCGCATGGAGCGCAGTGTCCGCCCCGCCGGTCGTGCCGATGACCCAGCAGCCGAGCTGCTTGAGCGACTCCAGCGTGCGCGTCAGGTTGGTGACCGCGGCCAGCGGGATCAGCTCGGCCGCGCCGGCGGCGGCACGCTCGACGGTGGGCGTCAGGCGCGCGGCGCGATCGCGCGGCACAATGACGGCGTCGGCGCCGGCCGCCTCGGCGGAACGCAGACACGCGCCGAGATTGTGCGGGTCCTGAACGCCGTCGAGCGCGAGCAGCAGCGGCGCATGCGCCAGCGCCTCGACCCGCGCGGCCAGCTCGTCCTCATCGAGTATCGCCGCGCCGCGCACCTCGGCGCAGACACCCTGATGACGCACGTCTCCGACCTGCGCTTCAAGCTGACGCGCATGCACCCGTTCGACCGGGATCGACGCGCGCTGCGCGTGCTCGATCAGCCGCGCGAGTCGCTGGTCGCGGCGGCGCTGGTCGGTCAACAGCCGCACGACCCGCCCGCGGCCGCCAGCGAGCGCGGTCTCCACGGCATGGATCCCGGCCACCCAGCGGTTCGCTGACATCGGTGCGCGGCCCGTTACGGCGCCAGGTGGCGCCCGGCCCCGGTCGCGGGGTCGACCGCCTCGAGCCGGCCGCCGTACAGATCGAACCACCAGCCGTGCAGCGCCAGTTGGCCTGACTCGACAGCGCTGGCGACCCAGGGGAAGGTGGACAGATTGCGCAGCGATTGCGCGATACCGCCGCGCTCGGCATCGCAATGGCATGGCGCATCGGCCGTCCCGTGTTGTGCCAGCGCGGCGCGGCAGGGCTCCGCGACCGATTCGATCCAGGGGCGGATGAAATCACGCTCCGGCGGCCGCCCGGCCACGGCCTCGAGCGCCGCGGCAATGCCGCCGCAGCCGGCATGCCCCAGAACGATCACGTTCGCCACCTTCAGGTCGCGCACGGCGAACTCGAGCGCCGCGCTCGTGCCGTGCTGCTGGTCGTCCGGCTCGTAGGGCGGCACGATGTTGGCGACGTTACGGATGGTGAACAGGTCACCCGGACCGGCGCCGAGCAAATGAGCCGGATCGACCCGCGAATCGGCGCAGGCGACGATCGCCGCGACCGGATGCTGCCCCTCGCGGGCCAGCCGGGCATAGGCGTCCGGCCGCCGCTCGAAGTAGTCGTGGTGAAAAACGCGAAAGCCGTCGAGAAGTGCGTCGATTGAAGCCACTACCCTGCGCCCCCAGTCTGCTCGTTATGATTCACTTGTGTTCGCCGAAGACCTGCGCTTGCGCCGCGAGCGGGATCGGCCCGAACCAGCCTTTTTCTTGGACGCGGTCTTCTTCGAGCTTGCCTCGTTCGAGGCCGTCTCCTTTGAGGCCGTCTCCTTTGAGGCCGTTTTCTTCGAGGCCGTTTTCTTCGAGGCGCTCTCTTGATTCGCCGCCTGTTTCTTCGACGCCGACTTCTTGCGTCCGCTGCGCCCCCGCCGCTTGCTCGACGCGCCGCTATCGCCGCCCTCCGAAGCGCCGGATTCCGAGACCGGATCGAAGTCGATCTTGCGATCCTCGATATCGACGCGCGTGACGCGCACGCGCAACGCATCACCAAGGCGGTAGACCCGCCCCGAGCGCTCGCCCGTCAGGCAATGGCCGACCGGATCGAATTTGTAGTAGTCGCGTGGCAATGAGGTCACGTGGACCAGACCCTCGGCATACATGCCGGTGAGCACGACGAACACGCCGAACGAGGTGACGCCGGTGATCAGGCCGTCGAACTCGTCGCCGACGTGGCCCTCCATGTATTGGCACTTGAGTACCGCCTCGACGTCGCGCGTGGCCTCGTCGGCGCGGCGCTCCGTCAGCGAGCAATGATCGCCGAAACGCACCATGTCCTCGTGATCGTGGTCGAAATTGCCCGGCTTACCGCGGCGCAGCTTGTGACGGATCGCCCGATGCACCAACAGGTCGGGATAGCGCCGAATCGGCGAGGTGAAATGGGCGTAATGATCGAGGGCCAGGCCAAAATGCCCCGTGCCATCCGGCTGGTAGACGGCACGCTGCATGGAACGCAGCAATACCGTCTGGATCAAGTACTTGTCGGGACGGTCCTTCGCCTGCGCCAGCACGCGCGAGAACTCCTTGGCCCCAGGCTTCGCTCCCCCCTCGAGCTTGAGGCCGCGTTCGCCTAGGAAGGACCTGAGCTCCTCGATCTGTTCCGCGTCCGGTCCGCTGTGTACGCGGTACAGGGCGGGCATCTTGTGCTTCTGGAGATAACGCGCGGTCGCCACGTTGGCGGCGATCATGCATTCCTCGATGATGCGGTGGGCGTCGTTGCGCTCGTAGGGCTCGATCGAGGAGATGCGACCGTCATCGTCGAACAGGATTTGGGTCTCGGTCGAGTCGAAGTCGATCGCCCCGCGCTCGCTGCGGGCCTTATGCAGCACGTCGTAAAGGCGGTACAGATTCTCCAGATGCGGCACCACCTCACGTTGCTTGGCACGAGCGTCCTCGTCGCCCGAGAGCAGGATCGAGGCGACGTCGCCATAGGTCAGGCGCGCGTGGCTGCGCATGACGGCCTCGCGGAACTGCGTGCGCGTGATGCGGCCGTTGTTGTCGATGCGCATGTCGCAGACGAGGCACAGCCGGTCGACGTCCGGATTCAGCGAGCACAGTCCGTTCGACAGCGCCTCGGGCAGCATCGGCACCACGCGGTTGGGAAAATAAACCGACGTGCCGCGTCGCTGCGCCTCGGCGTCCAGCGCGCTGTCGGGCGTCACGTAGGCCGAGACGTCGGCGATGGCCACCACCAAGCGCCAGCCATTCCAGCGCTTCTCGCAGTAGACTGCGTCGTCGAAATCCTGCGAATCCTCGCCGTCGATGGTCACCAGCGGCAGGCCGCGCAGATCGACGCGGCCCTTCTTGTCGGCGTCGGAGACCTCACCGCCCAATGCCTGCGCCTCGGACTCGACCGCATCGGGCCAAATGGCAGGGATGCCGTGCGAGTTGATCGCGATGTCGATCTCCATGCCGGGCGCCATGTGATCGCCCAGCACTTCGACCACACGGCCGATCGGCTGCCGCCGCCGGGTCGGCTGTTGGACGATCGCGGCGACCGCGATCTGACCCTCCTTGGCCTCGCCCACGTTCTCGGGCGGTATCAGGATGTCCTGCGTGATGCGCTTATTGTCGGGGGACAGCGTGGTGACACCGCTCTCCACGCCGATGCGTCCGACCACGCGCTCATTGGCCCGTTCGAGCACATCGGCCACCGCACCCTCACGGCGCCCGCGCCGATCGAGCCCGGTGACACGGACGACCACCCGATCGCCGTGCATCAGCGCGCGCATCTCGCGCGGATTGAGGTAGACGTCCTCGCCGCGTTCGTCGGGGACGACGAAGCCGAAGCCATCCGGGTGGGCGATCACGCGTCCGCGCACCAGATTGGTCGAATCGACCGGCAGGTAACCCTCGCGGCGGTTGAGCAGCAATTGGCCGTCACGAACCATGGCGATCAGCCGCCGGCGCAGGGCCTCGAGTTCGTCCTCGTGACTCAGTTCCAGATAGGCGGCGATCTCGTCGTACGACATGGGCTCCGCATTGGTGCGCAATACCCGGACGATGTACTCCCGGCTAGCGATCGGCCGTTCGTAGCGATTGGCCTCTCGTTCCGCTTCCGGATCGCCCTGTTGCGCTCCATCTTTTTTTCGAGCCATATAAACTTCGTCTCCATGACCCGCGGTGCGTTGACACGGGGCATCGCGGTTTGTACATTGCGCTGCCTTCGGGGTTCACCCCGGAGCCCACCACCATGCCGAGGTGGCGGAATTGGTAGACGCGCTAGCTTCAGGTGCTAGTGGGGGAAACCCCGTGGAGGTTCAAGTCCTCTCCTCGGCACCATTTTTTCTTCCCTGATCGTTCGGGGTTTTGCCCGGTCCCGCGAGTGTCCGACTCAGCGGCACGAGCCTCGGCTCGCGCACCGCGACGTTTGCCCATGGCAACGACATAGCTCGACGGGAGAATGCCTGGCGGCAGGCTTGCGAGGCGGGGATGATAGCGCAAACGCGCCGCGCTCGACAGGATGCTCAGTCGACGCCGGCCTCACGCGCGTCGATCAGCGCCTCCAGCGTCGAGATGATATGTTCGGCATCGCCGGACTTGGGCACGAATCCCGACGCGCCAGCTTGCCGCATAAGTTCCGCAGTGGCATCGTCATCCATCACGGATAGCCCGATAATAGCGATCCCGGGCCAACGCCGCCGGATCTCGCGGGTGGTCTCGATGCCGTTCATGCGCGGCATGTTCACGTCCATCAACACGACATCGGGCGCATGGCGGTGAATCGCCTCGATCGCCTCGATGCCGTCGCCCGCCTCCCCGCTCACCGCGATGCGCTCGTGCTTGCCGAGGACATGCGCCAGGCCCTGGCGCACCATGGTGTGGTCGTCCACGATCAACACACCGGTACGCTGAGGCTCGTCGAGCGCGGGCCCACTCGCCGGGGAGCGTAGCGTTCCCGAATCGGCCCGCGCGGCGCCGCGGTCATCCGCCTTCAGCGGGACCGCGAGTTCCACGCGCGTACCCGCGCCGGCGTTCGTCTCGATGCGGAAGTCGCCGCCGATGGCCAGCAGGCGCTCGCGAATACTGAACAGGCCAAAACCGGCGAGTCGATGCTCGTCCGCGCCCGTTTCCGGGTCGAAACCGGAGCCAACGTCGGACACGGCGATGCGCCACCGAGTGTCCAGGCGGTCGATCTCCACCCTCGCCTCTCCGACCCCGGCATGCTTGGCCACGTTGAGTAGGAGCTCGCGCACGGACTCGAACAACAAGGCCTTGAGATCATCGCTCAGGGACGGGGGCGACTCGTCAGCTTCCACCGTCACCGCCAGCAGATGTCGTTCGCCGATATCCGCCGCCAGGCCCTTGAGTGCTGAGACCAGGCCATCCTCGTACAGCACCGGTGGACGTAGCTGTCGTGTCAAGTTGCGCGAGGCAGCCATGGTCTCGTCGAGCAATTGCTGCACGCCCACGAGCGCATCGCCGCCCTTGCCCTCGCCGACGCGCTCCAGCGCCTGATTGAGGCGGATCTGCGCCGCCACCAGTAACTGCTGAAGCTCGTCGTGCAACAGCGCCGCGAGCCGTTTGCGCTCGCGCTGCTCGGCCGTGGTCAATTCCGCGGCCAGTTCGCGCAGGCGGTCCGTTTGCCGCTGTAGCGCCTCCGTTCGCTCGCTGACGCGCTGCTCCAGAGAATGGGTCAAATCAGACAGATAACTCTGCGATTCGCGCAGCTCGCGCTCGACGCGCTTGAACTCGGTAACATCGCGCGAGACCCCGGCGATGACTTCGATCTCGCCCTCGGCATCGGCCACCGGCAGGAAGATGTAATCGTAGATCCGCTCGCCCAGCTCGGCGTGGGGGAAGGTCGCCTCGCCGCGCATCGGGGTGCCGGTCGCGATGACTTGCGCAAAAGTCTGCTCACGGTGCTCCGCGCGCCAAGGCGCATAGCCGAGCTCGCGCAGGGTTTTGCCACAGGGATCGCCCGCGTAGCCCCACATGCGGCGTATGGACTCGTTGGCGAAAATGAAGCGGTAATCGCGATCGACCACCCAGACCAGATCGGGTGTCCCCGACATGATCGCCTCGTAAAGGCGCTTCTGGCGCTCCGCCTCGGCCTTGGTGGCGAGCAGCAGGCGCTCGGTGCGTTTGCGATCGCCGATGTCGCGCGCGATCTTGGAGGCGCCGATGACACGCCCCTCGCGATCCAGCACCGGCGACACCGTCAGTGATATCTCGCGCAGCCTGCCGTCCTTCGCCTGGCGCACCGTCTCGTAATGATCGACCCGCTCGCCGGCGCGGATGCGCCGCATGATCTCGGGCTCCTCGTCGCTGCGGTCCGCCGGGATCAGCATGGTGACCGGCTGGCCGACGGCCTCGGACGCGGTGTAGCCGAACAGCTGCGCGGCGGCGCTATTCCAGCTGATGATGTGGCCGCTGAGATCCTTGCTTACGATCGCATCATGGGAGGACTCAACGATCGCCGCGAGGCGCGCCTGCGCCTCCAGATTCGTGCAATTCTCGGTTACGTCGCGGGTGAAGCAGCGCGTATGAACGAGTTCACCGTCGCGCCACGACGCGCTGGTCGTGACCGCCACCTCGCGAATGGACCCATCTTTGGCGATCAACCGCGCCGGATGGTCTTGAACTACCTCCCCGCGGTGCAAGCACGCCAAGATATCGTTGAACGCCGCCGGATCGGCGTGAAACCGGTGGGCCGGTTGTCCGACGTATTCGTCGCGGCGGTAGCCCAGCAGGTCCAGCTCGGCCTGGTTGACCCACTCGATGATGCCGTCGGCGCCGACGCAGCGGATCGGTTCGTTGGCGTTTTCGACCAGGTCGCGCAACATCGCGTCCGAGCCGCACGGAACTTGATCGGTCGATTCCTGGCGACGCGCCTCTTCCGCGTTCGCGGCGAAATGGGCCAAAGTCGACAACAAGCGCGCATCCTCGGCGTCGAAGCGACGCTCCTCGCGCTGGCTGATCGCCCATAGCGCACCAGCCGGCGCGCCCTCGATTTCGAAGGGCGCGACCAGCGCCTCGACCATGCATGGATACGCCGACAGCAATTCGGGACAGCTGCGCTGGGGCTGATCGAGCAGGATCACACCGCTGCGGCTGGCCAGATCGGTCGGTTGGCGCGAGAGCGCGATCTCCTGGGGAGTCGCACCGTCGGCATCGTGACCGCGGTAAACCTCCGCCTCTGGCCCGCCGATACGACTGATGCCCGCGGCGTCGGCCTGGCACAGCTCGGTCACCGCGACCATCGCGCGCTGCGCCTGTTGCTCCGGCGGCCACAGCAGGGATTGCGCGAGCTCGGCGAGTACACGGCTCTGCGCCGCGAAATCCGCCTGACGGCACGGACGACGCTCGAGCTCCCATCCTGTCCCGCAGTCGGATCGTGCGGAGTTCGAGGATGCGACGTCCTTCATCGAGGGTGTACTCCGTGCGCACAGGGAATCGATTCGGACACGCCCACGTCAGACCGCGGCACGACCGCTGCGCGGCTCGGGGCCAGTCTTGGGCAGGTTCTTCGCCAGCGGCAGGCCCGGGGACGCGTTGGGCTCAGTCCGCGAGATCGGCCTTGATCCCAGGGCACCGGCCCCGGTCACGGGCCGTCTGCGGGCCCGGAGCCGACACCGGCTTCTCGTGCGATCGAGCGGACAACAGCCTACCCCCAGCGGGGGCGGTTGGCGAGCAGCTTGCGGTTCGACCCGGGGGTTCGGCCCAGGTTCCTGCTTCACGCGGTCCGCCGGGAGGCAGAAAGGAGGAAGGAGCGGTCGCGGCGGCCGGCTAGTCCGGCTCGCCGAAGGGATGCCGCAGCATGATGTTCTCGTCACGTTCCGCCCCGGTCGAAACCATATCGATCGGTACCTCGACCACCTCTTCGATCAACCGCAGATAGGCGCGGGCATTCTCGGGCAGGTCCTCCAAGCGGCATGCGCCCACGGTGCTGCTCTCCCAACCGGGCACCTCGATGTACTCGGGCTCGCAGCGGGACAGCGAGTCCGCCCCCATCGGGATGTCCTGCAGCACCTGTCCGTCGCAGCGGTAACCCGTGCAGACCTTGATCTTGGGAAGGCCGTCCAGCACGTCGAGCTTGGCAATACACAGCCCGGAAAGGCTGTTGACGTGGGCGACCCGGCGTAGCGCGACCGCGTCGAACCATCCGCAGCGACGCGGCCGGCCCGTGGTCGAGCCGAACTCGTTACCGCGCTGGGCCAGATATGCCCCGGTCTCCTCGGTCAGTTCGGTCGGGAACGGACCGCTGCCGACACGCGTGGTGTAGGCCTTGGTGATACCGAGAACGTAATCCAGGTCCAGCGGGCCCACGCCACTGCCGCTGCAAACGCCGCCGGCGGTGCTGTTCGACGAGGTGACGAACGGATAGGTGCCATGATCGATGTCGAGCAGTGCACCCTGAGCACCCTCGAACATCACGCTGGCGCCCTGACGGCGCAGATCGCGCAAACGCATGGGCACGTCCGCGATCATCGGCCGCAGTTCGTCGGCGATCGCCAACGCGTCGTCGAGCATGCGGCGATAATCGACCGGCTCGACGCCGAAATAATGCTCGAGCAGAAAGTTGTAATAGTCCGCCAGCGATTCGAGCTTGGCCGCGAACCGTTCGGGTTGGAACAGATCGTTTACCCGCACGCCCTGGCGCGAGACCTTGTCCTCATAGGCTGGCCCGATGCCGCGTCCCGTGGTGCCGATCGCGCCCGCGCCCCGACGGGTCTCGCGCGCACGATCGAGCGCCACGTGGATCGGCAGGATCAGGGGGCAGGACTCGCTGATGCGCAGATTGGAGCGCGCGTCGACACCGGCGCCCTCAAGCTTGCGAATCTCCTCGAACAGCGCCTCCGGCGACAGCACCACACCATTGCCGATGATGCACTCAACGCCTTCGTGCAGGATGCCCGAGGGAATCAGGTGCAGGATCGTCTTCTCGCCGCCGATGACCAGCGTGTGACCCGCGTTGTGCCCGCCCTGGAAGCGGACCACCGCATCGGCCCGCGCCGTCAGCAGATCGACGACCTTGCCCTTGCCCTCGTCGCCCCACTGGGCGCCCAGGACGACTACGTTGCGACCCTTGTTGCTCAAAGTTCCTCCACAATCCAGTCGTCCCCGCGCTGCACCAGTTTACGGTCACAGCCGAGCGCCTCCGGTCCACCCTCTTGTCCCGGCAACATGGCGATCACGCGCTCGCCCACGCGGCGCAGTTCGGCCACGCGCTCGGCGAGCGCGCGGTCCCCACCGGCCGGCGCCGCAATCGCACCAAATTCTGCCCGCGCATGTGATTCGCTGAGCGCGGCCAACCGGCGCAAATCCGTGCTGAATCCGGTCGCCGGCCGGGCGCGGCCAAAGGCTGCACCGATGCCGTCGTAACGGCCACCGCGGGCGATCTCCTCGCCCTCGCCCGGCAGGTACGCGGCGAATACCACACCGGTGTGATAGCGGTAGCCGCGCAGCTCGGCGAGGTCGAAATTCAGATGCAGATCCGCGTGCCGGGCACCGAGCGCGTCGCGCAGCCGCAGCAGATGATCCAGCGCCTCGAGCACCGCGTCGCCCGCCGGCGCCAGCAGGTCGCGCGCGCGTTCGAGTACACCCGGTCCGCCATGCAGATCCACCAGCGCGCGCCACATCGCGTCCTGCTCGGCCGAGAGGCCGAGGCCGTCGAGATACGTCTCAATCTCGGGCGCGCTCTTGCGTTGTAGCATCTCGAATAGCGCGGCCTCGTCATGCCCGCCAATACCGGTGGCCGTCGCCAGCCCGCGGAAGATGCCGACATGTCCGATATCCAACGAAGGACGGCCCGGGATGCCGCCCCGCTCAAGCGTGGTGAGCATCAGCTCGAGCACCTCGAGGTCCGCTTCGATCCCCCCGTGGCCATAGAGCTCCGCCCCGATTTGAAGCGGACTGCGCCCGCCCC
The DNA here is from genome assembly GCA_040880995.1 of Halofilum sp. (in: g-proteobacteria). Classification (GTDB taxonomy): domain Bacteria; phylum Pseudomonadota; class Gammaproteobacteria; order XJ16; family Halofilaceae; genus Halofilum. Next base: position 19,232 of record JBBEEB010000082.1, read on the forward strand.
CGAACGAACCGGGCCGGGTATGCACGACGGCGCCGACATAACACAAGCGGGTCGGTGCGGCACAGCCGAGGCGATGCGCGTCGATGCGCGCGACCTGCGGCGTCATGTCCGCGCGCACGCCCATCATGCGGCCGGAGAGCTGGTCCACGAGCTTGAAGGTATCGAGCTCGAGGTCGTGGCCGGCCCCGATCAGCAGCGAATCGAGGTACTCGATCAGCGGCGGGATCGCGAGGTCATAGCCCCAGCTATCGTAGAGGTCGAGCAGCTCGCGCCGAAGGCGCTCGAGTCGCGTCGCCGTAGCCGGCAGCGCCTCCTCGACTCCCTCGGGCAGAAGCCAGCGTAGGCCGCCCTCACCGCTGAATTCGTCGTCGGTCACCCTTACCGCACCCAGTAGAGCAGCAGCAGGCCGATGAGCATGCTGACCAAGCCGAGCGCCCGCAGTGGGCGATCCGGCAGTTGCGCGACCTGCGCCATGCTACGCCGGAACGCCCCGGGGGCGAGAAACGGCAGCAGCCCCTCGAGGATCAACACGAGCGCCAGCGCCGCCCAGAGCGCGGACCAGTCCAGGTTCATGCCGCGGCACTTGCCCTGGGCGCCTGCCCAGGAGGCCTGCGCCGCCGCCTAGCCCGCGCGCCCTGCGCGGACATCACTGACCCTGCCCGGAACCGCCCTGCTGCGGACCAGACTGACCCTGATTGCCGCCACTTCCCTCGCCACCCTGCGGGTCGCGGAAATAGCGGAAGAAGTCAGAGCCGGGCTCCAGCACCATCGAATCGCGGCCTTCGGCGAACGACTCGCGATATGCCTGCAGGCTGCGGTAGAACGAGTAGAACTCGGAGTCGCGCTCGTAGGCCTGGGCATAAACGTTCGCCGAGTTGGCATCGCCCTCACCGCGGATGGTCTCCGCCTCGTTGTACGCCCGAGCCAGGATCTCCTCGACCTCACGCTCGGCCTCGGCCCGTAGTTCCTGCGCCTCCTGGCGGCCGAGGGAGCGATAGCGGCTGGCCGCCGCGCCGCGCTCGGTCTCCATGCGCTGATAGACCGAGTTGCGCACTTCCTCGGGCAGCTCGATCCGTTTGACGCGCACATCGACGACATTGACGCCGAGTTGCTCGGCCAGATCGTCAACCACCGATTGGACCTCGTTCATGATCGTCGCGCGCTCGTCGGAGACGATCTCCAGGATCGTGCGCTTGCCGATCTCGTCGTACAGCTGATTGCGTACGTACTCGTGCAGTCGGCCGCGGGCGCGGTCCTCATCCCCGCCAGTGGCGTTGAAGAACGCCACCGAATCGACGATCTCCCATTTCATGAAGGCATCGACCACCAGGTTCTTCTGCTCGACCGTCAGCATGCGATCGGGCGTCGAATCCATGGTGAGGATGCGATCGTCGAACTTGCGCACCGTCTGGTAGAACGGGATCTGAAAGTGCAACCCCGGCTCGTAGTCGGCCTGGACAATCTCACCGAGCTCCAGCTTGATGGCCCGCTCCGTCTCGCCCACCGTGAACGTGGAGGCGATGAAGGTCACGCCCGCGATCACGAGGACGACGATGACAGCGTAAAAACGATTCATCAGTTCGACTCCCTCGATCGCGTCGGACGATTACCCCGACTCGACCCCGAGTCCGAGGCTACCCCTGGGAGCGTCGTGGATGTGCGGCCGCTGCTCGATCCCTGCGAATCGCTCTCCGGGACCTCCTTGAGCATGCGGTCGAGCGGCACGTAGATCAGGTTGCGACCCTCGCCCTCGGAATCCACCAGCACCTTGCCGGTTTTGCCCAGTACTTCCTGCATGGTGTCGATGTACAAGCGCTTGCGCGTGACCTCGGGCGACTGCTGATACTCTTCGAGCAGCGCCAGGAAGCGGTCGGTCTCACCCTCGGCCGACTCGACCACGCGGGTGCGGTAGGCGCGCGCATCTTCAAGCCGCTGGGCCGCCTCACCGCGTGCCTCCGGCACGATGCGGTTACGCAGCGCCTGCGCCTCGTTGACGAAGCGTTCGCGATCCTCGCGGGCGCGGTTGACATCCTGATAGGCGTCCTGCACCGGATCCGGCGCCGTCGCCTGCTGCAGGTTGACCGCCTGGATGTTCAGGCCGGTCCCATAGGCATCCACGATCTGCTGCGACATGTCATGGATCTGCTGGGCGACCTCGCCGCGACCCGCGGTGATCACCTGATCCATCTGCGTATTGCCTACGACCTGGCGCAACGAGGCCTCCACGACCTGGTTGAGCGTCTGTTCGGGCATGCGCACGTTGAACAGGAAGGCCTGGGGGTCGCGCACGTCGTACTGGAACGAGAGATTGATGCGCACGATCTTCTCGTCGCTGGTGAGCATCAGCTGCGAGTTGATCGACTGCGAGCGGTTCTGCGCGACGTTGACGACCTCGGACGATTCGATCGGCCAAGGAAGGTGCCAATGCGGTCCTGGGCCGACGACCTCCTGGAAGGCGCCAAATCGGGTGACCACGGCACGTTCCGGCGGGTCGATGATGTACAGCCCCGACCCGAGCCACCCGACGAAGGCGAGACCGAGCAGGCCCCATGCGAGGCCCTCGCTCAGGCCTCCGCCGCCGTTGCTGCCGCCGCCGGACGGGCGCCGCGTGCCGCCGCCGAACATGCCCGAGAGGCGCTGTTTCAGCTTGCGGAAGGCTTCATCCAAGTCGGGTGGACCGCCGTCGCCGCCGCCACCGCGATTGCCCCACGGGTCTTTACCGCCGCCGGGCTCGTTCCAAGCCATGTTGAGGCTCCCTTGTTATTGAAAGGGGAGAGAGGGATCGATACCGAGGGGGACGCAGGTTCCAGGCGCCTGGACCGGGCCGCGCCCGTCAGCCAGCACGGCGGCTCGACAACCCGCGTATTCTATTGAGGTGACCGGAAAGCCGCAACTCACGCGCGCTCGGTCCGCAAATCGTCGGCGCCGATATGCTCCGCCGCGGCGA
>JBBEEB010000083.1:0-3390 GCA_040880995.1 Halofilum sp. (in: g-proteobacteria)
GCGGCGAGCACGCACAGCGCCGCAGAGCGTTACCGAAATACCCGCATGGCCCGCTAGCCATCCGGCGCACATCCCCCTTCGTCCCAACACGATCTCGAGGCACTTAGGGCCGTCTTTGCTTGTCGAAGGGATGCGGACCGGTCCACAAACCGTTGGCCCGACTTTGAGGGCGGTTGAGCCCCCGCCGTGCGATGGCCGAGAATCGGCGAGTGCGCACCGCATCGGGCGCGCACTCGCCGTTCGTATGACCCATTCCCAACCGGAGCCCCGCGCCCGTGAGCGAGATCGGCGTATTCGAGCATCCTTTGACCGAGCGCTATCGCCTGTTCCTGCGCGTTGAGCAGATTTTCGAGCAGATCGACCATCATCTGCAGGGGGCGCATTTCTGGGACACCCACGCGGCCTTGCAGGCGGTCCTCGAACTCCTGCAGACGGTCTCGCGCGGAGATTCCAAGCGGGAACTGATCAAGGAGCTTGATCGCCAGCGGTCACTGGCCCGCCAACCAGGCGCCGATGGTCCCGAGCCCTTCGACCTGCGCCTGGGCCAGCTCCACGCACGTACCGGGACCCTCGGCGGTGAGCTGGCCGACAACGAGTTATTCCAGCAACTGAAGCAGCGGACAACGGCCGGCGGGCGGCCCGGCACGGTCGGTCTGGCGAGCTATCAGGAGTGGCTGCAGCGCCCGGACGAACAGCGGCACGCGGACGTCCGTGAATGGATCGAACCACTCGAGCCGGCCCGGGGCGCGATTGATCTGTGTCTGAGTCACCTGCGGCGCTCGGCTCAGTGGCAGCCGCGGGATACGGGGCGCGGCTTCTACGAGCAAAGCCTCGACCCAAACGACCCCATGCAGCTTTTGCGCGTGCGCTTCGACGCAAACGACGACCGACGCCTATTCCCCGAACTCAGCGCCGGGCGCCAGCGCTTCACCATTCGGTTTTTCACCCAGGAATCGCCCGCCGGCCGCCCCACGCAGGTGGATGGCCCGGTGGAGTTCGAGCTTGCCTCCTGTGGTTTTCGGTAAACGCGAGACGACTCACCCCAAGCGCGGGTCAGTCTCCCGGCCAGAAGGCCCGAATGCCGGCGACGCCGATCCCACCTGCGTCGCGCACCCGCGCCAGCTCCGCGGAGCCAACGCCCCCGAGCGCATAAAGCGGTAAGGTCGTAGTCGCCGCATGCCGCGCGAAGGCCTCCCAGCCCATGCCGGGGGCGTCGGGATGGGTGGGCGTCGGCAGAACCGGGCCGAGCACGGCGAAATCCGCCTCGAGTGCCTCGGCAACGGCGATCTCCTCCGTACCATGGCAGGAGCATGCGAACGTCCGTTCCATGTTCACAGGACGGTGGCGCAGCGAACGCGCTTCGTACGCACTCAGATGGAGCCCCGCGCTCGAAGGCAAGTCGGGGACGGCGGCAACGGGTGCATTGACGAGTAGCCGGCAACCCGCACTATCGGTCACGGCTGCGATCTCTGCCACCAGCGCGTGCCAGGCAGGCGTATCCAGACCGTGGGCGCGCAGCTGCACCATGGTGATGCCCCGCTCCACAGCTCGGCGCACACCTGCCACGATGCGCTGACGCTCCCGCGCGGAGCCATCCGCCGGGGCGGGCGTGATCAGGTAGAACGGCGGCAGGCGCAACGCGGCGAGAATGGGCCGGTTGGCTGCGGGAAACCGGTCCGGCGTGAGCGCCTCGAGTTCGAGCCATTCGAGCCGCTGACCCTCGGCCCCGCATGGCTCCCCCGTCCAGCTGTGCACGAGGAAGACGTCGAGCTCGACCGTCCGGTCCCCATAGTCGTGCAGCCGTCGGACGAGCGGCTCGGTCCGCGGCGAATGGACACCGATCTCCTCGAACAGCTCGCGGGCCAGCGCCTGTTCGGCGGCCTCGCCAGGTTCGATCTTGCCGCCGGGGAACTCCAGCCCCCCGCCCTGATGACGCGCGGCGCCGCGGTGCGCGACGAGCACACGGCCATCGGCCCGCTGGAGTACGCCGACGGCGACCGCGATGGGAGCCATTACCGCCGGAATCCGCCCCCGACTCGCCAAGTGACCCGGGCGACAGGTTCAGGTGCGGTAGTCGGCATTGATGCGGACATAGTCGTAGGAAAGATCGCTGGTCCAAACGCGCGTGGCGGCCGCGCCCCGACCGAGCGCGATGCCGATGCGGACCTCATCGCGCTGCATGATCCCGGCAGCGCGGGCTTCGTCATAGTCGGCACGGGGCTGCCCGCCCGCAACGATGGGTAAATCGCCCAAGGCGATGTCCACACCCGCGATGTCGAGATCGGCCAGGCCGGCGCGGCCGATCGCCGCCAGGATACGGCCCCAATTGGGATCGCCGCCAAAGAGCGCGGTCTTGACCAGCGGCGACTGCGCGACGGTGAACGCGACCTCGCGGCATTCGGCCTCGTCACGCCCTCCCTCAACGACGATCTCGGCAAAGCGCGTCGCGCCCTCGGCATCACGCACGATCGCCTGGGCCAATTCGATGCAGACGGCCGTAATCGCCTCGCCGAGACGCTCGTGCTCGTCCGCTCCAACGGCACCGACGCCGGACGCCCCCGTGGCCGAGAGCGTCACCGCGTCATTGGTCGAGGTGTCGCCATCCACCGTGATGCAATGAAACGAGCGGGCGACGGCTGCGCGCAATAGTGCATCCACTGCTTCACCGTCGAGCTGGGCGTCGGTGGCGACGAAGCCGAGCATGGTCGCCATGTTGGGCCGGATCATGCCCGAGCCTTTCGCCATGCCCGTGATCGTGACCTCGCCGCCGGCCAGCGCCACGCGAGACGACGCCATCTTGGCCACCGTGTCGGTAGTAAGAATGGCCTCGGCCGCCGCCGCCCAGCCGTGCTCAGAAAGCGCTCCGGCAGCCGTATCGATGCCTGCATAGAGCCGGTCGAGGTCCAGGCGCTGGCCGATCACGCCGGTCGAAAATGGCAACACGGCGTGCGCAGACACGCCCACGACGCTCGCGGCGTGTTCGCACGAGGCCTGCGCGTCGCGATCGCCGGCGGCGCCCGTGCCCGCGTTCGCGCATCCGGAATTGATCAACAGCAGACGCGGATCGCTCGCGCCGAGATGCGCCCGTGCCAGGAGCACTGGGGCGGCACAGAAGGCATTGCGGGTGAACACGGCGGCCGTACGCGAGCCGGGCGCCAGCCGCACCAGTGCGACATCGGGGCGCCCCGAGGCCTTCAAGCCGGCGGTCGCGCCCGCTAGCTCCACGCCCGTGATGGGCGCAGGAGCCTGTACGGCGGATGCCGCAGGAGTCTCGCCGATGCTCACGGACAATCTCCTAAGATTGAGCCACCGCGCCCGATCTGGCGCTGATACTCGCTAGTGTCCCTTAACGCAAGTTCGCCGTGTTATCGCCGGGCCTCGAGGCGCCTG
>JBBEEB010000084.1:0-21936 GCA_040880995.1 Halofilum sp. (in: g-proteobacteria)
ACCGGCCCGGTAGCTTCGGCTACCGAACCGCCACCGCGCCTAGCCAAGTGGCCAGAATCGGCTCGAGCGCGGCCACAATGGATTAATCAGACTTTCCCTTGGGGCCGCTCGCCGGCAGCGGCATTCTACGTGCTCCGCACCCACGCTACACGCGGCCCCAGCCCCCAACCTTGCAAAGGAACGCCCATGCCGCTTTGTGCCCATCCGGCCCCCATCAGTCCCGAGGTCGAACAGGTCGGGCCGGACTGGCTCATTTGGACGGACGAGCACTGGCGCCCATTGCCCGAGTGGTTCGCGCCCGAATGGCACGCAGCCGAGGGCCGGATCGACGGTGAGGCGAGCGGCCGCGGCACGACGATTTACTCCGTGCTGCTATCCACGCCCGTGGTGCTACGCCACTACCGCCGCGGCGGCGCCGTGCGCCACCTCATGGCTGATCGGTACGTCTGGCGCGGCCTGCGCGCTACGCGCGCCTGGCGCGAGATCGTGTTGCAAGCACGCCTGCATCGCGCAGGCCTTCCGGTCCCCGCGCCGATTGCCGCGCGTATTCGCCGCCCGACGTCGACCTCAGCGTTCTATCGAGCCGATCTGCTGAGTGCACGGCTGCCCAATACCCGCACGCTGGCTCAGGCTCTGGCGAGCGCGCCGCTGGACACGGCGACCTGGGGGGCGGTCGGGGCGACCATCGCGCGATTCCACCGCACCGGGGTCGATCACGCCGATCTCAACGCGCACAACATCCTGCTGGACGAGCATGCTGGCGTGTATCTCATCGACTTCGATCGCGGCCGCTTGCGCGCCCGGTCGGGCGCATGGCGCGAGCGTAACGTCCGCCGGCTGCGCCGGTCGCTGGAGAAGCTCGCCCATCAGGATCGCACCAACCATTTCACCGAAGAGGGCTGGACAGCCTTGCGCGAGGCGTGGAGCCAAGGGCTCGACGCGTAACGCTAGCGTCCTGAATCAGAAGTCCGTCAATTTTGGCGTTGCACCTCCACTTAATGAACATCGCCTAAAATGGCTGATCCGGATCCTGGGGAATCGCGCGGCCGACGCACTGCGTTCGGCTGAGGCGGACGGCACCGGCAGGATCATGGCGCCGCGAGTCGGATTCCCTCTCCCTCCGAGGGTGTCGCAAAAGGCTGGATCCGGCAGCCGTAGCCCGGATGAAGCGCCAGCGGAATCCGGGACACCGCACCATGCCGCGGCCTCACCCCGGATTTCGCTTCGCTGCATCCGGGCTACACCCCTTTTGCGACACCCTCCTCCGGGAGAGGGCTAGGGTGAGGGGCCGAGCGTTAGCGAGGACGAACGTAGCAGCGACGAGTGGCCGGGCCCCCGTCCATTATTGTTCGGGGCCCATGCGTTCGTACCGGTCCGCATTGCAGTGGGTCGCGGTAGAACCCGACTCCGCGCGCAGCGCGTCTCCAAGCACGTCGACCAAGGCATCGTGATAGCGCAGCGCGATATCCGCCCCGGCCTCGAGCACGTGGGACGCACGTCCGCCCATCGCGCGCCGCTGCGTGGAATCGCCGAGCAATTCCACGGTCGTCGCGACGACCTCTGCCGCATCCGCGCATTGGCGCAGCGCGCCTGCTTCACGCAGCGCGGCCGTCTCCTCGGAAAAGTTCTCCATGTGCGGACCGGTCACAACGGCGTGGCCGGCGCGCGCCGGCTCGAGCACATTCTGGCCGCCGTGCTCGATCAGGGACCCACCCATGATGACCAACTCGGCGCCGGCGATCAGTGCCGGAAGCTCGCCCAGTGTGTCGGCGAGATACAGGTCGGTCTCGGGGGCGAGCGCGTCGTTCTGGCTACGCCGGGCGACGTGCCAACCCTCGCCGCGCAGCTGCTCGGCGATGCGCGCGCCGCGCTCGGGATGGCGCGGCGCGATGACCAGCAGGGTCTCGCACCCAGAGGCGCGCCAATGCTGCGCAAGCTGCGACTCCTCGTCGTGATGCGTCGAGGCCGCGAGAACGTAGGGTTGCCCGAGCGACTCGGACGAAACTGGCGCCGTGCCGGGGGCCGCCAGCTTGAGGTTGCCGATGGTGCGAACGCGATCGGGCGCCGCGCCCAAGGCGCGAAAGGCCGCCGCATCGTCCTCCGAGCGCGCGAGCACGGCCGCGACCCGGGCCAGACAGAAGGCCGCCGAGGCGCGCAGCCAGCCGGGGGCGTCGCGGGTACGCCGCGACAGCCGGCCGTTGACGATCGCCAGGGGCACGCCGCGTGCCGCGGCCGCTGCGAACAACCAGGGCCATAATTCAGTCTCCAGAATCACGCCGGCACGCGGACTGACGCGGGCGAAAAACCGCCGCACCGAAGCCGGCCGATCGAGCGGGGCCTGGATGCAATACACGCCCGCGGGCGCGCGCGCCTCGGCGACCGCCCGGCCGGTGGGCGTGTTGGTCGAGATCACGAGCGGACCGGCGCCTTGGGCGTCGAGCGCGGTCACCAGCGGCAGGGCGGTCACGACCTCGCCGACGGAGGCGCAGTGTATCCAGAGCGGGCGCTGCGCGAAGCGCGGTGCGAGCCCGAGGCGCTCGCGGGCATAGCGTGCATCGCCATCGCGCAAGGTGCGTACGAGCGTGTAACCGGCGAAGGGCAATGCCAGCGCCGCACTCACGGCGCGATAGCCCAACGGAGGTGCGCTCATGCGTACGGATCCTGGGCCGTGGCGCGCTTGAATCGCTTGTGAGTCCACAGGTACGGCGCTGGCGTTTCCCGTACGTGGGCCTCGAGCACATCGTTGACGCGCTGCGTGGCCGCGGCGATGTCGTCGCCCGGAAAGTCCGCGAGTGCGGGCTCGAAGCGCAACTCAAAACTGCCGTCGGCGCAGCGGACGGGATGATAGGGCACGACCGGCGCGCCGCTGATGCGCGCCAGCCGCGCAGTCGCCGTATTCGTGGACGCCGGCTGGCCGAAGAAGCGCGCCGGGACTGCATGGCGTTCGCGCGCGCCCTGATCCGGGCCGTGCCACACGACCTCGTTGTCGCGCAGCGCGCGCAGTACCTGCCGGACCTCGCCATGATGGATCTGGTGGCGAATGAAACGCCCGCGCACCCGCTCCGTCAGCGAGCGCATGACGGGATTCTTGGGCGGCTGATAGGTGACCGTCAGCGGGATCTCGGCCGCTAGGATCTGTCCGGCGACGTCGGTGCTGAGGAAGTGTCCCTGCAGCAGGAGGACGCCCCGACCCTGGGCCAAGGCCGCGTCCAGATGCTCGCGACCGCGGAAGCGGCCAAGTCGGCGCAGGCGCTCGGCCGGGCCCCACCAGGCGAAGGCCATCTCGAACAGGCTCTCGCCCAGAGCGCGGTAGTGGTCGCGCACCAGGTGTTCGCGTGCCCGGTCGGACAAGTCGGGAAAGCACAGTCGGAGGTTGGTACGTGCGATGCGCCGGCGCTCGCGCGTGGCGGCATAGAGCGCGAGCCCGAAGCCGCGGCCGATGGCGCGTTGCCAGGCGAGTGGCAGCATAGCCGCGAGCCGGAGCAGGCCGACGCTGAGCCAGCTGGGCCAGAAGCGCGGATGGGTGAGCGCGGCGCCCGAGACGTCGCGTTGGCGCCGCTTGCGTTGGCTCACGTGCGCTCGGCCAATAGTTGCTGGAACAGCGGATGCGCCGCGTCGCGGAGCCATTCGCACAGGGCCGACTCGGCGCTGAGCAAGGGGGTGCCCGCTGCCCGCATGCGTGCGCGCGCGGCCTCGGTGTCGCTGGTGTCGGTGGCGCAGATCGCGTCGGTGATCGCGAACGGGCGATAGCTCGCCGCGACCAGTTCGGATACGGTCTGGACTACGGCAACATGGGCTGCCATGCCGCACACGACCACCTGCTCGCGCCCCGCCATCGCGAGCGCCTGCGCGATGGCCTCGTCCGCCGGCGCGGCAAATTGTGTCTTGTCCAAGCACACGGCATGAGGCGGGAGCGCGCGCGCGAGCTCCGGATCGATATCGCCGCCCTCGAGCCCCTGCTGCCGGGTGGCGATCACCGGTAGCCCGAGGCTGCCGGCCGCGCGCGCAAGCGCGATGGCCCGGTCGCGCGTGGCACGCCAGCTCGCGGGCGCGCAGGTTTGCGCGGATCCCGACTGCATGTCGACGATCAGCAGCAGGGACTGGTCGGCGTGAAGTAAGGGAAGCGGGGCCACGGGCACTCCGCGCGACCGGCTAGCCGTTGGGGGAGGACAGCCAGGTATTGACCAGGCGGACATCCTCGACCGTGAGCGTGCCGGCGGCTTGCTTGAGCTGAAGGCGATTGAGGATGTAATTGTACCGCGCATCGGCGTAGTCGCGTTGCGCCGCATACAAGTCGCGCAACGCCTGCAGCACGTCGACCGCGGTGCGCGTACCCGCCTCGAAGCCGGCGCGGGCAGCCTCGACCGCGGCCTGGTTCGACTCGACGGCCTGCTCCAGCGCGCGCACCTGGCTGATGCTCGCCTGCACACCGCGGAATGCGTCGCGGGTGGACTGTGACGCACTGCGATGGGCCTCGACCACGCGCGAGCGCTGCGCACCGAACTGCGCCTGCGCCTCGTCGACCTCGGAGAACGTGGCGCCGCCGGAGAACAGGGGCCACGTCAGCTGGACCCCGACCCGAGTCTCTTCATCGGCGCCATCGGCGCCCTGTCCGAAGTCGCTGTCGCCCTCGCTGTAGCTGCCGATCAATTCGACGTTGGGATAATGCCCGCCGCGCGTGACGCGGATGCCTTGACGGGCTGCATCCGCTCCGGCCCGGGCGGCGAGTAGATTGGGGTTGCGCTCGGTCGCCTGCTCGACCCAGGCCTCGGGCTCCGTGGGGTCGGGTGCTTCCAGCCGCAGGCCCTCGCCCAGTTCGGCGAGCGTGCCGGGCGGCTCGCCCAGGATCGTGCGCAGCGCTTCGCGGGCGTTGGCCAGGCGGTTATCCGCGTCGATCTCGCGCGAGACCGCGAGGTCGTAGCTGGCCTGCGCCGCCTTGACGTCGGTGATGGGGATCACGCCGACTTCGAAGCGCTCCTGCGCCTGCTCGAGCTGGCGCTCGATGGCACGCTTCTCGGCGCCGGCGAAGCGCAGGTTGTCCGCTGCTGCGAGAACCTCAAAGTACGCGTTCGCCACGCGCGTGATCAGGTTCTGTTCGGCGGCCGCGAACTGCGCCTCGGCCTGGGCCACCTGCGCCTCGGCTTGGCCCAGCCCGGCAAACTGCGACCAATTGAACAGTGTCTGCGTGACCGACAGGCTGGCCTCGTTGCTCGAGCCGCTTTCGGTGGTATTGCCGTCGGTGACCTCGCGCTCATTCACGGACGCCGACAGCGAGACCTGCGGCAGCACTGCCGCGCGCGCCTGCGGCATGGCCTCGCGCGCGGCGCGGTACTCGCTGCGCGCGGTCGTGAACTGCGGATCTTCCTCCTGCGCCCGCTGGTAGACGCCGAGCAAATCGGCGGCCGTTGCGGGCACGCAAATGGAGGCCGTGAGCGCGGCGGCGATCAGGCGAAGGGGCGGTCGGTGCGCGGACATAGGGCTTCCTTGATTGCCGGCGCTGAGTCTAGGCTGATTCGCGAATCAGCCACCCAGGACACTAGACCGAACGGCCGCGTCTGGCCGCGTCAGCGCCGCTGAATCGTCTCAGGTCGACCGCGCTCGCCCGGGTTCTCGCCCCGTTTCCGGCTGGCGTCAGAACTGGAAGCGTGCGGGGCGCGCGGCGTTGACCAGTGGCTCGACCCAGGTCTCGAGCAGGCTCTCGCTCGACCACTCCTCGGCCCCTGTCCGCACGATCTGCACGGCTTCCATGATGGGCCGGTCGCGGTCGCCGATGATCGCGATGAGGCGCCCGCCCGGGCGCAACGCATAGCGGTAGCTTTCCGGCACCTCGGGTACGGCCCCGGTGAGCACGATGGCGTCGTACTGACGGCCGTTCTCCCAGCCTTGGGCGGCGTCGCCGGTGGCCAGGGTCACGTTGCTGATGTCCAGCGCGCGCAGGCGCTCGCCCGCGGTGCGCGTGAAATCCTCGTAGATGTCCACGGACTCGACGCTACGCGCGAGTTGCGCCAGGCCGGCCGTGAGGAAACCGCTGCCGGTGCCGATCTCCAGTGCCTGATCGTCCGGATGGAGCTCGAGGCCCTGCAGCATCCGTCCCTCGACCACGGGCGCCATCATGGACTGTCCGTGACCCAGCGGAATGCGGGTGTCGGAATAGGCCAGACGCCTGTACATCTCGGGCACGAAATGCTCGCGCGGGAGGGTGCGCAACACGCGCAGCACGTCGCCATCGAGCACGGTCCAGGGACGGACCTGTTGCTCGACCATATTGAAGCGCGCACGTTCGAAGTTCATTTCTTCCATTACTCGTGATCCTCGGCCACAGTGCGTCGGCTAGACAAACTAAAAAGGGCCGTCAACCGCCACTCAAAAACCCGGCGAGGGTACGGGCTTTCGCTATGACCGACAAGTACTCGGATTTTGCCGCGGTGCGCTGCACACGCTACACTAACCGACCGACCGGTCAGCCCCGAGTATAATGCGTGTCCGAGCCCCCGCCAAACCCCGGCGGCCCGCAGCGTTCCGCGGGGCGCGACGAGATCCTGGCCGCTGCGACCGACCTGTTCGGCGAATCCGGTTACGACGGCGTCTCGATGAGCGCGATCGCGCAGCGCGCGGGTATCAGCAAGGCCAATGTGTTCCATCATTTCGGATCCAAGGACGCGCTATACCTTGAGGTCATGCGCGCGGCCCGGGCTTACTTCGAGCCGGGGACCGAGAGGCTGATCGAACAGAACCAGGATTTCGGCGAGCAGCTGCGAGAGCTGATCGGGCGGGATTTTGCGCGCATGCGCGAGCATCCGGACCTCGCTCGGCTCATCCTGCGCGAGATCCTGGAAAGCGGCCCCAGCCGCGGCCAGGCGCTGGCCAGTGAGGTCTTCGGCGAGCACTTCGCGGAGCTTACCGGGCTATTCGAGCAGGCGCAGAGGCAGGGGGGCCTCGCCCGGGATATTCCGCCTGCGCTGATCGCGACGCTCGCGATCGCGTGTAACACCATGCTGTTTCAATCGCAGCATCTGCTGCGGCACTTGCCGGGCGTGGATTTTGTCGACGACGGTGAGCGCTACGCGACCCTGGTGGCGCGGGTGCTGCTCGACGGCCTACGCGACGAACAAAAGGACGCCGAGGGAGAAAGCGACGCATGAAGAAGCGCATGTTCTTCACCATCCTGGGCCTGACCCTCGTCTTCGGCGGCGTCTTTGGCTTCAACTGGTACGTCTCGCAGCAGATTGACCAAGCCATGTCGAACCAGCCGCCGCCAACGGAGACCGTCTCCGCGACCGCGGCCGAAGAGACTGTCTGGCAACCCACGCTGTCGGCGGTGGGCAGTCTGCGCGCGGTCCAGGGCATCGATCTGACTGCGGAGATCAACGGCCGGGTTACCGAGGTCGCCGTGGAGGACGGGGCGGCGGTCGAGCAGGGGCAGGTCATCGTGCGCCTGGATGCCGCTGAGCTGCAGGCCGAGCTGCGCGGCGCCCAGGCCGAGGCGCAGCTTGCCCAGCTCGAGATCGATCGCCAGCGCCGACTGCGCGAGCAGAATGCCGCCTCGCAGTCCGCGGTTGATCGCGCGCAGAGCCAACTCGAGCAGGCGCGAGCGCGCGTGGCCGGCATCCAGGCGCGCCTGGACAAAAAGACCATCACGGCACCGTTTTCCGGCCGCCTCGGTATTCTCCAGGTGGACTCGGGCCAGTACATCGACACCGGCCGGATGATCGCGACGCTGCAGACGCTCGAGCCGATCGATGTCGACTTCGCGTTGCCCCAGAGTCAGCTTCCCCGGGTGCGTGCCGGTCAGGAATTGACTGCCCGGGTCGACGCCTTCGGCGAGCGCAGTTTCGAGGGGCAGGTCACCGCGATCAGCCCGCAGGTGGATGTCTCCACGCGCAACGCCGATATCCGCGGCCGGCTGGCCAACGAGGAGAGGCTGCTCCAACCGGGCATGTTCGTCGACGTGGCGGTGCAACTGCCCCAGACGGATAACGTGGTCACGTTGCCCCGTACGGCGATTACCTACAACCCGTACGGCGATTCGGTGTTCGTCGTACGCGAGGGCCAACCGGAAGGCGACGACGATGCCCCCGTGCTGACCGTCGAGCGGGTGTTCGTGCAGACCGGAGAGAACCGCGGCGGCGAGGTGCAGATCCTCGACGGCATCAGCGTTGGCCAGCGGGTCGTGACCAGCGGGCAGTTGAAACTGCGTAACGGCACCCGCGTGCGCATCGACAACTCCGTGGCACCGTCGAGCGACCCATCCCCAGAGCTTGGAAATAGCTGAGGCCGGCGCGCGCCATGAACTTCACGGACATCTTTATCCGGCGCCCGGTGCTGGCCACGGTGATCAGCCTCCTGATCGTGCTGCTGGGCGCGCGCGCCTATCTCGGGCTGACCGTGCGCGAGTATCCGGAGGCCGAGAACGCGCAGGTCACGGTGCAGACGAACTACACGGGGGCCGATGCCCAGCTGATCAAGGGCTTCATTACAACGCCGCTGGAAAACGCCATCGCCAGCGCGCAGGGCATCGATTATCTCGAGTCCACCAGCAGCCAGGGCGCGTCGATCGTCACCGCCAACCTCGAGCTCAACTACAACCCCTACGATGCGCTGACTCAGATCACCTCGAAGGTCAATCAGGTGCGCGGCGAGCTGCCTCAGGAAGCGGAGGATCCCACCATCGAGCTGCAGGTGGGGGAGCAGACGCCGGTCATGTTCATGAGCTTCTATTCGGACACGCTCGGCAACAACCAGGTCACCGATTACCTTACTCGCGTCGTGCAGCCGAAGCTGAACACGGTATCCGGCGTCCAGAGCGCGGAGATCATCGGTGCACGCAACTTCGCCATGCGCATCTGGCTCAAGCCCAAGCAGATGGCCTCGCTGGGAGTTACCGCGGCGCAGGTGCGCCAAGTGCTGGCGGATAACAACTACCAGACGGCCGTGGGTTCCACGCGCGGCCACATGATCACGCTCGACCTCACCGCCGGGACCGACATCAGCTCGGAGGAGGAGTTCCGTGATCTCGTGATTCGCCGTGGCGGGAACGCCACGGTGCGCCTGAGCGATGTCGCCGATGTACAGCTCGGCGCCGAGACCTACGACAACGCGGTGCTGTTCGACGGCGAACCGGCCGTGTTCATCGGTATCCAGCCCGCGGCCGGCACCAATGTGCTCGATGTCGTCGCCGGCGTGCGTGACGTTTATCCGGATATCGTCGATGAGCTGCCGGCCGGCGTCGATTCGGCCATCCCCTACGACGCCACTGAATATATCGAGGAGTCGATCAACGAAGTGGTGATGACCTTGATCGAGGCCGTCATCATCGTGGTGCTGGTGATCTTCGCCTTCCTGGGATCGATGCGCAGTGTCGCGATCCCGGTGGTGGCCGTACCGCTGTCGATCATCGGTGCGGCCTTCGTCATGCTCGTGCTCGGTTATTCGATCAATCAGCTGACCCTGCTGGCGATGGTGCTCGCCATCGGACTGGTGGTCGACGACGCCATCATCGTGGTGGAGAACATTCACCGGCACATCGAGGAAGGGCAGACCCCTCTGGATGCGTCGTTGCGCGGCGCGCGCGAACTCGGTGGCCCGATCATCGCCATGACGCTCACGCTGCTGGCAGTGTTCGCGCCGATCGGTTTCGTCGGCGGTCTTACCGGCACGCTGTTCTCCGAGTTTGCGTTCTCACTGGCCGGTGCCGTGCTGGTCTCGGGCGTGGTCGCGCTGACGCTCTCGCCCATGCTGTGCTCCAAGATCCTCAAGGGGCACACGCACGGCGAAAAACAGGGACGCCTCGAAGCGTTCCTCGATCGCGTCTTCGGACGCTTCCAGAACTGGTACGAGCGGCGTCTGCACGGCGCGCTCGATACCCTGCCGGTGATCCTGGTGTTCGGCGCCGTGGTGCTGGTGAGCTGCTACTTCCTCTACTCCACCTCGGAATCTCAACTGGCCCCGGATGAGGACCAGGGCTTCATGCTGGTGCAGTCCACCGCCGGGCCGACGGCCACGCTCGATCAGACCATGCTATACACCGAAGAGGTTTCCCGTATCGGCGGGGACCTGGACGCGCTCGAGCACATGTTCCAGCTCAACGGCATCACCTTCGGCGGCCCGCCGCAGACGAATCAGGCGATGACCGGCCTCGCTCTCAAGCCGTGGTCCCAGCGCGAGCAATCCACCGCCGACGTCAGCGCGATCGTGCAGGAGGAGATCGGCAAGATCGCCGGCCTGCAGTCGGCCGCTTTTCAGCCGCCGGTGCTGCCCGGCACCGCGGGCGGGTTGCCGGTGCAGTTCGTCATCGGCACCACCGACGACGAACGCCAGCTCTACGAGGTTTCCGAGCGGATGCTGGAGCGGGCGAACGAGTCTGGCCTGTTCGTCTTTGCCCAATCCGACATGAACTACGACAAGCCGCGAGTGCACGTCGATATCGATCGCGACAAGGCGGCCGATCTCGGCATCACCATGTCGGAGCTGGGGCAGGAACTGGCCTCGATGCTCAGCGGCGGCTTCGTCAATCGGTTCGATCAGCAGGGGCGCAGCTATAAGGTCATCCCGCAGGTCTCGCGGATGTCCCGCATCAAGCCCGAGGACCTGGAGAACTATCACGTGCGCGCGCAGAGCGGCGATCTGATCCCGTTGTCGAGCCTGATCTCGATCGAGCGCGGGGTGCAGCCGCAACAGTTGCGCCGCTTTCAGCAGCTCAACTCGGCTACCATTTCGGGCGTCTTGCGCCCGGGTGTGTCTACGGGTGAGGCACTCGAGTCCCTGCAGCGGATCGCCGCCGAGGTGCTGCCGGCCGGCTACTCGGTCGACTATGCCGGTCAGTCACGCCAGTTCGTGCAGGAAGGCAGCGCGCTGATGGTGACCTTCTTCCTGGCTCTGGCCGTCATCTTCCTGGTGCTGGCGGCCCAGTTCGAGAGCTTCCGCGATCCGCTGATCATCCTGGTCACCGTGCCGATGGCGGTCTCGGGGGCGTTGATCTTCACCAGCCTGGGCATCACCTCGATCAATATTTATACCCAGGTGGGGCTGGTGACGCTGATCGGCGTGATCTCCAAGCACGGCATCCTGATCGTGCAGTTCGCGAACGTGCTCCAGCGCCAGGGCTACGCCAAGCGCCAGGCGATCGAGCACGCTGCCGCCATCCGCCTGCGACCGGTGCTGATGACCACGGCCGCGCTGGTGCTCGCCGTCATGCCGCTGATGCTGGCCGCCGGCGCCGGTGCCGGCGCGCGCTTCTCGATGGGGCTGATCATCGCCACCGGCATGACCATCGGCACGCTGTTCACCCTGTTCGTGCTGCCAGCGATCTATCTGGTGTTGGCGCGCGACCACCAGGCCGCGCCGAGTTGAGGCGAGGGCCGCGGGGCACGAGCGCCCCGCGGCAGGGTCCGGCTTAGCGGCTGATGCCTTCGAAGAAAGCACTGACCAGGGGCTCGGCGTCCCCGGTCAGGTCGAAC
Source organism: Halofilum sp. (in: g-proteobacteria) (assembly GCA_040880995.1). Taxonomy (GTDB): domain Bacteria; phylum Pseudomonadota; class Gammaproteobacteria; order XJ16; family Halofilaceae; genus Halofilum. The sequence continues at coordinate 11,457 of JBBEEB010000084.1, forward strand.
TGCGCCGGATCACGCAGATACTGGGAGAACAGTCCGGCCATGTAGGCATGCAGTGCCCGAGCTGCCGTCTGCGGGGTGAGGGCGGGATGGAGCCGGCCCTGTTCGGCCGCGCGCGCGAATTGCTGCTCCATGAGCTCGATGAATTCCTGTGCGGCCTTATCCTGGCGCGTGACGGCGTTGTCGGCGTTGCCGACGTGCTCGCAGCAATGCAGCAGGATGGTGGACACGCGCCGATGGCGCGGATCGTCGGCGAGGCGGCGCAGGCCGTACTCGCAGAGGTTGCGCACCACCGAGAGCGGTTCGCCCTGGTGCTCCGTGCGCAAGTGTTCGACCAGTTCGCTCAACGGCGGGCGTACCCGCCGCACCATGGCTTCGAACAGATCCGCCTTGTCGCGGAAGTGCCAGTACACGGCGCCGCGCGTCAGCGAGGCACGCCGCGCGATGGCCTCGAGCGAGGTGCCCGCCACGCCGTTTTCGAGGAACGCTTCCTCGGCCGCGTCGAGCAACTGCTCGCGGGTCGCTTCGGCTTCCGCTTTGGTCTTTCGGGTCATGGCGAAGGATGATCGTCGAATTGCGTCTCACAGGGTAAATCATTTTGACATACATGCGCGTATGTATGTACCCTCCCGTGATTCGCTTCACATCGGTGGCAGGTCCCCCGCCACTGCCGCCATGGCCCGGAGTCATAGAGATGAAATTCGTCCCCGCGCAGCCGTATGCGCTCGTACAGCGAAGCGCGGCCGTTTTGGTTTTGTTGCTTGTGCTCTCCGCCTGCAGTCAGGACGACGATGGATCGCAGGCCGACGCGGCGGGCCAAGCACCGCCGCCGACGGTGCAGACCGCGACCGTCTCGCTGGAGGATGTCGACGTGCGCGAGGAGTACGCCGGGCGTATTCATGGCGCCCGCGAGGTCCAGGTCCGCGCCCGCGTCGAGGGCATCGTTTCGCGGCGCACCTATAACGAAGGGGCGTACGTCGAGGCCGGCGAGCAGTTGTTTCAGATCGATCCGGAGCCCTTCGGCGTCGCCCTGGCGCGCTCGCAGGCCGAACGTCAGCGTGCCCAGGCGAGCGTGCGCCAGGCACAGCGCGACTGGGATCGTGTCTCCTCGTTATACGAGGACGATGCCATCAGCACGCGCGAACGCGATCAGGCGCAATCCGCACTGGAACTCGCGCGCGCCGAATTGGCCGTGGCCGACACGGCCGTGCAGTCGGCCGAGATTGAACTCTCCTACACCCGGGTGGACGCGCCGGTCGCCGGCGTCACCAGCCTGGAGGTACTGCCAGAAGGCGGGTTGGCCAATCGCGGCGATCTGCTGACGACCGTCACCCAGCTTGATCCGATGCACGTGCGTTTCTCCCTGCCCGAGAGTGATGCGCTGGCTCAAGGCCAGGCGCGCCGGGCGATGGCAGGCGAAGCGGTGAACGGTAGCCGCGAGGTGGCCCTGCTGCTGCCCAACGGCGAACGCTACGACGAATCCGGCGAAGTCGACTTCACCGAAGCCGGGATCGACCCGGCGACCGGCACCGTGCGCACGCGGGCCGTGTTCCCCAACCCAGACCGGCTTCTGCGGCCGGGCATGTTCGTTCGGGTCGAGATCCGTACCGCGACGCTGGAAGGCGTGGCTGTCGTCCCCGAGGCCGCGGTCGCCTCCAGCGGTGATGGGCCGACCTTATTCGTCATCGGCGACGACAACGTCGCCAGTGCGGTACCCGTCGAACTCGGGCCCGTCGTGCCGGATGGTCAGGTGGTCGCGTCCGGGTTGGATGAGGGCGACCGGGTCGTGGTCTCCGGGCTGGCGGGCCTTTCCGACGGCATGGAGGTCAATCCCGGCGGCGGTAACGGCGATGGCGAGGAGCGCCAGTAATGCTGCGTTTCTTCATCGATCGGCCGATCTTCGCCTCGGTCATCTCCATCATCGTGGTGCTCGCCGGCGCGGCCTCGCTGCGGGCGCTGCCGGTTGAGCAATACCCGGACGTCGTCCCGCCCACGGTGTCGGTGCAGGCGAGCTACCCGGGCGCCAGTTCCGAGGTCCTGGCCGAGTCGGTCGCCGCGCCGTTGGAACAGGAGATCAACGGCGTCGACGACATGCTCTACATGGAGTCGACCAGCACCGACGCGGGCAGCCTGAGTATCACCGTCTCGTTCGAGATGGGCACCGACCCCGACCAGGCGGCGATCAACGTCAACAACCGCGTGCAGGCGGCGAGCGCCCGCCTGCCGCAGCAGGTGCGTGATCAGGGCGTGCGGGTCCAGGCGCAGTCCTCGAACATGCTGATGGTCCCGGTGCTGTTCTCGCCCGATGGCAGCCAGGACACCCTGTTCATCAGCAACTACGCGCTGCTCAACGTGCTCGACGAACTGGTGCGACTGCCGGGCGTGGGCGATGCGTCGCTGTTCGGTTCGCAGGACTATTCCATGCGCATCTGGCTGCGGCCGGACAAGCTCGCGCAGTACGATCTCACGCCGTCCGATGTCGCCGCCGCCGTGCGCGAGCAGAACGCCCAGTTCGCCGCGGGCAGCCTCGGTGCCCAACCGATGCCGCGCGATCAGGCGTTCACCTTTACCGTGACCGCGCCGGGACAGCTCTCCGAGCCGGAGGAATTCGAGAACATCATCCTGCGGTCAGACGCCGAGGGCGGCACGCTGCGCCTGGGCGACGTCGCGCGCGCAGAGTTGGGCTCCCAGAACTCCGCCTTCTCGGCGAGCTACAACGGTCAGCCGACCGTGCCGCTCGGAATCTATCTGCAACCGGGCGCCAATGCGCTGGAGACGGCGCAGAACGTCCGCGCCACGCTCGACGACGTATCCGAGCGTTTTCCCGAAGACCTCGAGTACACGGTGCCCTATGACACCTCCGAGTTCGTCGAGATCTCCATCCAGGAGGTGTTCACCACGCTGATCATCGCGGTGGCGCTGGTCGTGCTGGTCACCTTCATGTTCCTGCAGCACCTGCGCGCCACGCTGATCCCGGTGGCGGCGATCCCGGTGTCGCTGATCGGCACCTTCGCCGGCATGCAGCTGCTCGGCTTCTCGGTCAACCTGCTGACGCTGTTTGGGCTGGTGCTGGCGATCGGCATCGTGGTCGACAACGCCATCATCGTGATGGAGAACGTCGAGCGCCTGATCACCGAGCACGCCATGAAGGCGCGCGAAGCGTCGATCGAGACCATGCGCCAGGTCTCCGGCGCGGTGATCTCGTCGACGCTGGTGTTGGTGGCCGTATTCGCGCCGGTGTCCTTCCTCGGCGGCCTCACCGGCGAACTCTATCGTCAGTTCGCGGTGACCATCGCCGTGTCCATCGTGGTCTCCGGCGTGGTCGCGTTGACGCTGACGCCGGCCATGTGTGCGCTGCTGCTCGATCGCGAGCCGAAGAAGTTGGCGCTGCCGTTCCGCCTGTTCAATCGCGGCTTCGAGTATGTCACCCGCAGCTTCGTTGCCAGCGTCGGTTTTCTGCTGCGTCATAGCGTGATCGGGGTGGCCCTGTTCGCGCTGGTGCTGGCAGGCACGGTGTACATGATGGGCCGGATGCCCTCGGGGCTGGTGCCGCAGGAGGACCAGGGCGTGGCCCTGGTCTCCTACAGCTTGCCGCCGGCGTCGGCGCTCGGCCGCACCGAGGCCGTACGGGATCAGATCTCCGAGCGTCTGCTGGCCCTGGACGAGATCGACGATTTCACCTCGTTCGCCGGCTTCGACATCATCGCCTCGTCACTGCGCTCCAACTCGGGCGCCGGCTTCGCCAATCTGGCGCACTGGGACGAACGCACGCGGCCGGACCAGCATGCCAGCGCCCTGACCGGCAAGATCATGGGCATCGGCGCCAGCATCCCCGAAGCGCAGGTGGTCGCCTTCGTGCCGCCCCCCATTCAGGGGCTGTCGCTCACCGGCGGCGTTGAGGGCTACCTCCAGGTACGCGGCGACGCCACCACCAAGGAGCTCGAAGGATTCGGTCAGCGCCTCGCCGCGGCCGCCAACGAGCGCCCCGAACTCACCAATGCCCGCGTGACGCTCGATACCAGCATCCCGCGCTACACCGCTGACGTCGACCGAGAGAAGGCGCGTGCAGCCGGTGTGCCCGTCGATCAGATCTTCGAGGCGCTTCAGAGCACCTTCGGTAGCCTGTACGTCAACGACTTCACGCTCTCCGGGCGCAATTGGCAAGTGAATCTGCAGTCGGATGCCGAGTTCCGCGACCGTGCCGATGATCTGCGCCGTATATTCGTGCGCTCCCAGGACGGTGAGATGGTCGCCGTCAGCTCGCTGGTCGAGCTCAAGCGTGAGCCGGGCGCCGATATCATTAATCGCTTCAACGTCTACTCGGCGGCCAAGTTCATGGCCGACCCGGCGGCCGGCTTCACCACCGGCGAGGCCAAGGCGGCGGCCGAGGCGGTCGCGGCCGAGGTCTTCGCGGGCGATAGCAACAAGGTTCTCGGCTGGGTGGGCGAGGCCTATCAGCTCGACGCCGCGAGCGGTGCGGGGGGGCTCGCATTCGGTCTCGGTCTGCTGATGGTGTTCCTGATCCTCGCGGCGCAGTACGAGCGCTGGACCTTGCCGCTGGCGGTGGCCAGCGCCGTGCCCTTCGGCGTGATGGGTGGGGCGCTGGCGGCCACGCTGCGCGGCTTCCCCAACGACATCTATTTCCAGGTAGGCCTGCTCGTGCTGATCGGCCTGGCGGCCAAGAACGCCATCCTGATCGTCGAGTTCGCAGCGCAGAACCGCCGCGAGGGCGCGTCCTCGTTCGAGGCCGCCCAGGGCGCGGCGCGACAGCGCTTCCGCGCCATCATGATGACGGCGATGACGTTCATCATTGGCACGCTGCCGCTGGTGTTCGCCACCGGTGCGGGTGCGGCCAGCCGCCAGGAGATCGGCACCGTGGTGGTCGGCGGTATGGTCGCGGCGAGTACGCTGGCGCTGCTGTTCGTGCCGCTGTTCTACATGTTGCTCGAGGACCTCGCCACCTGGTACCGCAACCGCAACCGGGGGGATGCCACCGATGACTGATCCGGGCGTTCCCGCGAACACTCCGATGCCCGCCGCGCGCTCAGCCCGCCGATCCCTGACGCTGGTTGGGGCGGTGCTGTTGATCACTGGCTGCGCCGTGGGTCCCGATTACGAACGGCCCGACCTGAGCCTGCCGGCGGACTGGGAGGACCCGGACATGCTGCCGGCCGAGCAGCGCGAGGACTGGTCATCGTGGTGGGAGCGCTATGAGGATCCCGCACTGGAGGCGCTGGTCGAGCGCGCCACGGCGGAGAACCTCGAAATCCAGACGCAAGCGGCGCGCGTGCGTCAGGCGCGCGCGCAGCTCGGCTTGGCCGAGGCCGAACAGCTGCCGCGCCTGGATCTGCAGGCGGAGGCGACCCGGCAAGAGCAAAGCGAGGTCGCCGACACGGTCGGCGGCGGCGAGCCCTTCACGCAGTACGGCATTGCCGGTGTGCTCGACTATGAACTCGACCTCTGGGGTCGTCTGGATCGGGGTGAGGAGGCCGCCCGCGCGCGATTGCTGGAGTCGGCCTACGCCGCTGACGCCGTGCGCCTGTCCGTGATCTCGGATGTCGTGACCACCTACTTCGAGCTGCGTGCGGCGGAACGCCAGCTACAGATCGCCCAGCGCACGGCCGAGTCGCGTGAACGGAATCTGGGGATTCAGCGCTCGCGCTACGAGGCCGGCGCCACGACGGAACTCACGTACCGCCAGGCCCAGGCGGAGCTGGAAAGCGTTCGTGCCGAGGTCCCGGGTTTACGGCATCAGGTGGAGCGGCTCGAGAACGCGTTGGGCGTGCTCGTGGGCCAGAACCCGCGCGAGCTCATGGCCGACGAATCCCTGCCGGGTACGCCCCTGGACGAGATTCGTCTGCCCGCCGAGCGCCCGGACCTGCTGCCTTCCGAACTGCTCGAGCGCAGACCGGACGTGCGCGCGGCCGAGGCCCTGATGATCGCGGCCAACGCCGACATCGGCGGCGCCAAGGCGCAGTGGTTTCCCAGCCTGAATCTGAGCGCCATGGTCGGCACGCAGGCGCTGGATGCGGGCGATCTGTTCTCCCCGGCGGCCGGGAACTGGAGTGCGGGTGCGTCGCTGCTCACGCCGTTGCTCGATTTCGGGCGCATCCGGGCGAACGTCGAGACCGCCGAAGCCGTGCGCGATCAGGCCGAACTGCAGTATCGCACCACCGTGCGCACCGCCTTCCGCGAGGTGCGCGATGCGCTCACCCTGCTGGAGACCGCCAACGAGCGCCTGCAGGCGCGCCAGCGCCAGGTCGCGGCCCTGCAGCGCACCCTCGTGGTCGCCGAGCGACGCTATGAAGGTGGCTACACCAGCTTCATCGAAGTACTCGACGCCCAGCGCGCACTGCTCGACGCGGAACTCGCCGTCAGCACCGCCGTGCGCGATCGCTTCGCCGCCACCGCGACGCTCTACCGCGCTCTGGGCGGGGGCTGGTCCGCGCCCCCCTCCGCCGCTTCCGACGCCTGACTCCGGGCGTTGATCGCCGCGTAGGCGCCTGGCTGCAGCACAGCTCGAATCGGGGCGCCTCCGGTTCAACGCCGGGCCGAATCGTGACCTGACGCGCGTTTCGCTGTCCTTGCGCGGGCCGTACGACCAATCTGTGCGGCGCACACGCCGTCGCCCCCATGCAGTCGCCCGGTGAGCGACTACACTCCCCGCCCGGCAGGGCCCACTAGCCCACTAGCCTTGCTGCGCGCCCACTCGGGCGTTGCGGCCTACCCATGGGGGAGAAATGCGCGCTGTACCTGCACGCGGGGTCGTGGGCTGGGTGGTCGTCGGGCTTTGTGTCCTCGGCCCGCCGGTGGGCGCCGCCCTGGTGGCGGATGATTGGGCGACCGGGCCGGGTGCGGCCGAGCAGTTCCAGATCGTGCCCCATCGTCCGGTGTATTTCCTGCCGCTATCGATTAACGAAAAACAGGGCGAGCAGTCGCCGCTGCCCGGCGAAGGGGCGATTGAGCTCGATCATGTCGAGGCGATGTACCAGGTAAGCGTCAAGACGCTATTGGCGCCGGATCTGCTGACCGACCGCGGCGACTTGTGGCTGGGCTATACGCAGAAAGGCTGGTGGCAGGCCTACAACGGGGACGAGTCCCATCCCGTGCGCGAGACCAACTACGAGCCCGAGTTGATCTACGCCTACCGCCCCTCGGCGCGCATCTTTGGCGTCGAGCCCGCGCTGCTCACGGTGCGCCTCAACCACCTCTCCGACGGCCGGGGCCGATGGCGCTCGCGCGCCTTCAACCGCCTCGGCGCGGGCCTGTTGTTCGACGATGGCGAGCAGGCCTTCGAGTATCGCGCCTGGTACCCGCTGCCCAGCAGCGGCAATGCCGAGCCGGACGAGGTCGCCGACTACTTTGGCCGTGTGCAATTCGACTGGTACCGCGCCCTCGGCGAGGCGACCGTGCACCTGCGGCTGCGCAACAATCTTCAGCCCGACACCAACCGCTCGACGGTGGTGATCGACTACCGCGTGCCCACCGACCAGCCCAGGCTGGACTTGTTCGTCGAGTACCGCCACGGCTACGGCGATGCCATGGTCGACTTCGATCAGGCGAGCAATCGTGTGAGCGTTGGCGTGGCGCTGGCGCGTTGGCCGTGAGGCGCTTTGTGGGTAACGCGCCCGCGTCGCGGACGAACGCTCTCGACGAGATCAATGGCTGACGGTCACAAGCTTGCGGCCATGCGGCCGACAAGGTCCAATGCGCGCATGGCGCAGCTAGGCCCCATTGGCGTGTTCGACTCCGGCTTCGGCGGACTCTCCGTGCTGCGCGCGATCCGCGCGGCGCTGCCCGAGGAGCACCTGCTCTACTGCGCCGACCACGCGCTTTTTCCCTACGGTGAGCGCGAGGCCGGCGCGGTCCTGACGCGATCGCGCCACGTCGCCGACGCCTTGGTCGCGGGCGGTGCCAAGGCCATCGTCGTCGCCTGTAATACCGCCACCGCGGTCGCGGCCGATGCCCTGCGCGCGGAGCTCACGGTGCCGGTGATCGGCATGGAACCGGCGGTCAAACCGGCCGCGGCGGCGACGCGCAACGGTGTCATCGGCGTACTCGGCACGGGTGGCACGCTGGCCAGCGCGCGTTTTGCCGGGCTGCTCGAACGCTACGCCGGCGAGGTCGACGTGATTACGCGTCGCTGCCCCGAACTGGTCGAGGCCGCCGAGGACTGCGCCATGTCGGCGGCGCGGCGGCAGGCGCTGGTGGACGCGGCGGTCGCGCCGCTGCTGGAGGCCGGGGCTGACGTCGTGGTACTCGGCTGCACCCACTTCGCGTTTCTGCGCGCCGAGATCGCGCGTGCGGTGGGCCCCAGCGTGGACATCATCGACACCGGTCCCGCGGTCGCGCGCGAATTGGCGCGGCGGCTGGAGGCGGAGGGCATGCTACGGGGCGGATCCCGGCGTGGTTCGGAACGCTTTTGGACGAGCGGGGAGCGGACAACTCTGGAGCAACCGCTGGCTGCGTTGTGGGGGGGCGCCGAACTGGAGACGATGCCGCAACGGCCGGCCGCCGAGCAGGCGACCGGCTAGTCCTGGATCAGCGCAGTGCGGCGAGCGCGGCGTCGTAGTCCGGCTCCTGACCGATTTCCGAGACCAGTTGGGAATGGAGCACGGTGTTGTCGCTATCGAGCACGAGCACGGCGCGCGCGCAAAGCCCCGCCAACGGCCCGTCCTCGATGCGGACGCCATGATCCCGTGCGAAATCGGAGCGCAGCGTCGAAAGCGTCTTCACGCCCTCGATCCCTTCCGTCTGGCAGAAGCGCCCCTGCGCGAAGGGAAGGTCCGCGGAAACCACCAATACGGCGGTGTTCTCGAGCGAAGCGGCCTCTTCGTTGAAGCGTCGTGCCTGCGCCGCGCAGACCGGAGTCTCCAGGCTGGGCACGATGTTGAGTACTTTTCGCTGCCCCTCGAAATCGCTGAGCGAGCGATCCTTCAGCTTCTTGTCGGTCAGCTTGAAGTCCGGCGCCTTCGCGCCTTCGGCCGGCAGTTCGCCGCAAGTCTGACTGGGATTTCCGTCGAGCGTGACCGTAGCCATGGTTACCTCCGGTGGGTGTGGGTTGCCGCGCCACGGCACCGCCCGCGAGGCCCCGGCTGCTCGAGCGGCGATCGACGCGAGAATATGGAATGAATGCGGCACGGGCATTCGTGGGAGCTGCGCGGCGCGTGTCTCCCGCGCGCGGCGGCGCCCATTGAATCAGACCTAACGGCGTTGATCGAGCGGCCGCGGCGGTTCCGGGCCTCACGCTCGAAAGCAGCACGATCGGGCGCAAGCCGCGCAACGGTTGTGTTGTAATGAAACGGGATGGTTCCCAGACACTTGCGGACCGCGTGGACACCGAACCTTATCAACGCCGCATCTCGCGCCGCGCCCGCCGACTACGGATTGACGTCTCGGCGCGCGGGGGCGTGGTCGTGGTCGTGCCGGAGGGCACGCCCGAAACGGCCGTGCGCGAGTTCGTCCGCGACAAGCACGACTGGGTGCGGCGCGCGCGCCAGCGGGTGGCGGCCAACGCCCGCGCCTTTGACCGGCCGGACGAACCCGTGCCGGACGCGCTCGAGCTACGCGCCCTGGGTGTGCGCTACACGGTGGAGCAGGCCGCCGCCGATCGCCCCCGTGTGAGCTGCAGCGGGGACCGGGTCCGCGTCGCCGGCGCGGCGGACGAGGGACATGCGCGGATGTTGCTCGCCGATTGGCTCAAGCGCCGCGCGCGCGAGTTCCTACCCCAGCGCCTGTCCGTCCTGGCCAGCCAACATGGCCTGGAATACCGGCGCGTCGCCGTTCGCGGCCAGCGCACGCGCTGGGGCAGTTGCTCCGGCCGCGGCACGATCAGCCTCAACTACAAGCTGCTATTCCTGCCGCCGGCCTTGGTGGACCATGTCCTGCTGCACGAGCTGGCCCACACTCGCCATCTGAACCACTCGCCACGCTTCTGGCGCCTCCTGGCCAGGCTCGACCCCAACTGGCGCCACCATCACGCCGAACTTGGCGGCGCCGCCCGGTGGTTACCCGCCTGGGCCGAGATGGACGGCGGAGCGATGGCCGCCGGGGGCGTCGACTGAGAGCGATCAGAAGAGCTTTGAACCACGAATGGACACGAATCAATACGAATGCTGCCGGCGTGTCAGTCGGAGCTGCGTTGATCGGTGGAATGCGCAGCGTAAGGGCGGGGTGAGGTTCGCGCCGATATGTAAGGGCCCTGCTGCTTAACGACCGCGGGTAGAAGAGCGCCGCTACTGCGGCTCAGCCAGCCGCCATAGCCTGGATGCAGCTGGACGGACCAATCCGTAGGAACGGATTGGCGCGTGAACCCGAAGGGCTCGGCGCAGGACGCGCCGAGCAATCCAGGTCCCGTCCCAAATTCCGCTGACGTTCCATCTGGGCTACGCGGATCCGGGCCACGACGAGGTCATTGCGAGCGAAGCGAAGCAATCCATTGCTGACCGTGGGCAAGGTGCAGAACCGAGCGTTCGAGCTCGAC
>JBBEEB010000085.1:0-3338 GCA_040880995.1 Halofilum sp. (in: g-proteobacteria)
GAGGCGACCCCATCCTGGTCGGCGAAATCGAGCGCCTCGATGTTGGCGCCCTGATCCGCGATCAGCGTGGCGATGCGTGCCAGCACGCCGCGGCGGTCGATCACCTCGACCGTAATGCAGGCGGAGAACTCGGCATCGACGACCGGGGCCCACTCGACCGGCAGCCACTTGTCCGGCTGGCGCCGATAGTCGGCGACGTTGGAACAGGAGGCTCGGTGGATGACCACGCCCTTGCCGCCGGACAGAAAGCCCTGGATGGGGTCGCCCGGGATCGGGTGGCAACAACGGGCATAGGAGATGACCATGCTCTCGCCACCCTCGATCAGCACCGGCTCCACGCGCGGCGGGTCGTCCGCGTGCTGCGCGGCGACCTGCTGTTCCTCGGGCACGAGCCAGCGGGCGACCTGGCTGGGCAGGCGGTTGCCCAGGCCGATGTCGGTCCAGAGCTGTTGCGCGTCGGCGTAGCCGTGCTGTTTGAGCACGGCGCTCAGGACCTCCTCGGGGATATCCTTGAAACCCAGATCGAACCGGGCCAAATGACGCCGCAGCAGCCGCCGGCCGAACTCGACTGCCTCCTCGGTGGCCTGGTGCTTGAGGTAATGCCGGATCGCCGTGCGCGCCCGCGCCGTGACCACGAAGTTGAGCCACAAGGGACTGGGCTTGGACCCGGGCGCGGTGACAATCTCGACGGTCTGACCGGAGCGCAGTGAGGTCGACAGCGGCGCCAATCGCCGGTCGATCTTGGCCGCCACGCAGGTGTGGCCGATGTCCGAATGCACGGCATAGGCGAAGTCGACCACGGTGGCGCCGGCCGGCAGCTTGTAGATATCCCCCAGCGGCGAGAAGACGTACATCTCGTCGGGAAACAGGTCCATCTTCACGTGCTCGAGGAATTCCACCGAGCTGCCGGTGGACTGCTGCATGTCGAGCAGGCTCTTGAGCCATTCGCGTGCCGCCCCGTGCGTCTTCAGCGGGTGCTCGCCGCTCTCGCCGCGCGCCTTGTACAACCAGTGCGCGGCAATGCCGGACTCGGCGAATCGATCCATGTCACGGGTGCGGATCTGCAACTCCATGGGGATGGAGTGCGGACCGAACAGCGCCGTGTGCAGCGACTGGTAGCCGTTGGCCTTGGGGATGGCGACGTAGTCCTTGAACCGCCCCGGCACCGGCTTGTAGAGATTGTGCAGCACGCCGAGCGCGCGGTAGCAGTTGTCGACCGCGTCGACGATGACGCGGATGGCGAACTTGTCGAACACCTCCTGGAACGAGAGGTGCTTCTCCTTCATTTTGTTGTAAATACTGTAGAGCGGTTTCTCGCGACCGGTGACCTCCGCCTCGATGCCCTCGTCGCGCAGCCGATCGACCATCAACACCTCGATCTTCTGCAGCACTTCCTTGCGGTTGCCGCGCGCGCGGCTGACCGCTGCGGCGAGCGTGCGGTAACGCATCGGATACAGGGCGGCGAAGGCCAGGTCCTCGAGCTCGTGCTTGAGGGTATTGATGCCGAGGCGGTTGGCGATGGGGGCGTAAATGTCGAGCGTCTCGCGCGCGATGCGATGCCGCTTGTCGATTGGCATCACGTCGATGGTGCGGATGTTGTGCAGGCGATCGGCGAGCTTGACCAGCACGACGCGCACGTCGTCCACCATGGCCAGCATCATCTTCTGGAAATTCGCCGCCTGCTGCTCGATGCGCGAGTTGAACGAAAGGTGGGTCAGTTTGGACAGGCCGTCGACCAGGCGCGCGACGGGAGGACCGAACTCGGCCTCGAGCGTTTCGCGCGAGACGCTGGTGTCCTCGAGGACGTCGTGCAGCAGCGCGGCGATGATGCTGTCGCTATCGAGAGATAGCTCGGCCACGGTGCGCGCGACCGACAGCGGGTGGGTGATGTAGGCCTCGCCGCTGAGGCGTTGCTGCCCCTCGTGTGCGCGGGCACCGAACTCGTACGCACGTCGGATCTCGACGAGCGCCTGTTCGCCGAGCCTCGGTTCGAGGTCGGCGCACAAATCCTCGACGGTATAGCCGGACTCGTCGTCCGCTGCCCGTGTAAGGTCCGCCTGTATTATTTCCTCGGCCATCATCCCGGGAGAGCGGCGGCGCTGTGCGCGCCGCGCGCCCACGCGCCCCGGCCGCTCGGACGGTGCGGGCTGTCAGGCAGGGATAAAGTGGTTGGCATCGCCGGTTCAGATCGACCGCCCGGCGCCGCCGGGGGCCACTAAAGCTCCGTCTTGACCTCGTCGTCGCCCTCGGCGCCGTCGTTATTCGCCTCGGGGGGCGCCGCCGCGGCTCCGGATTCGGCCGCCGCTTCGACGCCGGTCTCGGGCTCAGCCGCGACCTCGGACTCCGGCTCCGGCTCGGCCTCGACCGCAGGCTCGTCGAGCACCTCGCGGCCGACCATGCCTTCGGCGATTTCGCGCAGGGCGATCACCGTCGGCTTGTCGTTCTCGCGCGGCACGCGGGGATCGGCGCCAAGTGAGATGTTGCGCGCGCGGCGCGAGGCCGCCAGCACGAGTTCAAAGCGATTGTCGACGTGTTCCAGGCAATCCTGGACCGTAATGCGGGCCATCCGCCCCTCCTAGTCCGATCGCGCGGGCGTCGGCGACGCCCCGCACTCTGCGTTACATCAATGCTCTGTCCATGTTACTCGACACCCGGCGCTGGTGCCAGCAGCGTGCGGATCAGATCGGCGTGGCGCTCGGCCTGACGAGGCTGCTCCACGCGGCCGGCACGGATGATCGCCTCTAGATCCGCCAGCGCCTCGGCGAACTCGTCGTTCACGACCAGGTAATTGGCCTCGTCGTAGTGACGCATCTCGTCGATGGCCGCGGCCATGCGCCGGGCGATGATCTCGTCGCTGTCCTGCCCGCGCCCGCGCAGCCGGCCGGCGAGCGCCTCACGCGAGGGCGGCAACACGAAAATGGACACCGCGTGATCCACCGCCGAGCGCACCTGGCGCGCGCCCTGCCAGTCGATCTCCAGCAACACGTCGCGGCCGCTTTCCAGCGTCTGTTCGACGGCGCGGCGCGAGGTGCCGTAATGATTGTCGAACACCTGAGCATGTTCGAGAAATGCCTGCTCCGCCACCATCCGCTCGAATTCGGCGGTATCGACGAAGAAGTAGTCGAGCCCTTCGGTCTCCCCCGCGCGCCGGGGCCGCGTCGTGTGCGAGACCGACAGCTCGAGGTAGGGCACCGCCTCGAGCAGCGCCCGGACGAGACTGGTCTTACCCGCGCCGGAGGGCGCAGAAACGGTATACAGGATTCCGGCGCTCACAGGCCGCGCCCCAGGGTGATCATCGGGACGCAAGGATAGCAGACCAGCAGACCCGCCAAGGACCC
>JBBEEB010000086.1:0-3312 GCA_040880995.1 Halofilum sp. (in: g-proteobacteria)
CTTCAGCCCGACGAAACGTGGTACCCGATTCGGTCGGGCTGAAGCCCGACCTACAACCGCGCCCCAACGAACAAGTCATCGCGAGAAGCCGGAGGCGACGACGCGATCCACCGTCGAGCGCGACCGCTCGGTTCTGCACCCTACCCCCGGAAAGCGCTGGATTGCTTCGCTCCGCTCGCAATGACGCTTGGACTAAGGAAGGAGTCATCGCGAGGAGCCGGAGGCGACGTGGCGATCCACCGTCGAGCGCGAACGCTCGGTGCTGCGCCCTGCCCCCGGTACGCGCTGGATTTCGCTCCTATCCGGTAGGTAAGCCCAACGCCCGCGCCACCACCTCGGCCGGGTGCAGCGCCGTGCGGCCGGTCATGTGGCGGATCTGCTGGCGACAACTCACGCCCGGCGCCACCACGGTGGTCGCGTCCGGAAGCGCGCGCACTGCGGGGGCCAGCGCCAACTCGGCCACCGCGCGCGAGGTCGCGGCCGTCTCCCGTCCGTAGCCGAAGGCGCCCGCCATGCCGCAACAGCCGGCCGCGATGACGTCCACCGACGCGCCAGGTAGCGCCGCCAGCGCCTTACGCGCGGGTTCGGTGCCGACCAGGGCGCGGGCATGGCAATGCACGTGAAGCGCGACTGCGCCGAGGTCCGGTTCCCGATTCCGCGCGGCTTCCAGGGTCGCGGCGCCAGCGGCCGTCTCCCACTCGCCGACCAGCCATTCCTCGAACAGCAGCGCCCGCCCGGCCAGCGCCTCAATACGCGGGCGCCAATCGCTCGGCACGAGATCGGGCGCCTCGTCGCGCAACGTCAGCAGCTCGGACGGCTCCAGCCCGAGTATCGGTGCATCGGCACCCGCCGCCTCGCAGGTCGACTCGAGCCAGACCGTCCACTCGGCCAACTCGCGCCGCGCCCGTTCGAGCCCACCCTGGCTGATGGCCGCACGGCCCGTGGAGACCGGCGGGGTGAGGTGGACGCGCCACCCGAGCGCCTCCAGCACCCGGATTGCGGCGCGCCCGATGCCCGGCTCGTACCAGGCCGTGTGCGGATCCTGGACCAGGATCACCGCGCCCCGCGCCGGTGGCGCGCCACCGGCCATGCCGCCGTAGCGGCTCACCCAGGCCGCGAGCGGTTCGCGGGCCAGCTTGGGCGGTGCGCGCTCGAGACCCAGCGCCCGTTGTACCGGCGGCAGCGACCCGAGCGCGTTGGCGATACGCGGCGCCCGCGCGGCGAGCGCCGACAGGGGCACGAAATCCGCCGCCGCGCGCGCCGCCAGCGGCATTTTCCGCCGCTCGTGCCGCCGGTAGAGCGCCTCGGATTTCAGCCGCGCCATATCCACCCGAGCGGGACAATCGTACTGGCACGCCTTGCAGGCGAGACACAGCGACAAGGCCGCGTGCAGGTCGTCACCGGCCAGCGCGGCCTCGGGGTCCTCGGCGGCAAGCGCCTGCTGGAACAGGTTGGCGCGCCCCCGCGTGCCGTCGCGCTCCTCGCGCGTGGCCTGGAACGTGGGGCACATCGGTCCTTCGCTGGCCTCCTTGCGACAGGCGCCGGCGCCGTTGCAGCGTCCAGCGGCATCGGCCAGCCCCCGTTCCTGCGACCAGTGGAAGCCACCGCCGGCGATCTCCGCGCCGCCGCCGCGCAGGTCGGTGAGCGGATCGGGGGCATCGAGAATCTTGCCCGGATTGAACAGCCCGTCCGGATCGTAGAGCGACTTCACCGCCCGCATCGCACGATGGGCGGGCGCGCCCAGCATCGCCTCGAGCCAGGGCGCTCGCAGCCGCCCCACGCCATGCTTGGTCGCCAGCACTCCGCCGTGCTCGCGCACCAGCAAGGCCTGGGCATCGAGCAGGCGCCGATACCTTGCCTGGTCGGCGGGGTCGTTCAGATCGAGGAACGGACGCAGATGAACGAGACCGAGCGAGACCGAACCGTAATGAACGAAACGCGTCCCCTCGCGGGCGGCCAGGGCATCGGCCGCGGCCACGTAATCGACCAGGCGATCCAGCGGTACCGCGGTATCCTCGGTCCCGGTCACGGCCTTGCGCGGACCGGGCTCCCCCATCAGCAAGCCGAGCCCGGCCCGGCGCAGATTCCATACCCGCTCGACCTCCGCGCCCGTGACCTCGGGCACGACATCCGCGCCGGCGCCGTGCAGCCGCGTGGCCAGAGCGCCCGGCTCGCGCCCATCGGCGAACTCGATCAGCAGCACGGCCTCCGGCGTCCCCCGCAGCCAGAAGCGATTCTCCGCCTGTTCCGGATGCTGACGGGTCAGCTCGAGCAAATGGGCATCGAGCAGCTCGATGGCGCCCGCGCCCGCCTCGCGCGCCATGGCCACCGAGCCCAGCGCATCAGCCAGGCGCGCGAAATGCGCGCACAGAACCCGGCGCTCGCGCCGCAGGGGACGCAGCTTCAAGGTCAGCGCGGTCGCCAGCGCCAGCGTGCCCTCGGCCCCGGCCAGTAGCCGGGCCTCGTTGAGGCCCTCCGCGGTCTCCAGGGCATGCAGCGGATAGCCGCTGTTGCTGCACAATCCGGCGTCGGCCGGTGGCAGCGCGCGCCAGACCGCCTCGCCGTGCTCGGCCACCAGCGCGGCCAGCCGTTCGCGCCGCGCGCGATCCGCATTAGCGGGCGCGGAGTCCGCCGAACCGAAGGTCGCGCTGGACCCATCGGCAAGCACCGCCTCGGCCGCGACCACCTGATCGCGCGTGGTGCCATCGACCGGCGCATGCGGGCCCCAGGCGTTGTTACCGACCACACCGCCGAGCGTGGCGCGATTGACCGTGGAGGGATCGGGACCGAACGTGAGACCATACGGCGCGACCGCCACGTTGAGCTGACTGACGGTCAGGCCCGGTTCCACGGTGACCGTGCGCTGGTCGGGATCGATCGACCGCACCGACCGCATGTAGCGCGAGCAGTCCACGACCACCCCCGCGCCAACGCATTGCCCGGCCAGCCCCGTGCCGCCCCCGCGCGGAATCAACGAGACCCCGTGATCGCGCGCGAACGCGACCAGCGCGGCGCAATCGTCCGCATCGCGCGGGCGCGCCAGGGCCGCCGGCACCACGCGATACGGCGAGGCGTCCTGCGCCACCAGGCGCCGGTTCAGTTCGTCCGTACGGATGTCGCCGGCGAACTCACGGCGTAACGCGGTAAAGTCCATGCGGTCCGAGCCCAAGGGAATTCGCGGCATTGTAGGCGCGGGCTGGGTCGCGAGCGAAGCGGTCGGGCCTCATCGCGGCGCCTCGCTCACCGCGCAAGGGAGTTCATTGCGACGATGGATTGCTTCGCTACGCTCGCAATGACATTTGCCACAAGGAA
>JBBEEB010000087.1:0-3236 GCA_040880995.1 Halofilum sp. (in: g-proteobacteria)
AGGGCGCGGCGATGACGGCCGACCAGTCCGCAGGCAACACGGACGACCACAGCGAGGCGCAGCGGCTCGTCGAGCGGTCAGAATTCGGCGGACGCAAACCGAACCGTGCGTGGCTAGGCTGGCTGCTGTTCGCCATGGCGGCCGGCTGGAGCGCCTTCCAGCTCTACGCCGTGTACACCGGCGCCATCCCGCCACAGAAGCTCGGCTCGATTCACCTGGCCTTCGGCCTCGCCCTGGCCTTCCTCGCTTATCCGCGCAAGAACGGCCCCAGCACGCACATCCCCTGGTACGACTGGATCCTGGCGCTCGCCGGCGTGGCCGGGGCGCTGTATATCGTCGTGTTCTATTTCGAGATCGTGGCCGTACAGGGCGGCCTGCCCATCGCCCGCGATCTGTGGATGGGTACGCTCCTGCTGGTCGTGCTCGCCATCGCGGCCATCCGCCTGGTCGGCTACGCGCTGCCCACAGTCGCCACCGTCGCGGTGCTCTACGGCATCACGGGGCCCGCGGGGATCATCCCGCTGACGCCGCCGGACGTGCTCTACCTGCACAACGGGTACGACTGGGGCGACATCGTCCAGCAGCTCTACATCACCACCGAGGGGCTGTGGGGCACACCCATTCAGGTCTCCGCAACCTTCGTGTTCCTGTTCGTGCTGTTCGGCGCCCTGCTCGACCGTGCCGGTGCCGGACAGTACTTCGTGGCGCTGGCCTACAGCGGCTTGGGCCATTATCGCGGCGGACCGGCCAAGGCCTCGGTGGTAGCGAGCCTGCTGACCGGGATCGTCTCGGGCTCGTCCACGGCCAATACCGTCACCACCGGCACGTTCACCATCCCGCTGATGAAACGGGTCGGCTACCCGCCGGTGAAGGCGGGGGCGATCGAATGCGCGGCCTCGGTCAACGGCCAGCTCATGCCGCCGATCATGGGTGCCGCCGCGTTCATCATGGCGACGTTCCTGAACATCCCCTATTCGCAGATCATCATCTACGCGATCGTCCCGGCGGCGTTGAGCTACATCGGCCTGCTGTTCGTGGTGCACCTGGAGGCGCTGAAGCTCAATCTCGAGGGCATGCCGCGGGAAGAGCTGCCGCCGTTCTGGCCCACGCTGCTGGCCGGCGCGCACTATCTGATCCCGGTCGCCTTCCTGCTGTACGAGTTGATGTGGGTACAGCTGACCGCACAGCGCAGCGCGCTCAACGCCATTTTCGTAATGATCGGGGTGATCTTCGCTCAGGAGATATGGCGCGGCTTCCGTGCGCGCCGGTCGATTCTCTACAGCATAGGCACCGCAGTTCGTGCGGTGTTGCAGGGCTTTGAACTCGGCGCACGCAACATGGCGACGATCGCCGTGGCCACCGCGGCCGCCGGCATCATCGTGGGGATGATCACGATGACCAACCTGGGCTATGGGCTCACCCAGGTCATCGAGACCATTTCCGGCGGCAATATCTGGCTGGTATTGATCTACTCGGCCATCACCTCGCTGATCCTCGGCATGGGCCTGCCGACCACGGCCAACTACATCGTCATGGCCTCGCTGGTCGCGCCGGTGATCGCCAACCTGGCCGGCGATGCGGGCATCGTCGTGCCGCTCGTGGCGATTCACCTGTTCGTGTTCTACTTCGGCATCCTCGCCGACGACACGCCGCCGGTCGGCCTCGCCGCCTACGCGGCCTCCGCCATCTCGCGCGCCGAGCCGGTGGCAACCGGCGTGCAAGGCTTCACCTACGACCTGCGCACGATCATCCTGCCGTTCATGTTCTTCTTCAACCCGCAGCTGCTGCTGATCGACCTGGACAGCTGGTACCACGGCGCGTGGGTCATCTTCACGGCCTTATCGGGCATGCTGGCTTTCACCACAGCCATCCAGGGCTACCTGATCACGCGCCTGACCTGGCTCGAGCGGGTTCCGGTGATGATCTTCGCATTGATGATGATCAAGCCGGGCTGGACCACCGACCTCCCGGGCATGGCGCTGATGGTGTTGCTCTACCTCTATCACCGCCACCGCTCGATCGCCGCCGGCGGCCCCTCGGCGCCCTTCGGGCGCGGGAGCTACCCGCTGAACGCGCGCCCTTGAATAGCGCGGCGAAAAGGGCCGTACGATCAGCCGTCGCGCGGTACCGGGTTGCGCAGCGCACCCTGGCGGGCGAGGAGGACGCCCGCCAGCACGATGGCGATACCACCGGTCTGCACGGGGCCAAGCGCCTCGCTGAACAACACCCACGCAAAGACCGCGGCGAGCACCGGTTGCAGTAACAGCGAGACCGCGCCGAAGGCGGGCGGCAGGTAGGCAAAGGCGTAGGCGATCAGGCCCTGGCCCAGCGTCTGCGAGACCAGGGCCAAGCCGGCGAGCACGGCCCAGCCGCCCGCACCGGACGGCAGCCATGGGCCACCGGCGATCCACGCCACTGGCACGAGGAACAGGGCGGTGAAGGCGATCGAGAAGGTCATGACGGCAGCGGTCGCGAATTCGGCGCGCAGACGCGCGACGGCCAGGAAGTAACCGCCGTAGAACATCGCGGTGACCACGGCGAGTGCATCGCCGAGGACATGCGTCGAGTCGATACGGAGGCTTTCCCCCATCAGCAGGCTCACGCCGGCCAGGGCCAGGACCATTCCGAGCAGGAAGCGCCGCGTGAATCGGGTGCCATAGAGGAGGAATCCGAACACGGCGACGAAGATTGGCGCCGTGTTCGGCAGCAATGTGGCGTTGGCGACCGAGGTGTAGTGAATCGCGAAATGCCAGGTCGCGAGATCGCCGGCGAACATGAACCCGGGCACGGCGAATGCGAGCAGGTCACGCCAGCGTCCCGGCCAGCGGGCGCGGCCGGGTTCGTCCGGCAGCAGCGGCACCAGTGCCGCCAGGAACGGCACCGCCAACGCGGCGCGCCAGAACGCGGTGGGTACGGGCCCGACCGCCGACAGGCGCACGAAGATGGGGGCCAGGGCGATGCACGCGGCGCCGACCAGCAAAAGCACGAACGCGCGGCGGGCACGGACATCGTTGGCGACGACCGCGAGCTGATAGACGGCGTGGCCCATGAGTGGGGACCGCTTCGGCTAGGGACGTAGGATTCGGGCGCGCATGCTCGCGACAACCGGGCGCGGGCCCGAACTCGGGCATTGGATTTGTGCGCGGCGCGCTTCAGCGGCGGCCCGCCGGCCACCCCCGAAAGCGATGCCGAGTGGGGGACTCGGCGGGTATGCGAGCGAGTCTAAGCGCTGAGTT
>JBBEEB010000088.1:0-3215 GCA_040880995.1 Halofilum sp. (in: g-proteobacteria)
TGAATCCGCAACACGAATGCTATCGCGGGCGGCTCGACGAGGACGCGGTCGTCGAACGCATGGCGACCGGCCACGGCATGCTCGGCAGCGCCGCCGAATACCTCGATAGCACGGTGGACCATCTCGAGGAACAGGGTATTCACGACCGCCGGCTGTGGCGGCTGCGCCAACGCGTGAATGCCCGTACTACCCGCTAATAGCTGAGCTCCTCGAACGCGGGGTCGACGGAGCCGTGCCAGCGACCGTGATAGGCCTCTAGCAGGCGTTCGGCCGCGGTGACGCCGGTGTCCGCGATGTCGGCGATCTCGTCGAGGAAATGCACTTCGTCGCGGCCCGAGCCGTCGGTCTGGGCGCGGCGGGCAAGCCCGTCACGGGCGATCGCCACGACCTCGCGCGCGACCTCCTGGACACGCTGGTCGCGGAAACGCGCCTGCAGGCCCTCGCGGGCAACGTCCGTGAGCAGCCCGCGCACGTCCGCCGCTGTCCAATCGCGCGTCAGTTCTTCCGCGGCATCGAGCGCGCGGTCGTCGTAGAGCAGACCGGTCCATAACGCGGGCAGGGCGCACAGTCGGCGCCAGGGCCCCGAGTCGGCGCCGCGTTGTTCGATGAAGCGCTTGACCCGCACCTCCGGGAACAGCGTGGTGAGGTGCTCCTCCCAGTCGTGCAGCGTGGGGCGCTCCCCGGGCAAGGCGGGCAAGCGTCCAGCCAGGAAGTCGCGAAAGGATTGGCCCGCGGCGTCGATCATCTGCCCATCACGGATGACCAAATACATCGGGACGTCGAGCGCGTATTCGACGTAGCGCTCGAAGCCCATGCCGGACTCGAATGCGAATCCCGGGAAGCCGCAACGATCCGGGTCGGTATCGGTCCAGATATGCGCGCGCGTGCTGAGCAAACCGCTGGGCTTGCCGTCGATGAAGGGTGAGTTGGCGAACAGCGCCGTGGCGATCGGCTGCAGGGCGAGCGATGCCCGCAGCTTGCGCACCATGTCCGACTCGCTGGCGAAGTCCAGATTCACCTGCACGCCGCAGGTGCGCGTCATCATGTCCAGGCCGAGCTCACCGCGCTGCGGCATGTAGCGGTGCATGATCTCGTAGCGCCGCTTGGGCATCCAGTTCATTTCGTCGCGCCGCGCGGTCGGATGGGTGCCCAGGCCGATCAGGCCAACGCCGAGGTTCTGCGCGACCTCGCGTACCTCGGCCAGGTGCCCGTTCACCTCGCTGCAGCTCTCGTGGATGGTCGCCAGGGGCTCGCCCGAGAGTTCGAGCTGGCCCGCCGGTTCCAGCGTGATGTTGGCGCCATCGCGATGCAGCGCAATCGGCTGACCGTTCTCCTCGACCGGTTCCCAGCCGTACACCGTCATTGCCTCGAGGAAGGCGCGAATCCCGTCGGGCCCCTCGTAGGCCACCGGCGCGTGATCGCTCACGCGATATACGAACTTTTCGTGTTCGGTGCCGATGCGCCAGTCCCCGGGCGGCTTGCAGCCAGCCTCGAGATACTCGACCAGTTGACGGTGGTCTGTGATGGGGATGTCGAGTTCGGGATTGGCGTGGGCCATGGAGTCTCCAGCAAGTGGCCGCGTTGGCACGGACTCCCCGTGCGCGGGTGCCAGCATAGCCGCTCGCGACGTTTGGCGCATTGGGTTAAGCGCGTCGGATTGTATCCGCGCGGTAGTTCGCGCACCCTGTCGGCCGAACCTTGAACCGGAGGAAGGACGCCATGCTCGACCCCGTGCTCCAACGCATCGATGCCGGTTCCCAGGACGCGATTGGACGCTGGTCGGAGCTGCTGCGCATCCCCAGCGTGAGCACCGATCCGGCGTACACCGATGATATGGGCCGGGCCGCACGCTGGCTCGTGGACGCGCTCGAGGAGATCGGGTTTCAGGCGGAGATCCGCGAGACGGCGGGCCATCCGGTGGTGTTCGCGGTGCACCCCGGGCCAGGCGGCGATGCGCCGCATTTGCTGTATTACGGCCACTACGACGTGCAGCCGCCGGACCCGGTCGAGCTGTGGGACACAGCTCCCTTCGAGCCGACGCTGGTCGACGGCCCGCACGGCCAGCGCATGGTCGCCCGGGGCGCCGTGGATGACAAAGGCCAGCTGATGATGTGGCTGGAGGCGCTACGCGCCTGGCAGGCCGAGCACGGCACGTTGCCGATGCGCACGACGGTGCTGATCGAGGGCGAGGAGGAGGTCGGCAGCAAGAACCTGCGGCCGTTTCTGGAACAGCACCGTGATGAACTCGCCGCCGATGTCTGCGTGGTCAGTGATACGACCATGTGGGACGTCGACACACCGGCGATCACCTACATGCTGCGCGGTTTGATGTACACGGAAGTCACCTGTCACGGGCCCGGTCGCGATCTGCACTCGGGTTTCTACGGGGGTGCGGTGACCAATCCGCTCAATGCCCTCACACACATTCTCGGTGGCCTCCACGACGAGCGCGGGCGGGTGCAGATTCCCGGCTTCTACGACGGCGTGCTCGAGCCGAGCGATGCGGAACTGGCGCAGTGGCGCTCGCTGGCGTTCGATGAGGCGAATTTTCTCGGACAGGCGGGGCTCACCGAGTCCGGCGGCGGCGAAATCGACCGGACGCTGCTCGAGCGCATCTGGTCGCGGCCGACGGCGGATATCAACGGCATACTCGGCGGCTACACGGGGGCAGGTGCCAAGACGGTCATTCCAACCCATGGCAGCGCCAAGCTCAGTTTTCGCCTGGTGCCGGAGCAGGATCCGGAACGCATCCTCGACGGCTTCCGCCAGTTCCTCGATGGGCGCACGCCGGCGGGCTGCCGCTGCGAGATCGACATCCATTCGTCGGCTCCGGCGATCCGCATCCCGCCGGAGTCTCCCTGGCTTGAGGCCGCCGAGCGGGCACTGGCGCGTGTCTACGGACGCGAGGCCGTGCGTATCGGGGCCGGTGGCTCCATCCCGATTGCGGCCTGGGCGCGTGACATTCTCGGCATGGACACGCTGCTGATGGGCTTCTCGCTCGATGATGACGGCATGCACAGCCCCAACGAGAAGTTCGAGGTGACCTGCTTTGAGCGCGGCACGCGTTCGCATGCCGCGTTGATTGCGCAAATCGCCGGGGAATGAGCCCTATTGCCCGGTTCAGTCGGGCTGAAGAGACTGTGTAAAAAATCCGGCGCCCACTGCGGAAGCGCCACAGCGGCCGCTTTTGACGATCCTTCTCGTCGCATAAGACC
>JBBEEB010000089.1:0-20502 GCA_040880995.1 Halofilum sp. (in: g-proteobacteria)
CGCTCGACGACCGGTGTGCGCTCGCGCTACTCAACGCCTGGCACCGCCACCCGCCGCCACGTCCGTTCTTTCACGCCACGACGGCCCCTTCCCCGTATCCGCTGCGCACGCTCGTGGGTAACGCGCTGATCCCCAGCTTGACGTCATTGCGAGCGAAGCGAAGCAATCCATCGCTTATCGCGGGCAGGGTGTAGAACCAAGCGTTCGAGCTCGACGGCGGATCGCTTCGTCGCCTCCGGCTTCTCGCGATGACTTCGCTCTGAGGTTGGGAAGTGGTAGTAGCGTCGCGATCGACGGCGATCTCGAATTGCCCGCGGGCACCGAGGTCGAGGGCATGGATCTGGTGATCCGCGTGCGCCGCGGCGGCCTTCCCCGGATCCGCTGCGCACGCTCGTGGGTAACGCGCTGATCCCCAGCTTGACGTCATTGCGAGCGAAGCGAAGCAATCCATCGCTTATCGCGGGCAGGGTGTAGAACCAAGCGTTCGAGCTCGACGGTGGATCGCTTCGTCGCCTCCGGCTTCTCGCGATGACTTCGCTCTGAGGTTCGCAGGGCACCATGTAGCCCGGACGGAGCTGAAGTCGGCAGCCGGGCGCGCTACGTCAGCACCATCAGCGGGTACGCGGAAAGACCACCACGTGCCGGATCTCCAGGCGTATGCCGATGGACGTGCCGACGGCGTAATCGTTATGGCTCGGCGACAGGCAGAGCACTTCGTCGCCGCCATCCAGCGCGAGCCGATAGAGGAAGTCGGCGCCGCGGAAGGTCCGGCGGGTCACGGTCGCGTGGCGTTCACTGCCCTCGTCGTGGAGGATGTCGTCCGGGCGCACCAGCACGTATACGGGATCGCCGTGGCGGAAGTAGTCCGGCACGCTGCCGTGGATGCGACCCAGCGCCGTATCCACGGCATTCGGCACGGGCGGGTCGGCAATGGTGCCGGGCAATAGCGCGCCGTGACCGATGAAGTCGGCGACGAACAGGTCGGCGGGCTCGTGATACAGGGCGTATGGCGGCGCCCATTGATGCAGGTGACCGTGGCTGAGCACGCCCATCTTGTCCGCGAGCGCGAAGGCCTCGTGCTGGTCGTGCGTGACCAGCAGGGCGGTCACCTGCTCGCGGCGCAGGATGTTACCGATCTCCTGGGCCAGCTGCGCACGGCGCTCGATGTCCTGACTGGAGAAGGGCTCGTCGAGTAGCAGCACGGTCGGCTGCGGGGCGATCGCCCGCGCCAGCGCCGTGCGCTGCTGCTGGCCGCCGGAGAGCTCGTGCGGGTAGCGTTCACCCAGCCCGTCGAGGCCGGTCAGCTCGAGCAGGGCCGCGACGCGCGCCGCGGCCTGGGCGCGACTCCAGCCGCGCAGGCCAAAGCCGATGTTCCGCGCCACGGTCTTGTGTGGGAACAGCGCCAGGTCCTGGAAGAGCATCCCCACCGCGCGGTGCTGGGCGGCCAGCGTTCGCCCCGGCGAACTCGCGACCTCGCCGCCCAATGCAATGGCACCACCGGCCACTGGTTCGAAGCCCGCGATCGCCCGCAGCACGGAGGTCTTGCCGCCCCCGCTGGGGCCGACGAGGCAGCCGATCTCGCCCTGATGCAGCGCGAGGGAGACGCCGTCGACGGCGATCGTGCCGCCGTAGCGGACATGCACGTCGCGCAGCTCCAGCTGGATCGCAGATGACTCTGCGCCGGCCGAGTCAGCGGCCACCGGGACTGGGGGCGCCTCGTGCTCAGCTGCGACCTTGTGGGCCGGTGGGGCGACGCTGTGTCCGAAGGCCTGGTCAGTCACGAAGTTACGCCTCGCTCCGTCCGGCACGCGAACGGGTGATGGAACGGCTGATGACGATGATGGGGAGCAGGCCGGTGAGCACGATGGCCAACGCCGCCGTAGAGGAATCGGCCAGGCGCTCGTCGCCGGCGAGCTCGAATGCCCGCACCGCCAGCGTGTTGAAGTCGAACGGCCGCAGCACCATGGTCGCCGGCAGCTCCTTGAGCACGTCGACGAACACCAGCAGCAAAGCCGTCAGCAGGCTGCCGCGCATGATCGGTAGATGGATGCGCGTGAGCACGCTCGTCTTGCCGTAGCCGAATGAGCGCGCGGCCTCGTCCATCGAAGGCTGGACCTTCGTCAGGCCGGCATCGACCGCCTGGATCGCGGCGGTCATGAAGCGTACGGCGTAGGCGAACACCAGGATAAACAAGGTGCCGGATAGTAACAGACCCGTGGAAAAGCCCAGATACGCGCGGGCGGAGCTGTCGATGGTGTTATCGAGCCAGCCGAACGGGATCAGGATGCCCAGGGCGAGCACGGGGCCGGGGATGGCGTAGCCCATCGACGCCACGCGGACGCCGGCCCGGACCGGGCGCGTCGGTCGCTGGCGTGCGCCGTAGGACAGGAATACGGCCAAGATCGTGGTAATCACAGCGGCGCCGACGGCGAGGCTCAGGCTGTTGAAGGCGAGGGCAACGAATTCCGGGGTGACCATGTCGCCCCAGGTCTCCCAGGCCCAGATCATGAGCTGTCCCACGGGGAGCGCGAAGCCTAGAAGGAGCGGCAGGGCGCAGGCAGCGGTGGCAGCGGCGGCGCGCGCGCCACGCAGGCGCACCGGGGTCAGCGTCCCGTAGCCGCCGGCCGTGTGATGGTAGCGGGCGCGCCGGCGCGAGATGCGCTCGAGTGCGACCAGCACGAAAACGAAGGCCAGCAACGTGGCCGCGAGCTGGGCCGCCACGGCGACCTCGCCGAGGCCGAACCAGGTGCGGAAGATGCCTGTGGTGAAGGTGCTCAGGCCGAAGTACTCGACCGCGCCGTACTCGGCCAGGGTCTCCATCATCGCCAGCGAGGCACCGGCGACGATCGCCGGGCGCGCCAATGGAATCGCCACGGCGAAGAACGCGCGCCAGGGGCCGCAGCCAAGAGTGCGCGCGGCCTCGAGCGCGCAGGTCGACTGCTCCAGAAACGCCGCGCGCGTCAGCAGGTAGACGTAGGGGAACAAAACCAGCGAGAGCATCGCGACGGCGCCGCCGAGCGAGCGGATCTCGGGGAACCAGTAGTCGCCGTACTCCCACCCGAACAGCGCCCGTAGGCCTGACTGTACCGGGCCCGGCACGTCGAGCATGCCGGTGTAGGTGTAGGCGATGATGTAGGCGGGCATCGCCAGCGGCAGCAGCAATGCCCAGGTGAAGAACCTGCGGCCGGGGAACTCGCACATGCTGGTGAGCCAGGCGGTCGCCACCCCAAGAACCAGGGTGCCGGCGCCGACGCCGAGCATGAGCACCAGCGAGTTGACGACGTAATCGGCCAGAACCGTGGTCGCTAGATGCGACCAGACTCCGGCCGAGGGTGCGAAGACGAACGCCGCCACGGTGATGACGGGCAGGGCGACCGCGGCGGCCACGAGGGCAACGCCGAGCGTCCAGCCGTCTGGTAAGGCATGGCGGCGCGGCCGCCGGAGCCCACCGGGAAGAGAGGCACGGGCGAGCGCGCTCATGGCGCCCGCCCGTGCCGATGCACGCGATGGGCCTTGCCCATCGCCGCGCCTGGGAGCCTGTCCGAGAAACTCGACGCCTGCTGCGCGCGTGCGACAGCGGCGCCTTTCGTCGATCCCTCGACTCGCATGGGAACCACCATGCTCGTCTCACGATGAGCGACAAAATCGCCGGGGGCGATTTTGCGCGTCAGCGGCGAAGCGGCCGGGCGCAGGGATGCGCCCGGCAAATTCGCTCGCTGTCCCACACGCTCGCTACGGCGCCAGTTTCCCGGACAGACTCCTAGCGCCAGCCGGCGCGGTCGAAGATCCGCACGGCCTCGGCGTTCAGCTCGCCCAGACGGGCCAGCGGCAGGTCGTCTTCCTCGAACGGATAGCCCCAGCCTTCGACCGACTCCGCGACCTCGGCTTCGGGGTTCACCGGGTACTCGTAGTTGACCTGGGCATACCATTGCTGTGCCTCGTCGCTGACCAGGAACTCGAGCAGCTGCGTGGCCGTGTCGACGTTCGAGGCGTGCGTGGTGACGCCGGCCCCGCTGACGTTCACGTGCGTGCCGCGGCCGTCCTGGTTGGGGAAGATCAGCCCCACCTTCTCGGCGACCGCTCGGTCCTCGGCGTCGTCCGAGTTGACCAGCCGGCCGTAGTAGTACGTGTTGTTCACGGCTACGTCGCAGACGCCGCTGGCGACCGCGCGGATCTGGTCGGTGTCGCCGCCCTGCGGCCGGCGCGCCATGTTGTTGACCACGCCCTCGGCCCATTCGGTGGCGCCCTCTTCGCCGTGCTCCGCGATCATCGATGCCAGCAGCGACTGGTTGTAGATGTTGCTCGATGAGCGGATGCAGACCTCACCTTCCCACTTCGCGTCGGTCAGCGCCTCGTAGGTTGGCAGCTCGCTTGGATCGACCGCGTCGCGATTGTACGAGATCACCCGCGCGCGCTTGGAGAGGCCGAACCAGCGGCCCTCCGGGTGGCGCAGATGCGACGGTACGCGCTCATCGAGCACGTCCGAGTCGACGCCCTGCAGCAGCCCGGCCTCGGTCGCGCGGTGCAGCCGGCCGGCATCGGTGGTCAGCAGCACGTCGGCGGGCGTGTTGCGGCCCTCGACCTCGAGGCGCTCGATCAGCGCGTCCGCGCTGCCGGTCACCAGGTTGACCTCAATACCGGTCTGCTCCTCGAACTGCTCCAACAGCGGCAGGATCAGCGATTCCTGACGCGCCGAGTACAGATTGACTTCACCCTCGTTGTCGGCGCTGGCCGCGGCGGGCGCCAGCAGCGCGCTTGCGGCGATGATCGAAATAAACCGACGAATCATTCGTATTCTCCATGTTTGTGATCGCCGACGCATTATAAGAGCGCCAAATCTGAATGCAAATGCGATAGGTTCTCATTGTATCTGGTTCCACGTTGGCGCCGGCTTCGGCGCGCTGTGGGCACGACGCGCCCACATCGTCATAATCACCCCCCATGACTGCGCCCGACGCCACCGCTCCCCTTGCCGGTCCTCTCGCAACGGAGCCGCCTCCGGAAGTGGCCGCCATGGGCGAGCGCGCCCTCGCTACCTTCGAACAGGCGGCCGAGCGCGAGGGCGTGGCGCTCCCGGTGGAAGATTGGCGCCCGGCTGCGCGCGCGGTCATGGCGGCCAGCGAGTTCGTCGGCCGCGTGGCGCGCCAGCAGCCGGCGGCCTTCGTCGAACTCATGACGCAGGGTCGCCTGGCGGTGGACATGGACGCGGCAGCCTACGCCGCGCGCCTGCGCGAGCGCCTGGCCGACGTACCTAGTGGGGATGAAGCCGCGCTCACCCGTGCCGTGGCCCGGTTCCGCGTACTCGAGAGCGCCCGCATCGCCTGGCGCGATCTCGCCGGCGCCGTACCCATCGAGACGGCGTTGGCCGAGCAGTCCGATCTCGCCGACGCCTGCATTCAGGTCGCGCTGGCGCAGCTCGATGCGTGGGCGCGTGAACGTCATGGCACGCCGTACGGACCCGAGGGCGAGCCGCAATCGCTGCTCGTGCTCGGTATGGGCAAGCTCGGCGGGCGCGAGCTCAATTTTTCGTCCGACATCGACCTGATCTTCGTCTTCGATGGCGATGGACGCAGTGACGGCGCCAAGCCGCTGGATAGCGCCGACTATTTTAAACGCCTGGGCCAGCGCCTCATTCGAGTGCTCAGCGAGACCTCGTCGGAGGGTTTCGCCTATCGCGTGGATATGCGGCTGCGGCCCTTCGGTGCCTCCGGGCCATTGGTGGTCCATCTGGCGCAGCTGGAGCATTACCTACTGACCCAGGCGCGCGAGTGGGAGCGCTTCGCCCTGGTCAAGGCGCGCCCGATCACGGGGGCGCCTTCCATTGTGGCGGCTGTCGACGGCCTGCTGCGCCCGTTCGTCTTCCGACGCTATCTCGATTTCGGCGCCTTCGAGTCCCTGCGCGATCTCAAGGGCCGGCTCGAGCGCGAACTCGCGCGCAAGGGGCAGCATGGCAACGTCAAGCACGGCGCCGGCGGCATTCGCGAGATCGAGTTCATCGTTCAGGCCTTCCAGCTCATTCGCGGCGGGCGCGACGGGCGCCTGCGGGTGCGCGAGCTGACCTGTGCGCTGGCGACCCTCGGCGAGTTGGGGGATCTGACTCCGGAACTCGCGCTCGACCTCGACGCCACCTATCGGTACCTGCGCCGGATCGAGAACCGGCTGCAGGCGGTCGGCGACGACTGCGTGCATGCGCTACCCGAGGATGAGTTCGCGCGCGCTCGCTTGGCCTGGACCATGGGCGCCGACGATTGGCCGGCCTTGTGCCATGAGCTCGAGGAGCGCATGAGTCGGGTCCACGCGTGCTTCCTCGAGGTATTCAATGTGTCTGCCGACTCCGAAGGCGGTGATCCGGAGCCCGGCGGCGATCTCGCGGCGGTCTGGGAGGAGGAGGTCGACGCGGGGGCGGCGAGCGAGCGCCTGGCCACCGCCGGTTTCGCGGACCCCGAGGAGGCGTGCCGCCGACTCGCCTCGCTGCGGGCCTCCAGCCGCTACCGTTCGCTGACGGCGGTGGCCCGCAGCCGGCTGGATCGCCTCATGCCCTGGCTGCTCGCCGATGCCGGCGGCGCGGTCGATCCGGATGCGACGCTCGGGCGCCTGCTGACGCTGATGGAAGCGATCGCGCGGCGCAGCGTGTACCTCTCGCTGCTCGCGGAGAATGCCCAGGCGCGCCAGCGGCTGGTTGAACTCTGCGCGGCCAGCGCCTGGATCGCCGACTTCGTCACTCGCCATCCCATCCTGCTCGACGAACTGATCGACCCGAATTCCCTGTACGAGCCCGCCGACCGCGCCGGGCTTTTCGCCGAGATCGGGACGGTGCTGGAGTCGCTCGAAGCGGACGACCTCGAGGCGCAAATGGATGCCCTGCGCCAGACCAAACAGGCCAACGTCCTGCGCGTGGCCGCGGCGGATATCACCGAACGCCTGCCGCTGATGCGCGTGTCGGATTACCTCACCTGGACCGCGGAAGCCGTACTGGAAGCCGTGTATGGCCTGGTGCGCGCGCATGCGGATCGCCGCTACGGGCGGCCGCGAGTGAGCGGGCCGGACGGAGAGCGCGCGCCCGAATTCGCCATCGTCGGCTACGGCAAGCTCGGCGGCATCGAGCTGGGCTACTCGTCGGACCTGGATCTGGTGTTCCTGCACGACGCGGAGGGCAAGGACGAGGGCACCGACGGCCCGCGCCCGCTGGACAACGCGACCTATTTCGCGCGCGTGGCGCAGCGCCTGGTGCATTTTCTGGATACGCCGACACCCGCCGGCGTGCTCTACGAAGTGGATATGCGGCTACGACCGAACGGCGCCTCGGGGCTGCTGGTGAGCCCGATGAGCGCATTCGAACGCTACCAGAACGAGAGTGCCTGGACCTGGGAGCATCAGGCGCTGGTGCGCGCCCGCGTGATCGTCGGCAGCGAAAGCCTGCGCGAACGCTTCGAACAAGCCCGCGCGACCACCCTGCGGCAGCCGCGCGATCGTGAGCACTTGCGCGAGGAGGTGGGCGCGATGCGCGAGCGCATGCGCCGCGAGCTGGCCAAGGAGTCCGATGGGCGCTTCGATCTCAAGCGGGGGCGCGGCGGTGTCGCGGATATCGAATTTATGGTCCAATACGGCGTGCTGGCCGGAGCGTCTGCGACACCGTCGCTGGTCGACTACTCGGACAATATCCGCCTCCTCGAAGCGCTCGCCGCGGCCGGGGAGTTCGAGTCCGACGACGCGCAGCTGCTCATGGACGCCTACCGGACCTTCCGTGCACGAATTCACCGCCTCGCGCTGCTCGACGAGCCCGCCGTGGTCGAACCCGACCCGGAACTGACCGAGTACCGCGAGGCGGTCGCAAGTCTCTGGCTGCGCTGGTTTGGCGGCGACCCCGATCGGGTGTCGTAGCTCCCCCCGGGATCCGGGTGGCGCGCCGAAACGCGTTCGTCTAACGGGGGAGACCGCATGTCCTTCGCGGATCGCGATGGTGTCATCTGGCTCGACGGGGAACTCGTGCCCTGGCGCGAGGCCCGCGTGCACGTGCTCACGCATACGCTGCATTACGGCATGGGCGTGTTCGAGGGCGTGCGCGCCTACGAGACCGACCAGGGTCCGGCGATCTTCCGCCTGGATGCGCACACCCGTCGCCTGTTCGACTCCGCGCACATCATGCGCATGACCATCCCGTACGACCGGGAGACGCTCAACGAGGCGCAGAAGCAGGTGGTGCGCGAAAACGGCCTGCAGTCCGCGTACATCCGCCCGATGTGCTTCCTCGGCTCCGAGGGCATGGGCCTGCGCGCGGACAATCTGCAGGTGCATTGCATGATCGCCGCCTGGCACTGGGGTGCCTACCTGGGTGACGAGGGCTTCGAGCGCGGCATCCGCGTGCGTACCGCGTCTTACACGCGCCACCACGTGAATATCTCGATGTGCAAGGCCAAGGCGAACGGCCAGTACATCAATTCCATGCTCGCGCTGCAGGAAGTGACCGCCGACGGCTATGACGAGGCCATGCTGCTCGACCCCGAGGGCTACGTCGCCGAGGGCAGCGGCGAGAACATCTTCCTGGTGTACGACGGCAAACTCTATACGCCGGACCTGACCTCGGCACTCAATGGCATTACGCGCGACACCATCTGCCGTTTCGCCGCCGAGCTCGGACTGCCGCTGATCGAAAAGCGCATCACGCGCGACGAGGTCTACATCGCCGACGAGGCCTTCTTCACCGGCACCGCCGCCGAGGTGACGCCCATTCGCGAGGTGGACAACCGCACCATTGGCGCGGGCCACCGCGGTCCCATCACCGAGCAGCTGCAGCAGATGTACTTCGATCAGGTGCAGGGACGCCGCGAACAATATCCGGACTGGCTCACGCCGGTCTGAGCGCCGGGCGACGAACGGCGCCCGTTTGAACGCCTGGAGGTAAGTCATGCCCAATCCCGGAACCGCGACCCAGACCGGGCTGCGAGCCCCGAACGACAAGAAGCAGTACGAGGTCACCGACGCGGACCAGCCGCTGCACTGCCCGCTGCCGGGCTCGAGCCTGTGGAACTCCCATCCGCGGGTATTCATCCCGTTGGACGCCAATGGACACGGCAAGTGCATTTATTGTGGTGCTGAGTACGTGAAGGTTGACGGCAGCTGCTGAAGCAGCGATCCCTCGAAAGCCGTAAAACAATCCGCGCGCCGGTAGTTCAATGTCCGTTTCGGTAATTCATCTGTACTCGGGGCACATCCGACCAATGACCGGTCTCGATTTACCCTGGGCGCATCGTTCCCCGCAAGGGGAACGGCGGCACGAGCACTAGAATGATCATCTGCCACCGCTACGGTTTCATCTTCGTCAAGACGCGCAAGACGGCTGGCAGCAGCACCGAGATAGCGCTATCTCGACTGTGCGACAGCGGCGACACCATCACCCCCTTGAGCGCGAGGCTCGGCGAGGAAGAGATGCGTGCCGCCCATGGCGGCCACCCACCGGCCAACTGGGCCAAACGCATCTACGAGCATCGGGGTTTTCGCGAGTGGAAGCGGCTGCTCACCCGGCGGCGACGGAGCGACCGCTTCTCTCAGCACGCGACCGCGCGCGAACTCCGAGATCGCCTGGGCGGCGATTGCTGGGATCGCTACCTGACGTTGACGATCGAGCGCAATCCCTGGGACCGGGCGGTATCGCGCTACTGGTGGCAGAAGTTCCGCTGGGAACGACGCGGCCGCACAAACTTTCCCGGCATCAGTGATTACCTAAAGTATCTCGCCAAGCACAAGCCTCACTGGTTGACTAACTGGACGCATTACGCCGAAGGCGACCAGATACTTGTCGACCGGGTGTTGCGCTATGAACAACTGGCGTTTGATCTCGTCCGACTGAGTCGCGAGCTCGGACTACCGGACGATGCACTAGAGTTGCCCGGGCGGCGCGCCAAGGGTGGCTTTCGGCCTCAACAGGACCACTACAGCCAAACCCTCTCGCACGACGACCGCCGGCTCATCGAGAACCTATGTTGCCGGGAGATCGAAGCGTTTGATTACCGCTTCGAGGTGCGCGCGTGAGGGTTACTCGAGCGATCCGAATTATGCTGCTATGCGAGACGTAATCCTACACATTGGCTTGCACAAGACGGCCACGCGATTTCTCCAGAGGGCCGTGTTCCATCGGCTGGATACCGAAAAGTTTGCTGTCAATCCGGAGCCTCTGTTTAGCACGTTGCGCCAAGCCGCACGTCACCCGGGGAGCCAGGGTGCTGCAGATGAGGCCCGAGTCGCCGCGGCTGAGGCGCGTGCCGCGGCCGACGACCGCACGATCGTGGTATCGGATCCGTCAATATCGGGTGACATGTACAGTAGCCACGTGGACTACGCGCAGAACCTAGCGCTTGTCCATGAGCTCTTTCCCGACGCGTACGTCATCTATTTCGTGAGGCAGCACTCGGACTGGCTCCAGTCCGCCTACCGCCAGGCACTGGTCAAGGGCCCGGGCATGCCAATCGAGCGCTTCCTGAATTTCTACGAGGGTGCGTTTCGGCCGCGGCTCGCGCGCCGTGTCCATGGCGTGCGCAACGTCGAAGCCCTGACACTGCGTTTTCTCGAGATTTATCGAGGGTACGCTGATCGGTTCGGTCCGGAGCGGGTATTCCTGTTTCGGCAAGAAGACTTGCGTCGCCGTCCGGATGACGTGTACCCGCGTTTGGCGGAGGCGCTAGGGCTGGGGGAACTCCCGTCGTTACCCGAGCGTGTCAGCGGCAATCGGGCGTTCTCGGCCCTAGCAATCCACTTATTTTTCCGTGGAGTGCGCGGTCAGGTTACCTACCCGCCGCCGGAGGCAGCGCGAGCCGACAACAAGGGGCGCGGCGGGCCATGGCGCTCCCCCCTGCGGCGTCTACGGACGACCTTTGTCCGTCACGCGTTCGACCGGCTCGTATACCGTGATTGGGACTTGCTAGCCGCAGACGGTATGCGCGACCAGCTCGACCGGCAGTACAGCGCCGAGTTCGAGGCGCTGTCGCGCGTAGCTGACGAAATCCTCGAACAAGGACCCGGATCGAATGCCCGAGAATTGGCCGATGCCTCCGCCGCCCGTGCGTCACAGCATGCATGAGGTCGAATCGCTGAGAATGGTGACGCGCTCGTGGCCGGCGTGAAACTACACCGTCGCGGACCGCTCCGTGAGGGGCTGAAACGCTTTCGCCGTTGGTGGCGGCGCTGGCGCGCCGATGTGCATCTCATCTCCTACCCCAAATGCGGGCGCACATGGCTGGTGCTTCTTATCGCCGAGGCATTGCAGTCACATTATGGAATCCGCAAACGCAATCCGTTACGGCTCCGAGAATTCCAGTCACGGCGGTTCGGTATCCCATACATCCACCAGCACCACGACGGGGGACCGGAGTTCCTGCTGCCGGAAGAGTTGGAACGCGATAAAAGTCATTACGCCGGACGAAAGGTAATTCTGCTCGTGCGCGATCCGCGTGATGTCTTTGTGTCGTCCTATTTTCAGAAACTTAAGAGAAACTATAACTACGAAGGAAGCATGCAGGAGTACCTCAAAGAACGGCGAGGCGGTGTCGAGTCGATCGTCGAGTTCTACAACATATGGGCCGACCAGATATCAGTGCCCGACGATTTCCTGCTTGTGACATATGAAGACTTGCATGCTGATACTGCGGGCGAACTACGTCGTGTGCTTCAGTTCGTGGGACTTCCAGAAGTCGGTGACGATGCAATTGTGCAGGCGGTTGAGTCGTGTAGCTTTAATCGCATGCGCGAGCTTGAGGCAAATAACGTATATCGTACCGGAGCTTTGTCCGCGCGGGATCGCTCCGATCTGAATTCGTATAAGACGCGCGAAGGGCGTGTCGGCGGATACAGCCGCCACCTCGACGAGCCGAGTGTCGCAGAGATTGATGGCATGATCGACGCCCAGCTGGATACTATGTACGAGCGGTACCGACTGCGTTAACCGCCCTAGGCTTGGGCATCATAACCTAGCTATCCGTGTGCAAACGAGATGCAGACTATCAACGTATCTGAAGGCCAGCGCCTCGTCGCCCTGGTTAGTGTGTACGCTTTCGCTTTTCTGTCGCCTTGGACTATTACCGGGGGGCAGATAGCTCAAGTATTCCTCTTCGCTATTGCCATTGGCGTTGCCTGGAAATGCCGGGGACGACTCAAATACGAGCCGCTTCTTTGGATTACCTTGTTCTTTGTCACCTATGTCGTCCTGCGGGGCTGGGCAGCCGCGCATGTTCGTCCTGACATGGCAGAAGCCCAATGGACCGGTGTATGGGACTGGATTCGCGCTGGACCGTTAGCCATCCTAATCGTGGTTTACGGCCTCGCCGTAGCCGGCCCTCACATAAGGAATATGGTAGGGATACTTGCTGCGAACGCGTTCGGTACTCTCGGAAACCTCGTACGGGGATTCTCCACAGAGGAAGTCATTGAGGCAGTTACATCTAACAAGCGGTACTTCTTTGAAGAGATGCATAGCATCATCGCCCTCCAGTGCGTGGCGATGATCCTGCTTATTAGTGCCTTCGTTCCTCCGCTCATACGCTGCCGTTCGGCGCGTACTCGTTATGTCTGGATATTGGCATGCGCAGTCGCACTAGCTATATTCTCAATCGCCCTGGTGGCGACTAAGTCGAGGTCCGGATGGGTAGCGCTCGCCGTAGCCCTTGCGTTGATGGGCGCACTGGTCCTTTGGATTCATTGGAGAGGGACGGGCGATCAGCGCAAATCAATACTGTCTGGTGCCGTCGCTGTGGTGGTTGGATTTGCCATTGTCATGATCGCGTTCGGCGAACAGATTGAAAACAGGTTCGAGGATGAAGCCGATTCAATAGAGAAGCTTGTCAGCCTCCCCTTTAGTGCAATGGAGGTGGGCGATCTTGGGTACGGTTCAGTCGCAACTCGTGCTCGATATTGGGAGTTCGCAGCTCGGCTGTTTCACCAACAGCCATTATTCGGATATGGCGCCGCCGATCCCGGCTATTTAAGAAACGAGCATCCCATTGCGCCTCAGTTAGAAGGCCGTACTGACAACTTTCACAGTAGCTATAGTCAACTGTTTGTTAGTTTTGGCGTTGTCGGCGCGCTACCTTGGGGTGCTTTTTTGTTGCTTGCGATAGTGGCGGCATCTAAGCTCTTGTCGGCCGGATCTTTTCGAACGTCGACCGGCCTTTACGTATTGGCATTTATCGTAATGTTTGCAGTATGGGGAATAGCTAACCAGAGGCTCCACCGGTTCGACCTCATCCAGCTTTATGCCATAGCACTTGGTGTTCCACTTGCTCGCG
The DNA here is from genome assembly GCA_040880995.1 of Halofilum sp. (in: g-proteobacteria). Lineage (GTDB taxonomy): Bacteria > Pseudomonadota > Gammaproteobacteria > XJ16 > Halofilaceae > Halofilum. The sequence continues at coordinate 13,275 of JBBEEB010000089.1, forward strand.
TTTGTGCGCATCAACTATTTGGTCGGCCTAAGTTGAAGCGGCAGGAAGTTGAAGACAACATCGATGGATGACAACTCGATTCGGAATCCTCCGGATATCGCGATATTTGGCGATTGGGCGAGTGCAGGCGGGGTATCTCGTCGTCTCACGAACCAGATACGTGTATGGGATGAGTTAGGATACACTATTGAACTCGTCGCGTTTCGTGATGGCGTCAAGTTCTATCCTGACGAGCAACCAGACGCCTTGCGCTTCAAGCATCTCGGTACGCGCACAAAGTGGGCAACATTAGTGGCGCTCTGGTGGTATCTGCGTCGATCCAGGCCAACCGTGGTGCTGTCCGCGAGCCATCTCGCTAATATTATAGTCGCGGCCTGTGCTTTTCTTCCCGGGGTTCGGGCAAGACGCTACCTCAGCGTGCCGAATACGGTCGGTCAAGCGCATCGTAAGACCTCACAACGCAAGCTAAGAAAGAAGGCGGTTCAGGTTCGGTTGTTTTATCCGTGCGCGGATGGTGTGGTCGCAGTCTCAGAAGGCGTAAAGCAAGATCTGATCGATGTCGTAGGACTAAAGGGTGTTGACGTACAGGTAATTTATAACGGCACCATTGCGCCATTGTTGTTTGAGAGAGCTCGCGAACTTCCGCCTCACGCTTGGTTTCAAACGCACAATCTTCCGGTGATCGTAGCGGTCGGAAGGTTGAGCCAGCAAAAAGACTATTCGACACTCATCCGCGCGTTTTCGCGTGTGCGGAAAGTTATCCGCGCACGCCTGGTGATTGTCGGAGAAGGTAAGGATCGTGGTGCGCTTGAAGCGTTAGTAGGGGAACTTCATCTTGAGGCCGATGTTGCGCTGCCCGGATTTGCTGAGAATCCCTACGCGTGGATTGCGCATGCGGACGTGTTCACGCTGTCTTCGCGTTGGGAAGGCTTAGTGAATGTAGTTATCGAAGCGCTTGCGCTTGGCGTACCGATCGTATCAACAGACTGCCCCAGTGGTCCGCGCGAGATCCTTGACGGCGGCCGATACGGTGAGCTCGTCCCAGTCGGCGACTATGAGGAACTGGCTGCTGCCCTAGTGCGCGCCCTCCAGGATAAAACTCCGGGCGTGGACCGTTCCGAGGGTGTCAAACCATTCTTCGCGGAGTATGCAGCACGTGAATACTTGCGGTACTTCCAGCTTGATCGTCCCGTAGTATGAGCGGCATGAGCACAACGCGCCCGGATGTCTCGATACTTGCGCCATTAAAGGCGTGGGGTGGGCTTGAACGCAAGTTTCTGATTCTATGCGACGAGTTTCTTCGGGTGGGTGTTCAGCCCGAGCTTGTTCAGCTGCGTGGTGGCGGCAAGCCGTACCCTGAGCTATTGCCCGCGAACGTGGGGTACTATGATCTGGGCAGCCGCTCCAAGCGCGATGGCGTGCCCCAGTTCGCTCGCTACCTTAAAGAGCGGCGCCCGCGCGTTGTTCTCACCGCAAAGGACCATGCTGCCCAAGTGGCTCTGTTGGGGCGAGCGCTTGCGCGCGACGCTACGCCGATATTCGTCAAGCTCACGAATATGCCGAGCGTGGTGATTCGGCGCCGAGTGCAGCGCTTTGCAGCGCGCCGGCTGTATCGCCGTGCTGACGGCGTGGTTGCGATCTCCGAAGGTGTGGCGCAGGACGCGCGAGATTTCCTGGGCGTCGACTCATCGCGTCTCCACCTGATCTACAACCCAATGGTCACCCGGGATTTCGAGACCCGCCTACGGGGTAGTCTCGAGCACCCCTGGTTCGAGCCCGCGCGCGATCACGCAGTCCTCGTTGCTGCCGGCCGACTGGCGCAGCAAAAGGATTTCGCAACGCTCATCAATGCCTTTTCGCGGCTGCACAACCCGTCAGCGGTGCGGCTCGTGATCCTGGGCGAAGGGATCGAGCGCGCGCGCCTAGAAGATCAAGCACGACAGCTCGGTGTTGACGCATACATCGACCTGCCCGGGGTCGTCGAGGACCCCGTCCCCTACATGAAGGCAGCGGACGTATTCGTGCTTTCATCGCGTTACGAGGGTCTGGGGAACGTGCTGGTCGAAGCGTTAGCGAGCGGAACGCGGTTGGTCGCGACCGATTGCCCCAGCGGACCGCGGGAAATCCTACGAGACGGCCGTTATGGGCGACTCGTGCCGCCAGGCGATTCCGATTCTCTTGGGAGAGCGATCGAAGCCGCGCTAACCGAACCCAGGCCGGACGGCTCCACGATCGATGACGCCGTCGAGCGCTTTAAAGCTGCCGAGGTCGCCGCGGAGTATCTGCGCGTACTCGGGCTTGCCACCGCATGAGTAAGCGCGACAGCGCTGTGGGGCATGTCGCGCTACTCTTCGCGACCTCCGGCCATAGCGGCGTCGACCGCATCGTGTCGAACCTGTTGCCCGAATTTGGCCGCACCGAAATGATGTTCGACCTGCTCGCCATCCGCGGGCATGGGCCGTATCTCGAGGAACTACCTTCGAATGTACGACCGATCACCTTGTCGGCCGCACATCGCAACACGGTGCTTCCACCGCTTGTGCGCTACTTGCGACGGGAGCGTCCAACCGCGGTGGTTACCGCAAGCCATCGACTCAATCGGGCTCTGTTGCTTGCGCGCCGTATTGCGCGCGTGAACTGTAGGGTCGCAATCCGCATGGGGATGTCGGTGAGTGCGCAGCTCGAGGAGCTAGGGTCTCGACGCGGTGAGCGCCTGCGTCGTTCCATGCACTATTGGTATCCCCGGGCAGACGCAGTCATCGCGCCGTCGGCCGGTGTAGGCGACGATCTAGTGCGTCTGGCTGGCGTCACGGCCGGCCAGCTCCATGTCATTCCCAACCCGATCGTGACCGAGAAGCTCAAGACCTTGAAGGCCGAACCGCTGGAGCACGACTGGTTCGGAGGGGGCGCCCCGCCGGTGATCCTCAGCGCCGGATCACTGGAGCCGCGCAAGGACTTTGCCACCTTGATCCGCGCGTTTGCCCGCGTTCGCGCACGGCGCCCCTGCCGGGTCGTCGTCCTGGGCGAAGGACGCCAGCGCAATGAGCTCGCAGGTCTGGCACGCGAGCTGGGCGTGGAATCCGATGTGGCGTTGCCCGGCTTCGAGGCTAACCCGTACCGATACATGGCGAGAGCGGGGGTGTTCGCGCTGTGTTCACGACGCGAGGGATCGGGTGCCGTGCTGGTGGAGGCGCTGGCCTGCGGAGTGCCGGTGATCGCAACGGACTGCCCCAGCGGGCCGGCGGAGATCCTCCAGCACGGTCGTGTGGGGCCGCTGGTGCCCGTCAGTGACGACGAGGCACTGGCAAGCGGGATCGAACGGCTGTTGGATCGTCCCCCTGCGGTTGCCGACCTGCTCGCGGCTGCCGCACCATTCGGCGCGCCTCAGTCGGCCCAGCGCTACCTCACCGCCGCGCTCGGATCGGACGCGGAGGGAAGCACATGAATGAGCCACGTCCGCCGGTCATCATCATCGGGATGCATCGCTCGGGCACGAGCGTCCTGACACGACTCCTGCAGCAGGCGGGATTCTTCATGGGCGCGGGCGCGAGCCGCAACGAGGAGGCGGTCTTCACCAATGCCATCAACTCCTGGATCTTCCGCCAGGCGTCCGCCACCTGGGATCGGCCGGAATCAATGGATTGGCTGCTGGCCGACGATGCCTTGCGGCCCTGGATGATGGACTACATTTCCCGACTAATGAATGGACCGGCGGCAGCTCGCTTCCTGGGGGTCAGGCGCTGGCTGCGTTATCGCGGACTCGACCGCGTGCGCGAACCGTGGGGTTGGAAGGATCCGCGCAACACGTACACGTTGCCCCTCTGGCTCGAGCTGTTACCTAACGCGCGAGTACTGCATATCGTGCGACACGGGGTCGACGTGGCCGAAAGCCTGCGCAGTCGGCGTGAGTCCGCGTTCGAGGCGAACATTGCGCGCTACCGGCGGCGTCGCCGCTTTTACGCGAGCCTCCCGTGGGGACCGAAGCGGCGGGGCTTCGGGCCACAAGTGCGTTGCCGGACCCTGGGGGGCGGCTTCTCGTTGTGGGAAGCGTATGTACAGCGGGCGCGTGACCAGCTTGGCACGCTGTCCAATCCGTCCCTCGAACTGTCGTATGAATCGCTGCTTCAAGCGCCGCACGATGAGCTTGCACGCGCCTTCGCATTCTGTGGCGTGGAGCCAGATGCCGCCGCGCTAGCTCGCGCCGCTGACGCCCTCCATCCGTCTCGCGCCTATGCCTACCTACACGACCCAGAACTGGTCGCCTTTGCCGCGAGCGTGGAAGCGCGACTGGCACACCACGGTTATGCCGCAGAGGCGCGAGCTCGCTCGTGAGCCATCCGGAGCAAGCCGAGCACGACGGACCTGGGGCGGACGGCGCGGCGCTACGTTTGGCGGTGTTGTTGTCCTACTCGGGCGATGGCGGCGTCGAGCGGATGATGAATCAGCTCATCGCCGGGATGCTTGAACAGGGGCATTCGGTGGACGTGCTGGTCCTTAAGACCGCGGGTGGACATTTCGGCGCGCTACCGGACGGTGCCCGGGTACTGCGATTGGCACGCACCCACGCGGGGATGTCGGCCGGTGAGATCGCGCGTTATCTGCGCCGCGAGCGCCCGCATGTGTTGTTGGCCGCCAAGGATCGCGCAGGGCGAGCCGCACTTCGCGCGCGTCAGCGTGCAGGTACCGATACGCGCGTCGTCATCCGCATCGGCAACACGTTGTCTCAGTCGCTGGCGCATCGGGGCGGTGTCCGTCGCTGGTTGCGCTACCGACCGATTCGGCGTTGGTATCCGCGAGCGGATGCAGTGATCGCGGTCTCGGATGGTGTGGCCGAGGATGTCGTCGCCACCAGTGGAGTTTCCGCGGAGCGGGTACACGTGGTGCCGAATCCGGTCGTCACGCCGACTCTCTACGAGCGCGCGCGGGCGACTCCCGCGCACGCGTGGTTCCACGACGGGGGTCCGCCGATCATCCTCGCCGTCGGTCGCCTAACGGAGCAGAAGGATTTCCCGACCCTCCTGCATGCGTTCGCACGTCTGCGCGCGCGGACGGACGCGCGGCTCATCGTGCTGGGCGAGGGGGAAGAGCGGTCGGCGCTGGAGCGGCTGGCGCGCGATTTGTCCGTACAAGCCGACCTCGACATGCCCGGTTTTCTCGCCAACCCCTACGGCTATATGGCCAACGCACAACAATTCGTATTGTCGTCGGCCTGGGAAGGCTCGCCCAATGCGCTGACTGAGGCGCTCGCGCTGGGCAGGCCGGTGGTTGCGACGGACTGCCGAAGTGGGCCGCGCGAAATCCTCGAAGGCGGCCGCTACGGAGCCCTGGTGCCCGTCGGTGACGCCGAAGCGCTGGCGGATGCTATGGTGCGCACCCTGCGTGACCCGCTCCCGGCGGCGACGCTAAAGCAGGCGGTAACTGCGTATACCCGGGAAGCCAGCGTCACCGCTTACCTGCGCGTGCTCGGACTCGATAGCGAACCCAAACGACCCCATGCTGATTTCCCATAGCCGCCAGTTCATGTTTGTGCATATCGCCAAGACCGGCGGCACCAGCGTGCGCGCCGCGTTGCGCAAATATCGTTGGTCGGGGCGTTACGGGCCGGCCATACTTGCGGCTAGTCTGATGAGCCAAATGACGCGGCCACGTCACAAGCTCGGTGTGAAGTTCCCGCGCCACGCCAAGGCGATCGCGGCCCACGAGATGTTGCCGGCTGAAGTCTACCGAGGACTGTTCAAGTTCGTGTTCGTGCGCAACCCCTGGGACCTGCAGGTGAGTTCGTGGCATCACATCGGTCGTGAGAAGCCGAATGTGCTAGGGCCGGTCAAATCGTTCGAAGATTTCCTGAAGCTGAAATTCGATCCTGAGCGCCCCTACGACTACATGCTCGACATCTCCCGCGAGTTGCAATCCGACTACATTGTCGATCTGCATGGGAACACAATCGTCGATTTCATCGGACGTTACGAGAATCTGGAGGAGGATTTCGGGCACATCTGCGAGCGCATCGGCATCCCATTGCTCCCGCTGCCCCATGAGCGCCGTGCGGATAATCGCGAAGATTATCGCCGCTACTACACGGATGTAACTACGGAGCTAGTAGCGAGGCATTATGCAGCAGATATCAATCGTCTCGGTTACTCGTTCGAATAATCAAGTTTACTAGCGTTCGGGTTAGTCAGTGGGCGGTAGACCACAGCAACGTACGGCCGCGCGTTGACATGCACCCCCTCTGGTGGCAGTGTCCGGTGCCATGGCCAATACTACAAACGCCAATTGGGCGGCGCATGACTATGCGGACGGCCGCTTCAAGAACCTTGACCAGCGGATAGTGCATGCACTCGAGTCGAGAGCCGCGTTTCGGTATCTCGATCAGCTCGTAGGGCCGGGTGGGAGTGTGTTGGATATGCCTGCGGGGTGTGGGCGATTCACCGAACCGCTGCTTCAGCGCGGCCTTGCCGTGACAGCCGTGGATCCTAAGCAAGACCGATTGGACTATCTTGCTTCGACTGCGTCGGGAAAGGTCGAGCTACACTGCTTGTTTGGCGAGAATCTTCCGTTTGCCGACGACGAGTTCGATGCGTCGTTTTGCATTCGGCTGTTTCAACATATCCGCGATCGCGAACAGCGTGTGGCCATCCTCGCGCAGCTCGGGCGTGTTTCCCGTCGTGGTGTCGTGGCTACGGTGTACATGGACTCGCGCATGCACCGCCTAATACATGGCATGCGCCGGCTCAAACGTCTGGCTCGCTACAACCGCGCCTCGCTCGAGGAAGAATTCGCGGCGGGAGGTTTGCAGATCCAAAGCATCTCGCGTCCGATCCCCGGTCACGCGCAAACGGTTGTACAAGCTATTCCGCTGTAGCGCTCACTAGCGATGCCCCCCCCCGTTCGGCCGGCTTACAATGCCGGCCGGACCCGCCGACCTTCGCAGCACGGGCGTGCTGCAGCTGGCCTCACATCTCAATCTCGACCTAGCCGCCTGGCGAGCGGCCGATCAAGCAGCGCGTTATCGAGCTGAAATCAAGGGCTTCGCGACGCGGTGTAGCCCGCGGCCGCCTGACTTGCTTATCCTCCTCTCTCCCGTGGCGCCGAAACGGTCAACGAAAGATGCACCTCGACTCCGAACTGTTCGCCCGCGCCCGCGTGATGCTCGTGGGCGACGTGATGCTCGACCGCTACTGGTCCGGCGAGACCGGGCGCATCTCCCCTGAGGCGCCGGTCCCCG
>JBBEEB010000090.1:0-5921 GCA_040880995.1 Halofilum sp. (in: g-proteobacteria)
AGTGGGCCATGCGGGTATTTCGGTAACGCTCTGCGGCGCTGTGCGTGCTCGCCGCGAGGCGCGAGGCGCGAGGCGCGAGTGTAGCGCGTCCTACACGAGTGACGAGCAACGCAGCGGCGGGTGCGCACAGCGCCGCCCTGCGGGAGCGGACATGGCGCTCCATCACGGCGTTGCGCCTCGCTCACGTAGGACTCGCTACGCTCGTTCGCCGCGCCTTGTGCTGAAGCGCCATGTACGCTCAGAGTGTTACCGAAATACCCGCATGGCCCACTAACCCCATGTTGCCCACCCGCCGCCTGCTCCGGATATGCACCGCGCTCGCACTGGCGCTGACGGTGTGTGCGCCGCCCGGATTTGCAGCACCCTCGCTGGAGGACCTGCTTGCGCGTCTGGCGCCGCCCAACGGGCGTTTCGAAAGTACCTACACCCAGACGCGCGAGTCCTCACTGCTAACCGAATCCGCGCGCACGCAGGGCCGCATCGTTTACGAGAGTCCCGGCCATCTACGCAAGTCCGAGCAAGGGCCGAACGGCGAACGCGTGATCGAGATTCGCGAGGGAACGGTCGAGATCCGCGGCCCGGACGAGACTCGGCGCTTTCCCGTCAGCCGGGCGCGACCGCTGGAGCAACTCATGCGCTTGCTCGAGGCGCTCGCCACCGGCGATGCCGAAGCGCTCAGGGAACACTTCAAGGTGGAGTTCGACGGCGGCGATGACCCATGGACGCTAATGCTGGAAGACCCGGGTACACACCGCCGGCCCGGACAGCCCAGCATGCATGACGATCCCCTGCGCATCGTCGTGGAGGGCGGCGCATCGGTCGAGCGGATCGAGCTGCAGCCGCCGCAAGGCCAGACCACCATCCTCGAACTCGGCACCGACTCTTGAGTCCGCGATTCATCCTCGGCGGCTGGGTCGCGCTCGTCCTGGTCTGCCTCGGGCTGACCCTGTCGGCGCGCGTGGCGACCGACTTGCAGGCGTTCCTGCCGGGCGCGGCCAACCCTGAACAGGAGCTGATCGTCGAGGAGATCCGCGCCGGCGCCGCCAGCGGCCTGATCATGGTCGTGGCCGGCAGCGCGCAACGGCCCGCCGAACCCGGCGATGTCGAGCGATTACGCCGGGCGTTGGAGGAGAGCGGAAATTTCCGCCTGGTCGCAAGCCGTCCGGACCCGGCGTTACTCACGGCGCGCGACGAGCTGTTCCGCTACCGCTATCTGCTGAGCAACCGCATCGACACCGATGCCTTTTCGGCTGAGGCCCTGCGTCCGCACTTCAGCGAACTGGCCGAGCGCCTGGCGCGCGGCGATCCGATGATCGACGAGCGCGTCGCGGCGGCCGACCCCACCGGCGAGTTCCGCTACCTGCTCGAGCGCTGGCTGGGCGCATCGGCATCGCCCGAGGATGCCGCCGACGGCTGGCAGCTCGACCCCGGGCGTAGCGTGCTGCTCGCGGTAGCCGACGCGGAGCCCTACGACCTCGATGCGCAGGAAGCGGCGCTGCGCACGATCGAGACCGAGGCGGGCGCGCTCGATCCGGCCCTGCCAGTGGAGTTGGCGGGCGCGCCCGCGATCGCGACCACCTCGCGCGACACCATCCGTAGCGAGGCCGTGCGCGTTAGTGTATTGGCCTCGATCGGTACGCTGCTGATCCTGCTATTCGCCCTGCGCTCACCACGGGCCGCCGTGCTGGCGTTGGTGCCGGTGGTGACCGGCCTGCTTGCAGGGGCCGCTGCCGTGCGCCTCGGTTTCGGCGAGCTGCACGGCATCACCCTCGCGTTCGGCGTGACCCTGCTCGGCGTCACCATCGACTACCCCCTGCACCACTTCTGGCACCGCGCGGGCGGCGTGCCGATCCGAGGACGCCTGTTCGTCAGCGCCTTGTCGACCGCGCTGGGCTTCGCCGCCATGGCGGTCGCCGGCTACCCCGGGCTGCAGCAACTCGCGCTGCTCTCGGCCACCGGAATCCTGGTGGCGGCTGCCACAACCGCATGGGTGCTGCCCGTCCTGGCGGGCACCACCGGTGCGCCCAAGACCCGCGCCCCCGGCAGCGCCGGGCGCGGCCTCTCGATACCCCGCTGGGCGCCGGCCGCGGCTGCGGGCGCCCTCATGCTCGCCGGCGTCGGGGCGGCGCTCGGCGGGCTCGATCTGCAGACCAACCTGGCGGCGATGTCGCCCATACCGGCCGAGGCGGCCGAGCGCGACCGCACGCTGCGCGCGCGTCTCGGCCTGGCCGAGCCACGCTTCGTGGTCCAGCTCGCCGCCCCGGACCGCGAGGCGGCCCTGCGCGAGACCGAGGCCCTGACCGAGATCCTGCGCGCCAACGATGACCGGGTGGGACGCTTCGACGCAGCGACCGAGTTGGTCCCCAGTGCCCGCACGCAGGCGCAGCGCGCGCAGGAACTACCCACCCCCGAGTCTCTGCGCGCGAGTTTGCGCGCCGCGCTCGAAGATCTGCCGCTACGCGCGTCGGCGTTCGCGCCCTTCGTCGACGCCGTCGCCTCCAGCCGCGAACTCACGCCGCTCGTGCCCGAAAACCTGCCGCCGGGTCTGGTGCGCCAACGCATCGACCAACGCCTGCAGCCGCACGGCGACCGTTGGGTTTCGACCGTCCATCTCGGCGGTGTGAACGCGCCGGCCGACCTCGCCGCCACGCTCGAGCAGGCCGGCGGGTGGCGGCTGGTGGACCTGCGCGCCGAGGCGAGCGCACTGGTCACGAGCTATCAACGCCAGGCGGTGGGCCATTTCGCCCTTGGCTCCGGCTTGATCGCCCTGGTGATTCTGGCCGGCACGCGCAGCCTGCGGCGCACCGTGAGCGTGGTCGCCATCGCCGCCGGCGGTGTCGGCGGGACACTGGCCGTGCTCGGGACACTCGACACCGCCGTGAGCGTGTTCCATGTGATCGCACTGCTGCTGGTGGTCGGGCTCGGCATCGATTACGGCCTGTTCGCCCGCGCGGGTGACCGGGCCGGGCGGGGCTCGGTGAGCGTCTGCGCGGTGTCGACCATATTGGCCTTTTCAATCCTCGCCACGGCGGATATTCCGCTACTGCGCGCGATCGGCGTCACGGTGGCCTGTGGTACCCTGCTGGCTTGGTGCCTCGCCATGCTATTCGCCCGCGGCGAGCGCTCGGCGGCCAACATTCGCGTGTCATGATGCATCCCCATTTTCTTACAGCGTCGACCCTGGTAAGCGCCATCGGTCGGGGTCGCGAGGCGACCTTGCGCGCGCTCCACGAGGAGCGCGGCGGCCTCGCGCCGATCGAGGTCGACGGCCTCGCCCTGCACGCCGCCACCGTGGACGGCCTGGACGAGGTCGCCCTACCCGGTGAACTGGCGCGCTTCGACTGCCGCAATCACCGTCTGGCCGAGGCCGCCCTCGCCACGGACGCGTTCGAGGCGCGGGTCGCGGCGGCCGTGGCGCGTCACGGGCGCGAGCGCATCGGCGTATTCCTCGCCACCAGCACTTCCGGCATGTGGGAGACCGAGGACGCCTATCGAGCCGCCAGCGCGACCGGCGCACTCGCCGCCGACTTCACCTGGAAGACGACCCACCAGCTGTCCGCTCTGAGCGATTTCGTTCGCCTGCGGCTCGGCCTCGGCGGCCCGGCGGTGCTCATCTCCACCGCCTGTTCGTCCAGCGCCAAGGCGTTCGCCAGCGCCGCGCGCTACATCGATGCGGGCCTGTGCGACGCCGCCGTGGTCGGGGGCGTGGACTCCCTCTGCCGCAACACGATGTTCGGCTTTCATTCGCTCGAGTTGACCGCCGCCGGTCCTTGCCGGCCCTTCGCGCAGGACCGCGACGGCATGTGCCTGGGGGAGGCCGCGGCCTTCGCCCTGCTCGAATCGGAGGCGCAGGACGCGGGCGATATCGCCCTGCTCGGCTACGGCGAGAGCGCCGACGCGCATCATATGTCCACGCCCCATCCCGAGGCGGCCGGCGCGCGCCTCGCCATGCACCGCGCGCTGGAGCGCGCGGGCATCGGCGCCGAACGCATCGATTACATCAACCTGCACGGCACGGCGACACCCTCCAACGATGCCGCCGAGGACCTCGCCGTGACCGCCGAGATCGGCACAGCCACGCCCGCGAGTTCCACCAAGGGCTGGACCGGCCACACCCTGGGGGCCGCCGGCGCAGTCGAGGCGCTGATCTGCACGCTGGCCCTGGAGCACGGCTTCATTCCGCCCACGCTGAGCACCCGCCAGGTCGACCGGACCCTGCGCTGCGACATCGTCACCGAGCGGCGCGAGCGCCCGATCAACCTGGCGTTGAACAACTCCTTCGGCTTCGGCGGCAACAACTGCACGCTGGTCCTGGGACGGAGCGCCTGATGCGGTGCCAGATCGAAGGTGTCGGCATCGTCGCCCCCGGACTGCCCGACTGGTCGAGTGCGCGGCCTTGTCTGGCCGGAGATTCGATCTGGCAACCTGGGGCGCTGGGCCGCGTGGTGGCGCCGGACCTGCCGCGAACGGAGGCCCGGCGGGCGACCCAGGTGGTCCACCTTTCGATGACGGCGGCCGCCCAGGCCATGGCGGCCGCCGAACCGCCGGATACCGCCATGCCGAGCGTCTGGAGTTCGGCCGATGGCGACCTGATCGGCCTCGAGCGCACCTGCCTGGCGCTGGCCGAGGACCCGCCCTGGGCGTCGCCGCATCGCTTCCAGAACTCAGTGCACAACACCCCGGCCGGGTACTGGTCCATCGCCACGGGCTGTCGCGGCCCCTCCACCGCGCTCGCGGGTGGCGGGGACAGTTTTGTCGCGGGCTTGGTGGAGGCCATGACGCTGCTCACCGCCGACGGCGCTGAGCGCTGCCTACTGGTGGTGTACGACGAGGCCTCGCCGCCCACGCTCGAGCGCGTCCGCCCGGTTGCGGAGTCGTTTGCCACGGCCCTGCTGTTGCGGGCGGACGGCAACGTCGGCACGCCCCTGGAGCTGCGCAAGGCGCCCGCGAGCGCCACGCCCACGGCCTGCGAAGATGCCGGGCTCGAGCGTCTGCGCGCCACCAACCCGGCCGCTCGTGCGCTGCCGCTACTATGCGCGCTCGCCGCCGGCCGCGCGCAGACGCTGGTCCTCCCCTGGAACGATACCGCCTATGAACTCCAGCTCGGGGAATCCGCGTGAAGCGCGCCCTGGTGACCGGCGCTAGTGGCGCCCTGGGCGAGGCCATCGCCCTGCGGCTCGCCGCCGACGGGCTGTTCGTCTACTGCCACGGCAACAGCCGTCCCGAGCGTCTCGACGCATTGGTGCAGCGGATTGAGGCAGAGGTGGGACCGGATACAGCGGCCGCGGTCCAGTTCGATGTGACCGATGCGGAGGCGAGCGCCACGGTCCTGGAAGGCCTTCTGGCCGAAACGCCCATCGACGTGGTCGTAAGCAACGCGGGCATGCACGACGACGCGCCCATGGCCGGCATGTCTGCCGAACAGTGGCGCACGCCCATTGACGTCTCCTTGCACGGTTTTTTCCACGTCACGCAGCCACTGCTACTGGCCATGGCGCGGCAGCGCCGCGGCCGGGTGATCGCGATCTCGTCGGTGAGCGGGGTGCTGGGCAACCGCGGCCAGACCAACTACGCCGCGGCGAAGGCCGGGCTGCATGGCGCGGCCAAATCGCTGTCGCGCGAGATGGCCTCACGCGGCATCACGGTCAACGTCGTCGCGCCCGGCGTGATCGAGTCCGAGGCCACGGCGGAGCGCTTCGATGCGGCGGCGATCCGCGCGCTCGTGCCCATGGGGCGGATGGGCCGGGCGGAGGAGGTTGCGTCGGTGGTCTCGTTCCTCGCCTCGGACGAGGCGGGCTACGTGTCCGGGCAGATCATCGGCGTCGACGGCGGCATGTCGTGACGCCGTAGCCGGGCGGCGCAGCCGCTACATCGCCAGGATCTCGTTCGGGATGTCGCGATCGAGATTCTGGATCCAGCCG
>JBBEEB010000090.1:6021-20472 GCA_040880995.1 Halofilum sp. (in: g-proteobacteria)
CTACATCGCCAGGATCTCGTTCGGGATGTCGCGATCGAGATTCTGGATCCAGCCGTTGTCGTTCGAGTGAATCGTCCCGGGGAGTCGTCCCGAAGCCCGAGAGGCCGGACGGTGGCCCAAAAAAAACCGCCGGGCCCTTACGGACCCGACGGCTTTGATGTACTCCCGGTCCGCCTCCCTGCGGATTTGGGCCCTCCGGGCCCCCGGGCTAGGGCCGCAATCCTTGCCGCCCGGATTGCAGACTACTCACCCAGAGGCTCACCCGATATCGGGCAAGCTACTAACAAGCGCGTGGGGGATTTCCCTAAGGGGCTCGAATCGCGAACGGAGCCCGGTCGAAAGCGGGCGATCGTGTAGCGGACCCCCGGCTCCCGCGGCCACCCCAATCACATGATCGACACTTTGACTTTGCCGCTCACTTGATCACATACTCGTCAAGTGCCAACCGGTGACTCCACTCCAACCATGCAAAATGCCATCGCCAGTCAGCCGCGTCCGCAGCCAGGATTCGACCTGCATGATGCCGCCGCGCGCCGGCGGCACGGCTCGGCGGCCCTTCGAACCTGGTTCCGCATTGCCCAACGCTGGGGCCTTACCGAGCGCGAGGCCGCGATCCTGCTCAGCGCCGGCGCCAGCAGCTATCGCCGCTGGAAGCGCAACCCGGAGGTGACGCTCGACATCGGCCAGATGGAGCGGCTCTCGCTGCTGCTCGGCATCTACAAGGATCTGGAGGTCCTCCTGCCGCGCGCCGAGGCCGCCGATGCCTGGATCAAGCAGCCCAACGACAACCCGCTGTTCGGTGGCCGCCGGCCGCTGGACCGGATGCTCGCCGGTTTGACCGAGGACATCGCCCTCGTGCGCCGGCACCTGGACGCGGAGCGGGGCTGAGCGTGACGCCGCGATTCCCCGTGTGCCGGGTGCGCTTCACCCCGAGTCACCGGCTGGTCTCGTCGCGCTTCCCGCCGCGCGGTCTGTTCGACCGCGTCGCCGACCCGGCCGATCTCGAAGCCACGATCGCCGTCGAATCGCTGACCAACGATCGCCTGCGCGACGAGGTGGGCAATATCGCACTCGTGCCGCCAGGCGAGCGCATGACCGGCCCCGGCGCGACGCCCATCATGGCCGCGCTAACCCATCCAAGTCCGTTGGGTTCGCGCTTCTCCGACGGCAGCTTCGGCGTCTATTACGCGGCGCGCGACCTCGGTACCGCCATTCGCGAAAGCGTTCACCACCGCGAGCGCTGGCTCGCCGAGAGCGCTCAGCCGCCGATCACCCTCGAGATGCGCGCCTACCAGGCCGAAATCAGCGGCCGGCTGGACGACTTGCGTGGTAACGCCAAGGCCACGCCGCTGCTCGACCCGGACCACTATGCCGCGGCGCAGCGCTTCGGCATCGAGCGCCGACACGCCGGCGGTCACGGCATCGTCCACCCGAGCGTGCGCAACCCCGGCGGCGAATGCGCCGCCGTCTTCCGCACCGCGCCGCTACGCCCTGCCCGCCAGGCGGGGCATTACGGCTTCGTCTGGAACGGCATGGCCATCACCGACGTGATCGAACTGCGCGCCAGCGGGATATCGCCGCATAGCGACTAAACGCGCCGACGATTCTCGAGCAAGCCCGTTCCTGTTCCCCACCACGATCGAGGCGCTTGGTAGTCTGCGAAACATGATGAGTTCGCTGGGTACACCTCGACGTCAGGTCCTTAGCGCACGCCAGCGCGCGCACTGAATCGGGCGAGCGCGGCGCCGAGTTCGGTACGCTCCTCCGGCGCCGAGGCCCAGTCGTCCCGCGATTGGCGGGTGGCGAGGAACGGAACCGTTTGGCCGGCGATGGCGATGTCCGCCTCGACGGCCAGGCGCCCGTCCCCCTCGGGGCGGGGAATCACGGCCCGCTCGCGCAGCTGATCGCCCCAACGCGCCGCCAGATTCCCGTGAATCGCCAGGCCCACGCACAACAGCCCGGCCGGCCGCAGCACCGGCAGGATGCGCTCGTGCCAGTCCAGGCACGCCGCCTCTACCGCGGAGCGCAGCGTCTCGCCCCGCTGGCCCCAGAATTCCGAGCTGTTCCACTCCGGCGCACCACCGGCACCGAAGAACCACAGATAGCTCTCGCTCGCCCGAGCGAGCGCGTCCCGCATGGCGCGGGTAGCGCGCTCGTCCAGGTCGGCTGCGGCCACCAGCCGATCGATCCGCTGCGACGGGGGGCGGCTTGGGTCGTTGGGCTCGGATGGCCGAGACGGCGGCCCGTAATCCAGCTCCGCGCCACGCTCGCCAGGCTCGCACCGAGGATGCAGCCCAATCACCAGCAGCTCCCCCGGCGCCGGCGGACGGCCTAATATGGCGCCACCGCGGTGCTTGGCAGCGACATCGTTCGGCAGCGAGTCGCGTAATTCCCGGACCTCGGCGTACAGCCGCGTCCAGAAGTCGACTTCTTGCACCATGGGCGATCTCCGGGTGCCTGATGCGCACGGATGGTCGTGATCGTCGCCAACCTCAGCGCGGCATGTCGGCCTGACCGGTGCCCACCGGGCAGCGCTTGCGCAGGCAGCAGCGATCGCAGGCGGGACGGGCGCCACACGCCTCCTTGGCGTGGCGCACGATCAGGCCGTGGTATTCCTGGAACTGCTCGACCTTGGGGCCCAGCGCCTTTTCGAACGCACCGCGCAGCTCCTCATAGCCCTCCCGTCCGTCGATGGCACCCAGGCGCGAAAAGATGCGCCGGGTGTAGGCGTCGATGACGAATACGGGCCGATGGAAGGCGTACAGCACGATGTCGTCGGCGGTCTCGCGGCCGACGCCATTGACCGCGAGCAGGTCCTGGCGTAGCGCCGCGGTGGGCTTGTCCGCCAAGCCCTCGACGCCACCTGCATCCAGTACATGGCAGCACACGGCCTTGAGCCGTTGCGCCTTCACGTTGAAATAGCCGCTCGGTCGGATCAGCTCGCCCAGGCGCTCGTCGCTCAGTGCCCGGATCGCCTCGGGATCGAGCGCCTCGGCGGCACGCAGGTTCTCCAGGGCGTATTCGACATTCTTCCAGGCCGCGTTCTGCGTGAGGACCGCACCGACGATCACCTCGAACGGCGTGTCGGCTGGCCACCAGCCCTGCGCGCCGTAGGCGGCGAACAGGCGATCATGAATGGAACGTGCGGTGCGCCAATGCATGGGTCAGACCGCCCGCGCGGTGGAGACGGGGGTGCTACTCAATCGATTCCCTCGGGTTGAAACGCCGGGCTACGAACCGGACGCGGCGGTGCGCCGATGGATGACCACGTCCCAGCCTTGATGCCGCGTGCCGTAGTCGAACTCGATGGGCGTCACGAACGTCGCCGCCGCTTGGCGCTCCCGGAAGCCGTTGAGCGCGCCTTGTCCGAGGTTTTTTTGCCTTTGTCGCGCCGCCCCTGGAACGGTTCGAGTCCGAGCTGGCCCGCGCCCGCTGATTGCGGCACCAGGGCCTGGAGCGCACGGATATCCGCGGGCGGCAGATCCTCGAAACGACCCGCGCGCAGATGCCGCGGCAAGGTAACCGGGCCAAAGCGCACGCGGCTCAGGCGCGAGACCTGGGCGCCAATGGCCTCCCACAGACGGCGCACCTCGTTGCGCCGACCCTCGCGCAGCACGACGTGGTACCAGTGGTTGCTGCCCTGCCCGCCCACGTCGCGGATCTGTTCGAAGCGCGCTTCGCCATCCTCGAGCAGGATGCCGCTGGTGAGCCGCTCGATCTCCTCAGGCGGAACCTGGCCGCGCACGCGCACGGCGTACTCGCGCTCCACCTCGGCCGAGGGGTGCGTCAGCGCGTTGGCGATCTCACCGTCATCGGTGAACAGCATCAGGCCGGTGGTGTTGACGTCGAGGCGGCCGAGCGAGACCCAGCGGCCCCGGCCCTCACCCAACTGCGGCAGCTGATGGAACACCGTGGGCCGGTTTTCCGGGTCGTCGCGCGTGGTCACGCGGCCCTCGGGCTTGTGGTAGCGCAGCCAACGCGCGGGGCGAGCCGGCTGCTCGACCACGCGATACTTGCGGCCCTCGATCTCGACCTGCTCGCCGCCGGAGAGCGCCGTCCCCGCCTCCGCGGGCCGGCCGTTGACGCGCACGCTGCCCGCGGCGATCCAGCGCTCGACGGCACGGCGCGAACCGAAGCCGGCGCGGGCGACTACCTTGTGGATTCGTTCGGGCACTCGGCCTCCTAGGCAGGAGCAGCGATTCTATCAGAGCGGTCCGCCCATGCGGTCCGTCGCACCGGACCGCGAGGGTACGTTTGCATGCGTGCATCGTCCGTGAGCGCCAACGCATCGGTTAGACTGGGGGCTAAACTAGGGAGAATCGCCATGAGCGCCGACCGCGACTTCGTCGCCCTCAACATCGCCGTGCTGACGGTCTCGGATTCGCGCACGCCAGAAACGGACAAATCGGGCGCGCTGCTGGCCGAGCGCCTGGCGTGTTGCGGGCATTCACTGGGCGAGCGCCGCATCGTCGCCGACGACCGCTACGCCATCCGCGCGGTGGTCTCTGACTGGATCGCACGACCCGAGATCGATGCCGTGCTGATCACGGGCGGCACCGGGCTGACCGGCCGCGACGGTACGCCCGAGGCCGTCGAGCCGCTGTTCGACAAGGCCATCGACGGCTTTGGCGAAATATTCCGCGCGATCTCGTACGAGGAGATCGGCACCTCCTCGCTGCAATCGCGCGCGACCGCCGGCGTCGCCAATCGCACCTTCATCTTTGCCCTGCCCGGTTCCTCCGGCGCCTGCCGCACGGCCTGGGACCGCGTCATTCGCGACCAGCTCGACTACCGCACGCGCCCGTGCAACCTGGTCGAACTGCGGCCACGCCTCGACGAGACCTGACGAGTGTTCTGCGCGGGTTGCGCGCGCCGCGACGCGGTTGCGCGCACCCGGCGATGTTTTTTGCCTACCGGACCCCGAAGCCGATGACGGACAGTAACCACGACGACCGCGAGGAATTCGACCGCCAGGCGCTGATCTATCACCGCATGGATCCGCCCGGGAAACTGGCCATCGTGGCCACCAAGCCGCTCGCCAACCAGCGCGATCTGAGCCTGGCCTACTCGCCCGGGGTCGCGGCCGCCTGCCGCGCCATCGTCGATGAGCCGCTGGAGGCATCCACCGTCACCGCGCGCGCCAACCTGGTCGGCGTGATCACCAACGGTACGGCCGTGCTCGGCCTGGGTTCAATCGGCGCGCTCGCCGCCAAGCCCGTCATGGAGGGCAAGGCGGTGCTGTTCAAGGCCTTCTCCGACATCGACGTATTCGATATCGAGGTCGATCAGACCGACGTCGATCGCTTCTGCGACGCCGTCGCCGCGCTCGAGCCGACCTTCGGCGGCATCAATCTGGAGGACATCAAGGCGCCCGAGTGCTTCGAGATCGAGCGCCGTCTGCGCGAGCGCATGCGCATCCCGGTGTTCCACGACGATCAGCACGGCACCGCCATCGTCGTCGCCGCTGCCGTGCTCAACGCCAGCGACCTCGTCGACAAACGCATCGAGGACCTGCGCATCGTCTGCTGTGGGGCCGGCGCCGCCGCCATCGCGTGCCTGGACATGCTGCTGTCACTGGGCGCGCGGCGCGAGCAGATCACTGTCTGCGACGAATACGGCATCGTCTACGCCGGCCGCAACGAGGGCATGGACCCGTACAAGGGCGCCTATGCGCGCGATACCGATGCGCGCAAGCTGGACCAGTGCATCGATGGCGCCGACGTGTTCCTGGGGCTGTCGGTGCCGGGTGTGCTCACCGGGGAGCAGGTGGCGCGCATGGCGCCCAATCCGCTGATCTTCGCCCTGGCCAACCCGGTCCCCGAGATCTGGCCCGAGGAAGCGCGTGCGGCGCGCCCCGACGCCATCATTGCCACTGGCCGCTCGGACTATCCCAACCAGGTCAACAACGTCCTGTGTTTCCCGTTCCTCTTTCGCGGTGCGCTCGACTGCGGCGCCACGACCGTGAATGAGCCGATGAAGGTCGCCTGCGCCGAAGCCATCGCACGCCTCGCCCGCAAGGAGGCGACCGAGGCCGTGGCCAACGCCTACGAGAACCAGTCGCTGAGCTTCGGCCGCGACTTTCTGATTCCCAAGCCGTTCGATTCGCGGCTGATCCTGGAGGTGGCTCCGGCGGTCGCGCGCGCTGCAATGGATAGCGGCGTCGCCGCGCGCCCAATCCAGGACTTCCAGGCCTACAACGAACGACTGTCGAACTTCGTCTATCGCTCAACCATGGTCATGAAACCGGTGTTCGAGCGTGCACGCCAGGCGCCGCGGCGCGTGGTTTATGCCGAGGGCGAGGAAGAGCGCGTGCTGCGCGCCGTACAGGTGGTGGTCGACGATCAACTGGCGCGGCCCATTCTGGTCGGGCGCCGGGAAGTGGTCCGCCGCCGGATCGAACGGCTCGATCTGCGCCTGCGGATGGACCAGGACTTCGAGCTCACCGACCCCGAGGACGATCCGCGCTATCGCGAGTACTGGACGCTGTATCACCAGATCATGGGCCGCAAGGGCGTATCGCCCGACACGGCGCGCACCGTACTGCGCACCGACACGACCGTGATCGGCGCGATCATGATGTTGCGCGGCGAGGCGGACGCACTCATCTGCGGACACACCGGCATTTACCACGACCACATCCGCCACGTCGCCGACGTGCTCGGCTGCCGCGACAACGTTCGGACCTTGTCGGCGCTGACCATGCTGATCATGCCGCAGGGCACGCTGTTCTTCGCCGACACACACCAGACGGTCGATCCGACCGCCGAGACCATGGCTGAGAGCGCCGTGCTGTCGGCGCAAGCCGTACGCCGCTTCGGCATGGACCCCAAGGTCGCCGTGGTATCGCACTCCAACTTCGGCACGTCCGAGGCGGAATGCGCCCAACGCGCCCGACGCGCCGTGGAGATCCTGCGCCGCGAGCACCCCGAGCTCGAGGTGGATGGCGAGATGCAGACCGACGCGGCGCTCGATCACCGCATCCGCGAACGGCTGTTGCCCGGCTCGGATCTAAAGGGGACGGCCAATCTGCTGCTGATGCCGTCGCTCGATGCGGCGAACATCGCGTTCAATCTGACCAAGCAGCTGACGTCGAGCGTTTCGGTCGGACCGATGCTGCTCGGCGTGGCCAAACCGGCACATGTCGTTACGCCCTCGGTGACCGCGCGCGGCATCGTCAACATGACGGCGATCGCGGTGACCGACGCCTTACTGGCGGAGGGAAACGCTAGCGACTAATCCCAAGCGCCCTTCGGATTAAGAAGCGGAAGGCGAGTCGCCGGCCGCGGGCTGCGTGCCGGCGGGCGACACGACCGTAGGACCCTCGTCGGGCCGGCGCGGACGATTGACGCCGGCGGTCAGCACCACGCGCATGGCCTCCTCCACCGTGAGGTCGAGCGTCTTGAGGCGACTGGTCGGCAGGTAGAGCGTATAGCCGCCGACCTGATAGCCCATGGGCAGATACACCGACACGAGGTGGTCGGCGTCGTCCCCGTCCACGGCCAGCTCGGGGAACGACTCCCCAGCGTGATCGTCGGTCACGAAGCCGATCACGCTCACACCCGGCTGGATCTCGACCGAGACCACGCGCTTGAGATCGCCACGCTCGCGGGCATTGGACACGAAGTCGAGCAGATCGCGCAGGCCGGTGTAAACGGTCTTGACCACCGGCAGATTCTCCAGGACTTCCTCGCCCTTCTCGATCAGTCGGCGGAAAATCCAGGCCTTGAGGAAAGCGCCGACGAGAAAGATCACCACCACCCCCAGCAGGATACCCATCCCGGGCACATACCAGGACTCGGGGAGGATCGCCTCTGGAATCACGCCGAACAGCGATTCCAGCAGACTGGCCAGCCACCCGATCAGATAGAGCGTGATGGCGATCGGCAGCAGGGTCAGCAGCCCTGAAAGAAATGTTCCCCAGACGGACTCGAAAACGCGTCCTTGCGCACTCACGGGCTACTCCCTGTACCAGCTGCCGTCGGACAACGGCTTCATCCACAGAAAACTATACCAATGCCAGGCGTCGGCGCCACTAACCGGGGCCGTGCAGTTGTACTTGGTGCGGCCAGGCTCGAGCGCCTGCTCCGGTCGCACCTCGAGCACCGGTGGCTCCTCACCCGTCTGGCGCACGGACGCCTGCCTACCACCCACGTAGCAGTTGACCGAAGCCGGCGGCACCCCAGCGCCCAGGGTCAGCCGCAGGGCGGGCTGCTCGTCATCGGCCGCCAGCACCCCGCTCGCGGGCTCGACGTCACGCAATGGTAGCGGCCGCGCGCGCACCTTGGTGGCGAAGCTATCGAGCGACGGCGAGCGCCCGGCGATGGGGAAGCGTGGCAGCGCGGTGAAATCGCTGTCCGGCCCGAAGCCGCCCGACTGCTGACCCAAGCCGACGAAATCGAGTTCGCGCACGATCTCCTGCACCTCGGGCGAGAATTCCCCGTACGGGTAAGCGAACAGCCGGGCCGCATCGGCGAGTTCCGCATCCAGACGCTCCTGCGCGTCGGTGATCTGCTGGCGCACCCGTCCGAGCCACTGGTCCTCATCCTCCTCGAACTGGCGCCGTACGAGGTGCGGATGACTCCGGCTGTGATTGCCGACGGTCGCGTCGGCCGCGGACATCTCGCGCAGCTCGTCCCAGGAGGCATAGTTGCTCAGGCCGTCGTCGATGTACTCGGTACTGACAAACACCGTGAACGGCCAGCCGCGTTTGCGTAGTTGCGGAAAGGCCTCGGTGTAGACCGAGCGGTAGGCGTCGTCGAAGGTCAGCGCGACGGTGCGCGGCGGCAGCGAGCGTCCCTCGCGCAGGCGCGCAACGATCTCGTCGAGCGCGAGTACGTTGAAATCGTGCTCGGCGAGGTAATCCATCTGGGTCGCGAACGCGTCCGGCGTGATGCTCGTGCTCGGCGGCGTGTCCTCGGCCACGTGGTGGTACGTCAGCACGACCGCATGCGGCGCCGCGGCCCACGCGAGCGCGGGCACGACAAGCATCAGCGCCAGGCTAATCGTCGCGAGTGGCCGCCGCATACACCTGATCGAGATCGTTCGCGCGAATGACCAACCGGACTTCCTCGACATAGGCCGTGCCCCGTTCCGAATACTGTTCCAGACCACCCGCCAGTTCCAGCGCACCCGGGCTGGAACCGTTCGCGCGTGCCCGCGCGCGGCGCGTGCGCAATTCGGCGTAGGCGGGATGGGAGTTGAGGTTGCGGACGTAACTGCGGATCGAATGGAGCACGCTGGGGAATCGGCGGACCTCATGACTCGCCCCCGCCGAGCGACTGCGCGGAACGATGCCGCAGCCCTCCTCGAAGCACCACTCACCGAACAGATTATTGCCCTCCCGAGCGAAGTGGGAGGTGCCCCAGCCCGACTCGATCGCCGCTTGGGCGATGACGAGCGCGCCGGGCACCACATCGACCCGTGGCTCGAGCGCGGCGATGCGCTCGCCCGTATCCGCGGCATCGACGCGGTAGCGCCGCGCCATCTCGCTCAGCCAGTTGCGGTCGGCGCGCGACAACTCGCCCCGCCGATGTGCCTGCGCGATCGAGTCCAGGCGCTCGCGCCGCTCGCTCACCTCGGCGTTCACTCCCGCGGCCGCCGGCGTGAGGTAGTCGAAGAAGCGCTGCTTGCGCGTATCCGGGTCGGGGATGGCACGGAAATCTGGCGTGTCGCCCAGCGATACCGGTGCGGTAAGTGCAGGCCTTGGATTCGCGGGATCGTAGCCGCGATGGGCCAGAGCCAGCGCCACGAGCACCAGGACGATCAACACACTTGCGACAAAGCGCCCCGAACCCGGCTCAGGATGATGGCCGCCGTCAACGCCGCCCATCATCGCGCTCCCGTGGCGAGGGCGGTATCGGTGAGCCAGGCGCGGCGATCGGCCGGCCGCGAACGCGGAATCGACATGACGGTTCCCTAGGATCGTGATGGGGTTGTGATCGGCAGCGCCGTGGACCGCCGCGGGCGGGCGCGGCGAGGCGCCGCCAAGCGTCCAGTCTGCCGCAACGCGGGCGGTCTATCCAGTCGCCTGTCCGAAGCGGCGGCGGCGATCTACACTCGAACCAGACCCGCCCGGGCAAGGAGCGCCCGCGATGATCCCCACACCTGTCCGCCGTCTTGCTTGCGCCCTCGGTACCTGCGGCACGCTGCTCGGTGCGGCGCCCGCCGCCGCCGAGGCATTCGATCCGCTGTATCAGCGGCTCGTGTTCGCCGACCACCGCGAGGACCGCCCCGTGCGCAACGTGGCCGGCGTCGAGCGTGAAGTGAGTACGCGCACGGCCCAATACGCCACCTTCGACGATCGGCCCGTCCGCGGGTACATGGCCCGCCCGGCCGCAGCGGAAAAGCCCACACCGGGGGTTCTGGTGATCCACGAGTGGTGGGGCCTCAACGACAACATCCGTGCGCTGAGCCGCCGTCTGGCGGCCAACGGTTACACCGCCCTGGCGGTCGATCTTTACGCGGGCGAGACTGCGGAGACGTCCGAGCAGGCGCGCTCGCTACTGGAGCGAGCGATGCGCGACGAGCAGCGTCTGCGGCGTAACCTGCGCGAGGCAGTCGACTATCTGGACGTCATGCCCTCCACCACGCGCGTGGGCAGCATCGGCTGGCACTTTGGCGGCGGCTGGTCGTTGCGCTCGGCGCTGATGTTCCCCGACCCTCTCGATGCCGCGGTGATCTACTACGGTGAGCCGGTCACCGATAAAGCCGAACTGGAAGCCCTATCCGCGCCCGTGCTCGGCCATTTCGGGGCCGAGGGCTCGTCGATTTCCATCAAGCACGTACGCGCGTTCGAGGCGGCGCTCACGGAGCTCGAGAAGGCGCATGAGATCCATCTCTACGAGGGCGCCGGGCACGCATTCGACGATCCTGCCGGTACGCGCAATGTCGCCGAATCCGCGGGACTGGCGTGGCGCCGAACCCTCGACTTTCTCGAGCGCACGCTGCAGCCAGAGTCAGAGGATGGCGCCGATCCGGAAACCGAGATCGCAGTCGACGATTCCGCTCCGACGAGCGGGTAGCATGGCGCCGCGCGCGCCTAAGGTCTGCAATCAGATCTTCTGAATTCCTCGCGCGCGGAACCGGAGAACGACATGCCGCGTTGGCTCGCAATGTTACTGCTGACGCTGGCGACCGCCGCCGGCAGTGCCCACGCCAGCGAACTCGCCGGCCGCATCTGGGCGCCTGACCAGGACCGCTTTGTCGCGCCCGCCGAGGTCGAGCGCGCGATCGCCAATGCCCGCTTCGTACTGCTCGGAGAGGAGCACAGCATCGCCGCGCATCACGCGCTGCAGGCCCGCCTGCTGCGGGTGGCCGCGCGCCAGAGTCGGCCCGCCGTGATATTCGAGATGATTCCGGCGCCCCGTCAGTCGGCCATCGACGCATGGCGCCGGGCACCCAACCCGACCGCCGCCGAACTTGGCCCCGCGGTGGCCTGGAGCGAGCGCGGCTGGCCGGATTGGAACATCTACCTACCGATCGTCGAGGTTGCGCTGGAGCGCGACCTGCCGCTGGTGGCGGGCGCCCCCGCCGATTCGAGGCTGCGCTCAGTGGCGGGTGCCGGACTGGAAAGCCTGAC
Source organism: Halofilum sp. (in: g-proteobacteria) (assembly GCA_040880995.1). Taxonomy (GTDB): domain Bacteria; phylum Pseudomonadota; class Gammaproteobacteria; order XJ16; family Halofilaceae; genus Halofilum. The sequence goes on from JBBEEB010000090.1 coordinate 17,600, forward strand.
GGCGGAACGCCAGCGCGCGCTGCGCCTCGATCGGGCACTCCCCGAGGCCGGCCATGAGCGCCTGCTGGCCACGTTGCGCGGCGTGCATTGCGGGCAATCGCACGCGGCGACGACGCGCATGCTCGCGATTCAACGTCTGCGCGACGCCACCATGGCCGAGCGCCTGCGCTCGGCGGCCGCCGGCAACGGCGGCGCGGCCCTGATCGCTGGGCACGGCCACACGCGCAAGGATCACGGCGTGCCGCAATATCTGAACGTGGACGGCGAGGAACTGGTCACGATCGCCTTCCGCGCGACGGATGGCATCGATCAGATCCACGAACATGTCGCAGCCGCCGGCGGCGCATTGCCCTATGATTACGTCTGGCTCACCGAAGGCCGCGTTGCGCGTCGAAACTGTCCAGAGGACTGAGCCAGCGAGACCGGCAGCAACGTACGGCTGCCAACGCCCCGGCATTACGACCTAAAAAGTGAGGGACCGCATTTGGGCACTCGTTTGCCGCGCATCGTCGTCGGGGGCATTGCGCTCCTGCTACTCGCCGGCTGCGCGATCGATCCGATGGCACGCGCCACGCGGCCCGACCGTGAGACCACGGAACGGGTGGCCGAGATCGCGCTGGAGATGCGCGGGCAGCCGTACCGCTGGGGTGGCGACGCGCCGGGTGGGTTCGATTGCAGCGGTTTGGTCCAATATGCCTATGCCCAGGCGGGACTAGACGTACCACGCACGTCCGATCAACAGTACGACGCCATCCGCCAGCTCTACGTCCATCAACTCGCACCCGGCGACGTGGTGTTCTTCCGTACCAGCAGCGCGGTCACCGCGACGCATGTGGGGATCTACGTGGGCGACAACCGATTCGTCCACGCGCTCAATCCCGAGCACCCGGTGCATGAGGCGCGCCTGGACAAGCGTTATTGGGAGCAGCGGCTGATCGCCGCGGGCTCACTGATGCACTGACCCGATTACTCGGTCTCGGCGGATGCGACCTCGAAGCCGTTGAGCAGTTCCATGATGGTGCCCCGTTCGGACTCGAACACGTCGCGGCGCGCGACGAGACTGTAATCGGCGACACCCTCCGGACCCGTCCAGTAATAGTTGCGAATGACGAACTCGCGACCATCGTCCGTGGTTCCACTGGCGCGCAGAAAGTGCACCGGCGTGCCGTTGACGACGCGCCGCGTGAAGCCCGCCACCTCATGGCTGGCGAAGGCCGTCGTGAGCTCCTCCTCCGCCCGCTGGCGCACCGTTTCTTCCGAACCCTCCTCCTCGCGATAGACGAATGCGCCGGAGATCGGCTGCTCCTCATGGGTGACGCGCGCCAGGAGGCGAAACTTCGAGGACTGCGGCGAGACGGCCCACTGATCCGAGGCGAAGCGCAGCGCGAAGGGCAGGCCACTGGCCTCGAGTACCTCGTCCGCGGCCTCGGGCGTGCTGTAGCGCTCGGGCTCGGCAGCGGCCGCGCCGCTACCGAGCACGCCACCACCCCCCAGGGCAATCAATACCGCGAGCCTACGTACGTCGAGCGCAAGGCGCATGCGTTTCATCCTCCCTCGCCGCAGCCTGGCGTGCCATCGCTCACCAGATTACGGTGTTCGTGCCATTCGGCGATCGATTCGTCCGGATACTCCGCGAACATGCGATCCGCGGGATCGGCATAGACGCGGACCCAGGAGGCCTTGGAGTCGACCATCATGTGTACGCGGTCGGGCGGCACCGGCAATGGGGTATCCACGACGCTCGCGACTGGATGGACCAGTTCGGGCCAGCGTGGATCAGACAGCCACAGATGAGTGCCGCATTCGCCGCAGAAGCGCCGGCGCGCGGGGCTGACCGCGACCTCCCCCGTGTGGGGATCGGGGATACGCGCATGGTAGGTGCGCAGGTTCGATTCGCCCTCGATCTCGAGGGTCTCGGCCCGGCCGCTCAGATTGATGGCCCAGCCGCCTCCCCCCTGCGTCTTGCGGCAGATCGAGCAGTAGCAGAGGTTATAGGGATAGGGATGCGACGATTCAACCGTGAAGCGGACAGCACCGCAGTGACAGGATCCTTCCAGTTGCATGCGTTCTCCAGGACATCACGTCGATGAAACCTTGGGAAGGTCTGATTAATCCATTGTGGCCGCGCTCGAGCCTATTTTGGCCACCTGGCTAGGCGCGGTACCGGTCCGGTAGCCCAAGCTACCGGGCGTGTGCCGCAACACCGCCAGGGGCCGAAAGCGGTCGAGCCCCAAGGGGTTACGCTTGGGGCTCGACCGCTTTGGTCCCTGGCACCGCGCACTAATTCGCGGCCCGCTCCGCACTGATCTCGAGCCCGTTGAGCAGATCCATCACCGCATCGCGATGTTGGTCGAACCCGTCACTCGGCGCCATCACGGCATAGTCGACCACACCGTTCTCGCCCATCCAGTAATAGCTGTTCACGACCACGTCGCTGCCGTCACTCTTGCTCGCTACGGCGTCCACGTATAGCACCGGCACCCCGTTGACTTCCCGACGCGAGAAGTCGACTTCATGATCCTTGAACATCTCGAGCTCCGCCACGACACGCTCGCGCACCTCCTCCTCGCTCGCGGGCTCGCCGCGATACACGATCATGCCCGTGACGTTCTCATCCTCATGGGTCATCAGGGCGAACATGCGGTATTTCGAGGGGCGCGACTCGACTGACCAGAGTTCCGAGTCGTAGTGTAGGGCCACGGCCTTGTCATCGGCCTCCTCGACCTGATCGGACTCCGAGGGCGTCGAGAAGCGCGCGGTCTCGGCGACCGCGGTGCCCGCCAGGAGTGTCAGGGCGGCAAGGGCTACAATCAGCGTTCGGGGCATTTCAATCGACTCCGTGAAAGGTCTCGCGCCGCCTCGCCCAAGCATCG
>JBBEEB010000091.1:0-3004 GCA_040880995.1 Halofilum sp. (in: g-proteobacteria)
TAAAGGGGATCGATGCGTTTTTAGCCCCTCTCCCTCGGGAGGGTGTCGCAAAAGGCCGGATCCGGCAGCCGTAGCCCGGATGAAGCGCCAGCGGAATCCGGGACACCGCACCATGCCGCGGCCTCACCCCGGATTTCGCTTCGCTGCATCCGGGCTACACCCCTTTTGCGACACCCTCCGAGGGAGAGGGAATCCGACTCGCAGCAGCAGGGCCTGCCCCGGGCTGCCCGTCTAAGCCGAACGCAGTGCGTCGGCCCGCGAGTCCTTAGGATGCGAATCACGCAATCTGGGCGAAGTTCATTAAGAGGGCGAATTCCGTTCGCGACGGTCGGGCGCTGGGTCAGACATCGCCATAGCGCTCGGAGCCGGCCAGCCAACGGCGCACCAACGGGTCCACGACTTCGGCGGCCTGGCGCAACAGGTGCTCGCCCCCGTCGCGCACCTGCGGCAGTAAATCGGCGTCGCGGGCGGGATCGGCGATGCGGAAGCCGGCCATGCCAGTCTGGCGGGTGCCCAGGACCTCGCCGGGACCGCGCTGCTCGAGGTCGTGCTCGGCGATGCGGAAGCCGTCGTTGGTCTCGCGCATGATGGCCAGCCGCGCGCGTGCGGTCTCCGCCAATGGGCCCTCGTACAGCAACAGGCAGCGACTGGCGATCGAGCCGCGGCCCACGCGCCCGCGTAACTGGTGCAGCTGCGACAGGCCCAGACGCTCGGCGTTCTCGATGATCATCAGCGAAGCGTTGGGCACGTCCACCCCGACCTCGATCACCGTCGTGGCCACGAGCAGGCCGATCTCGCCGCGGCTGAAGGCACCCATGACGGCTTCCTTCTCGGCCGCCTTCAAGCGCCCGTGCACCAGGCCGATGCGCAGCTGCGGCAGCGCCTCGGCCAACACCTCGGCGGTCTCGGCGGCGGCTTGGCCGGCCTGCGCCTCGGAGACCTCGATCAGCGTGCATACCCAATAGGCCTGGCCGCCCGCCTCGCAGGCGGCGGCGACACGCGCCACGACCTCGTCGCGTCGGCGCGCGGACACCACCACGGTATCGACCGGCTGCCGCCCCGGCGGGAGCTCGTCGATGACCGAGGTGTCCAGATCGGCATAGGCGGTCATCGCCAGGGTGCGCGGGATCGGGGTGGCCGTCATGATCAGCTGATGCGGCACCAGCCCGGAGGCGGCACCCTTTTCGCGCAGGGCCAGCCGCTGATGCACACCGAAGCGGTGTTGCTCGTCGATCACCACCAGGCCCAGGCGCGCGAAGTGCACGTCCTCCTGGAACAGCGCGTGCGTGCCGACGACCAGCCCGGTCGTCCCGGTTGCAATGGCCTCGGCCTCGCGTCGGCGGGCCGCGGCCGAGAGCCGGCCGGCGAGCCAGCCGACCTTCACGCCGCGCGGCACCAGCCAGTCGCCGAAGGTCTGGCGGTGCTGCTCGGCCAACACCTCGGTCGGCGCCATTACCGCAACCTGGTAGCCCGCCTCCAGCGCCTGCGCGGCGGCGAGTACAGCCACCACGGTCTTGCCCGAGCCAACATCGCCCTGCACCAGTCGCAGCATCGGATGCGGCTGGGCAAGATCGTTCGCCAGCTCGGCCACGACGCGCTCCTGGGCGGCGGTGGGGGCAAACGGCAAGGCCTCGCGCAGCGCGGTGCGCAGGCGGCCGTCGCCCACCAGCGGCGGCGCGTCGTAGGTCCGCGCGCGCTCGCGCAGCCGCCGCAGGCTCAGGTGGTGCGCCAGCAACTCTTCATAGGCGAGTCGACGGCAGGCCGGGTGCGTGCCCGCCAGCAGCGCAGCGACGTCGACGTCGCGCGGTGGCCGGTGGACCGTCGTGAGCGCCTGCGTCAGCGCGGGCAGATCCTGCGGGATCGCGCCGGCGGCGTAGTCGACCAGCTCATCGCCCCGCTCCAGCCGCTCCAGGGAAGCCGCCGCGATGCGCCGCAGGGTGGTCTGGCCGAGACCCTCCGTGGCGGGATACACGGGCGTGAGCGTCTGGTCTAGCGGCGGCTCGGCGCCGGGCGTCATGCGGCTGTACTCGGGATGGGCGATTTCCAGGCCGGTCGGGCCCTGCCGCACTTCGCCGTAGAGTCGCAGCAGCGTGCCGCGGGCAAGCTGCTCGCGCTGGCGCGCGCTGAAGTGGAACCAGCGCAGCGTCAGTCCGCCCGTGCCGTCATGCACCCGCGCGAGCAGCGCGCGGCGACGGCCGCCGCCGACCTCGACGTGCTCGATGCTGGCATCGATCACCGCCTCGTCGCCGGGCCTCAGGGAGCCAATGGCGCGAACGCGGGTGCGGTCCTGATAGCGTAGCGGCAGATGGAACAGCACATCGGCGACGCTGTGCACGCCGATGCGCTCCAGGCGCGCCGCCAGCCCTTCGCCCACCCCGGGCAGACAGGTGACCGGCGTGGCCTCGGCGGGAGACGAGGTCACGGCCTGACCTCCGGCCCGAAACCGCCGCCTTCAGCGCGGCGGCGCGCCCGCGATGCGATCACGCCGGCTCAGGCGTCGCGGGCCTGTTCACACATGATTCGCACGTGCGTTGGGCCGCGAAGCCACAGCCGGCAAGGCGCGCAACGCTGCCTGGTTGCTTCGCACGCGTGAATCATGCGTGAACAGGCCCTAGGGCGACGATGGCGTCCGCTTCGACCGACGCGCCCTTGGGCAATTCGGCGACGCCGACGGCAGCGCGCGCCGGATAGGGCTCGTCGAAGAACTCCGCGAGCACCTCGTTGACGACGGGGAAGTGGCCCATGTCGGTGAGGTAGACGGTGATCTTGACCACCTGATCGAGCCGCCCGCCCGCGGCCTCGACCACCGCCTGCAGGTTACGGAACACGCGCCGCACGCTGGTGGCGAAGTCGCCGGCCTCGAGCTCCATGGTCTCGGGCACCAACGGAATCTGGCCCGACACGTACAACGTCTCACCGGCCAGCACGGCCTGCGAATAGGGTCCGATCGCCTGCGGCGCGGCGTCCGTCTGAATCACGCGTTTCGCCATCATTGTCTCCCTTA
>JBBEEB010000092.1:0-18391 GCA_040880995.1 Halofilum sp. (in: g-proteobacteria)
CACGCGTTCGCGCAGCCCGGCGGCGTAGCTCTTGCCGTCGATGATGTCCGCCATGGATATTCCCCTTTGCCAGTTCACTGAATCTTCGGGCCGTCTCGGCCGCGATTGCGCTAGCCGCTGGTCGCGACGAACGAGCCCTCGAACCGCGCGGCGACCTCGCCATCGCCTTCGACGGTTGCGGCCATCGCGATACGCCCGCGGCCACGGCGCTCGAGGGCGCCCTCGAAGTCGCGCCAGCTCGCCTGGTCGGGCATCGCCGCGCGGGCGACAAGCGCCCGTAGAACGGGCCGCGCAAACACCACGCGTTGCTCGGCGATCACCACGGTCGGTGCCGGCACGCGGTCGCTGAGCCGCCAATGCACCAGCAGCCAGGCCGCGGTCAGGCCCAGGTTTGCGATGCTGCCGCCGAAAGCGCCGCCGAAATGGTTACGATTGGGAGCCAACGGCGCGCCGAGTTCGATGCCGCTGGGGTCGATGCGGTGTACGCCGATCCCCATCGTCTTCGTCAGCGGCACGCTGCGATGGAGAAACGCCTCCAAAACCTGCGTTTCCTCGCGCGCCAATCGCCATTCCTCTCTGGGTCCCGGCGCTATCGACGACGTCGGACCCGGATAAACGAAGACCCCGCCCCAATGCATCGGGGCGGGGTCGTATTCCTTCGTAGCCCGTTTGTGTTCAGCCGGCGGCCTGTTCGCGCTCGAAGTAGGCTCGTGTCACCGCGAAGATCGCCCCCGAGAGCGCCAGCTGCGCGATCAGGTTCGGAATCGCCATCAGGGCGTTGCGGATATCGGCAATCAGCCAGACCATGCCGAAGAGATGCTCGGCGCAGCGTTCGCCATAATAGCTCCAGGCCACGATGGCCGTAAAGGCGAACGCCACCAGGCGGCCGCCTTACGCTTGCAAGGGCGGCATTGCAAGGCGCGAAGCGCAGCGGCGGGTGCGCACAGCACCGCGCCGCCCTGCGGGAGCGGACATGGCGCTCCATCACGGCGTTGCGCCTCGCTCACGTAGGACTCGCTACGCTCGTTCGCCGCGCCTTGTGCTGAAGCGCCATGTCCGCTCAGAGCATTACCGAAATACCCGCATGGCCCGCTGGAGTGGTGTCTCGCACAACGCTTGGTTTTCGCCGGGTCTTGAGACGGCTGGCGGCTTTGTCGCGGCCTCACCAGTGGGCGCGCTATGGCTCGTCGGCGCGCCGTGCCAGTCGCTCCAATCCTTCGCCGAAAAATCCGCTACCGACCGCGATGCATCCGCTACACGGGGCGGTACGAAAGGAGGTTTGCATGATGGATCACCGCAGGCCATGCGCGCACGGCTCCACGGGCGGGTCGAATCATGGGCTCGTCAGTCGCTCGGGAACGCAGTCGTGCCGGCGCGGTTCCGCAAGCCCTTCGGTTTCTTACAGTCGGCCCGCGTATGTGCTGCGGGAGGTTTGCGTGCGCCGGACGTCCTTGTGCACGTAAGCACGACTTGCTGCTGCGAACGAGGGACAACGCATCATTCTCGTAGCCGGAGTTTGGCCCGCCAGGGGTGTGGTCAGGCTTTACCCGGAAATTGCGGACAACGAAGAGGGTTGGATCATGAACACAGTGATCAGAGCATCGATCGGGAACATCCTTGCGCTGACGCTCGTATGCGGCGCCCCGGTGGGTGCGGCGGAGAACAGCCCTGAGGCGGACGATGGCGCGATGGACGCCGAGCAGAACGGCGATGGCGAGACGATTGTCTCGGTGTTGCAAGCACAAGGGGGATTCGAGCAAACGCTCGAGGCGCTGGACCGCGCCGGTCTCAGCGAAACCCTCTCCGGCCAGGGCCCGTTCACGGTGTTCGCACCCACTGACGCCGCTTGGCAGCAGCTGGAGGAAGAGCAGCGGAATCACCTGATGAGCGAGGAAGGGCTCAGCGACTTGCGCGACGTGCTGAGCTACCACGTCGTGCCCGACGAGATCCGCGCCGAGGACGTCGAACAGATGGGCTCGATCACGACGATCCAGGGCCAACCCCTCGAGATCGCCCGTGATGGCGATCAAATTACGGTCAACCGCGCCGCCATTACTGAGCCCGGGATGGAAGCGGGTAATGGCCTCGTACATGGTATTGATCAGGTATTGATGCCGCGCCAGTAATCCGGACTCTTCCCCAGAAGAGTGCCGCGGGCGTGCATAACTTGTGCAGGTCGTAGCGGTCGTCTCTTTTTCCCTCCGACCGGCAGGCCCCGGTACACTCGCCGTGTGTCGTCATGGGCAAATCCGGCGTCGCTGGCGTGGCACCCTCGGCCGAGGGTGGCCGGTAGACTAGCGTGACCGGGGAGATCGCCCGCCGGGACGATGTCCCGCACCGGTGGTGGCGACCGGGTTCGCAACCGGAAACCCAAGGTCATGTACGCTGTTCGACGCTGGTCCGTACGTCACGCGCGCGGCTTGGAAGTCTTCTATAACGGCTTCGAGCGTGCGCTCATCGCGCTCGAGCCGGTCTTCCGGCGCATTGGCTTCGCCCGGCTCGAGCGCCCGTTCGCTTGGTTCGAACGGCAGGTCAAGGGATTCCTCTTCGACTGTCGCATGTGCGGCCAGTGCGTCCTGTCGCGCACCGGCATGTCCTGCCCGATGAACTGCCCCAAGCGGCTGCGCAACGGACCCTGCGGCGGTGTCCGTCCCGATGGCATGTGCGAGGTCGAGCCGAATATGAAGTGCGTCTGGGTGGACGCGTGGGAAGGTGCGCAGCGCATGCGCGATGGCCAAGCCATCCATTTCGTCGATTCCCCCGTGGATCTAACCCTGCAGGGTCATTCCTCCTGGCTGCGGGTCGTGCGCGCGCACAGCGCGCAGCGCCTCGATACGTCGCCGGACGACGCCGAATGAAGTTCGACGACGAGCCGGTCCCGGGCTTTCAACTGCCGATCCTGCCCGGTCATAGCTCGCCGGGGCGGCTGGAGCGCGTGTTGCGCGCCGGGCGCTTCGCGGTGACCGCGGAGATCGCCCCACCGGATTCGGCCGACCCCAACGACGTGTATCTGCGCGCGCGCATCTTCGATGGCTATGTCGACGCGATCAACGCGACCGACGGCTCCGGCGCGCACTGCCATATGTCGTCGGTCGGCGTGTGCTCGCTGCTCACGCGTGAGGGCTACGCCACCATCATGCAGGTCTCCTGCCGCGATAAAAACCGCATCGGCATCCAAGGTGACGTGCTTGGGGCGGCAGCCATGGGCGTCGCCAACGTGTTGTGCCTGACGGGCGACGGCGTGCAGGTCGGCGACCAGCCCGAGGCCATGCCGGTGTTCGATCTGGACTGCATGTCGCTGTTGGAGACGGTAACGCTGATGCGCGACGAAGGACGTCTGCGCAGTGGCCGGCAGTTGACCGCGACGCCCAAGCTCTTCGCCGGCGCGGCGGCCAACCCGTTCGCGCCGCCCTACGAATTCCGGCCCGCACGTCTGGCGAAGAAAGTCGCCGCCGGCGCGCAATTCGTGCAGACCCAGTACTGCTTCGACATCCCCATGCTCGAGGCCTACATGCAGCGCGTCCGTGACCTCGGTCTGCACGAGCAGGTCTATATCCTGGTCGGCGTCGGTCCGCTGGCGTCGGCCAAGGCGGCGCGGTGGGTGCGTGAGCATGTGCCCGGCGTGCATATCCCCGATGCCGTCATCGACCGCTTGGCTGGCGCGCAGAATCCGAAGCTGGAAGGCCGCAAGCTCTGCGTCGAGCTCATCCAGCAAATCCGCGAGATCGAGGGCGTACACGGTGTGCATGTCATGGCGTACCGCCAGGAGGAGGCCGTGGCGGAGATCATCGACGCCTCGGGCGTGCTCGAGGAACGCGTGCCCTGGCACCCGCATCGCGATACGGCGCCCGAGCCCGCGATCGAGCGCGTCGTCTCCTGAGTGCAGCGCGCCTGCGCACCTACCGGTACTAGAATGGCCCGCGCGCCGGGTCCTCCAGCTCCTGAGCGAATACCTGTATTTCCGATTCGGTTGTAGCCGCACTGCGCACACGCACGTCCTCGAGCAGGGACTCCGCCCGTTCGGGCAGGGGCGGTTCGACCGCGGGTGAACTCTCGGCGCGCGCGCCGCGGAGGCGGCGCTCCTCGCGCGGCTGGATGCCGTAATGCTCGCGGTAGCACTTGGAGAAATGCGGCGCCGACACGAAGCCGCAACCGAACGCCACGTCGACAATGGACATCGAGGTCTGCAGTAGCAACTGGCGGGCGCGCGCTAGCCGAAGCTCTAGGTAGTAGCGCGTGGGGACGCAGTGCAGATGGCGCTGGAACAGGCGCTCGAGCTGGCGCCGCGAGATACCGACGTGCTGCGCGAGTTCATCCAGCCCGATCGGTTCCTCGATATTCGATTCCATGATCGAGACCGCTTCGATGAGCTTGGGCTGGCTCGTGCCCAGGCGCAGCTGCAGCGGGATGCGTTGGCGGTCGTGGCGCCCGCGGATCCGCTCGCAGGCAAACGCCTCGGACACGGCCGTGGCGACGTCCGCGCCCACCTGCTGCGTGATCAGGTTGAGCATCATGTCCAATGGTGCCGTACCGCCGGCGCTGGTGTAGCGATCGCGGTCGATCTCGAACAGCTCATAGGAGACCACCACGCGTGGAAAGGCCTCGCGCATCGCCGCGATGTTTTCCCAGTGGATCGTGCTGCGGTAGCCGTCGAGCAGGCGGGCGCGGGCGAGGGCATGGCTACCCGTGCATAACGCGCCGAAGGGTGTGCCGTGGCGGGCGCGGCGTTTGAGCAGGTCCAGCGTCGCGCGATCGCAGTATTGGTCGACGTCGACGCCGGCGCAGACGAACAACGCGTCGGATGCGCCGATGGCGCTGGCCGCGGCGTCAGGCTGGAGTACCAGCCCGTTGCTCGCCGCTACCGGTGTGCCGTCGAGCGTGTACGCGCGCCAGCGATACAGCTCGTGGCCCGCGAGCCGGTTGGCCATGCGCAGGGGTTCGATCGCGGAAGAGAACGCGATCATCGAATACTGCGGTAGCAGCAGAAAGTCCAGCTCGATCGGTCGCTGGGGGGCGTTGCGCGCGAGTGACATGCGCCTTCTCGAACGGTGCGCGTGGTACGGCACGATCAATGTAGGCCGATGCGGCGTGGCTCGCAAGGACGGGTGTCGCGAGAGGATCGCCACGCCGAAGTGGTATCGCGGTGCCGAGAACGGGTCCCGAGCGAGCGATGATGGCCGTCGCGTTTCTGCCGCAAGAGTCGGAACCTTCGGCCGAGACGCTGCCGCTCGCTGTCCTGCTCGAAGGCGATGGGCGCACGACGTTGTGCGCTGGGGGCCGCTGCGGCGGGCGCCCGCACTTGCACGTGGAATTCGGCATCGTTTTGAAGTCGTCGAACGCGCGCGCGCCTCGCACCGCAACGGGGCTCGGGCCGCGCGTCCTAGCCCCGGATGACGGCGTCGGCCCACTCGAGCACGGCGCGCACGCGCGGCACGAGCAGTTGCGTTGCCCGCGCATAATCCACCCAGCGGAACTCGTGATGCTCGGGCCGGCCGAGTATCGTGCTGACCGGTAGATAGGGCTGGCCGTCGATGGATTCGGCGACGTAGTAGCGCGCGATTTTGCTCTTGCCGTACGGCGGCGTCTCCTGATGGACCGAACCCCAGCGGAAGACCAACTCGCTGAGACCGGTCTCCTCGAACGCCTCACGGCGGGCGGCATCGAGCGGATCCTCGCCCGGTTCGATGCGGCCCTTGGGGAAATCCCAGTAGCGGTAGGCGCGCAGTAGCAGGTAACGGGGCTCGCGCTCGACGAAGCGGACGATGACGACCCCTGCCGAGCGCTCGCCTCGGGTCATGGCGCTTCGCGCCCGGCCGGTCGGTCTGGGCCCGGCGGGCGGTTCGGGCCAGGCCGGAGCGCCGGACCCGGCCACAGGCCGCGGGCAATCCAGACACGATCGGCGGCGGTCAGCCTCGGCCGGGCGAACGGATCCCCTGGCTTGGCGGCGCGCAGGCGCTCGACGATGCGCCAGCCGCCGCGGACGATCAGCTTGATCTCCAGTGCGAATCGACCGCGCAGGCGCCGCGGCAGGGTGCTGCCCGCCTGCAACAGGTCGGCGGCTCGCTCAATCTGCTCGGCGAGCAGCGCTTGGATCTCGGGTGCGGCCTCGCCGCGAGCCAGGCGTGCCTCGTCGACCCCGTGGCGCGCCAAGTCGTCCTGTGGGATGTACAGTCGGTCGCGTTCGATAAAGTCCTGGTGGAGGTCCTGCAGGAAGTTGATCAGCTGCAGTGCGGTGCAGATGCGGTCGGAATCACGCAGATTCTCGGGCGTCGCCGCGCCGGCCAGATGCAGCAGTAGACGGCCAACCGGATCGGCCGAGCGCTGGCAGTAGGCGAGCACCTCATCGAAGTCGCGGTAGCGGGACTGGCGTACGTCCTGGCGGAACGCGGAAAGCAGATCGCGTAGCGGTTCTGCCGGTAGCTCGTGGCGAGCAAAGGTCGCGGCCAGTGCTGGCCATAGTGGGTCGTCGGGCGGGTTTCCCACGAGTGTGGCGTCGAGCGCGCCCTCCATGGCGTCGAGGGCGGCCAAGCGGTCGACCGGGTCGCACTGGCCCTCGTCGGCGTGATCGTCGGCGCGCCGCGCGAACACGTAGATGGCGGCCACGGGCCCGCGCAGGGGGCGCGGCAACAGCCACGACGCCACGGGGAAGTTCTCGTAGTGCCCGTGCGCGAGCTGGGTGCAGGCACGATATGCCTGCCAGGCCGCGTTGGGCCGTATGCTAGGATCGGTCGCCGTCATCCGGCACTCGGGATCAGCATAATGAAGAGAACACTGCGCTCGTTCGCGGTCGGCTTGTTGCTTGGCGGCCTGGTCGGCCTTTGGTGCGGCATGAACATCGGCAAGGGACAACCGCTGCTGTCGAATCCGTTCGCCGATGTATCGCTGAGCCAGCAGGCGAGCCGGGCCGGACGCGATGTCTATGAGTCGGCCGAGCGCGCGTCCCGTGAGGCCGGCGAGGCGGCGCAAGCCGCGGGACGCGAGGTGCGCGATTCCGCGGAGTCGGCGACGCAGTAAGGGCGCCCATCGTTCACCCTGCGCGTTCGCGCGTCGGGACCGGAAAATGCATCAGCGCCGGCCAGAGTTCGCCCGGCGAGGCGACGAGGCCATCGGCGTCCCAGCTTTCCGGACGCTCGTCCGCACCCAGGTAGCCGAACAGTGCCACGAAGGTGGCCATCCCGGCCGCACGCCCCGCGACTACATCGCGTTCATCGTCCCCGACATAGCGGGCCTGCGCGGACTCGATTCCGAGGCAGGCACAGGCGTGCAGTAGGGGCTCCGGATCGGGTTTGCGCCGGTCCAGCGTATCGCCCGCCACCAGGCAGGCGCAGCGCGCGTCCAGCGCCAGATGCTGCAACAGCGGCGTGGCCAGCCACGCCGGCTTGTTGGTGACGATCCCCCAAGCGATGCCCGCGTCTTCCAGATCGGCGAGCAAGGCTTCCATGCCCGGGAACGGGCGCGATTCAACGGCCAGGTCCGCACGGTAGAGCTGCAGAAAGCGCAGGCGCAGGCGCTCGCGTTCGGACTCGGCCTGGTCCGGTCCGTACGCGAGGTCGAGCAGTCCGCGCGCACCCTTCGAGACCTGCGAGCGTACCCCCTCGAACGCCAGAGGGGCGCGGCCTTCCTCGGCGAGCAGCGCATTCAGCGCACGCGCCATGTCCGGCGCGGTGTCGATCAGGGTGCCGTCGAGATCGAACAGGACGGCGCGTGGTGCCTCGGCCTCATTCATGGGCGATGCAGGCCATCATGTAGTTGACGTCGATGCGCTCGCACAGGCGGTAGCGCCGCGTCAGCGGGTTGTAGGTCAATCCCTCGGTGGCGCGGACGTAGAGGTCCGCCTGGCGTGCCCAGCGGGCCAATTCCGAGGGACGGATCAGCCGGTCGAAGCTGTGGGTGCCGCGCGGCAGCAGCTGCAGCACGTACTCGGCGCCGACGATGGCCTCGAGCCACGCGCGCGCATTGCGATTGATGGTGGAAAAGAACACTGATCCGCCGGGACGGGCGAGCTGTGCGCAGGCGGTGACGATCGCCTGCGGATCGGGGACGTGCTCGAGCATCTCCATGCAGGTGACGACGTCATAGGCGCCGGGGGCCTGTGCGGCAAGGTCTTCGGCGCTGGATACTCGGTAGTCGACCTCCACCTCTTGTTGTGCGGCATGGGCGCGCGCCGCATCGACCGCGCTCGCGGCCAGGTCGATGCCGGTGACCTCGGCCCCGGTGCGCGCCATCGACTCGGAGAGGATGCCGCCGCCGCAACCGATGTCGGCCACGCGCCGGCGGCGCAACCCGCCGGTCTGACGCTCGATCCAACCCAGCCGCAGCGGATTGATCTCGTGCAGCGGACGGCACTCGCCTTCCGGATCCCACCATTGCTCCACGCGGGCGAACTTGTCGATCTCGCCCGGGTCCGCGTTGACGCGGTGCTCGTCGGTGCTCTCTCGCCCTGCATGCTCGCTCATCGTTCGGCATCCATTCGATCGCGCCACGCGCGGGCCCGGACGCCGATGTCCTCGGCGTCGAGATGGAGCAGCCGGCCCGCGCGCACCTGCGGTTCACCGGCTACCCAGACGTCGGTCACCTGGTGGCGCCCGGCGGCATAGACGAGCTGGGACACCACCTCGTAAACCGGCTGTGTCTCCAGGCCACCGAGATCCACGGCGACCAGATCGGCGGCCTTGCCGGGCTCGATCGATCCGGTGATCTCGCCCAGGCCGAGTGCGCGAGCGCCATTGATCGTGGCCATGCGCAACGCCGTGGGCGCGGGCACGGCCCCCGCATCGCCGGCGACCGCCTTGCCCAGCAGGGCCGCCGTCTGCATCTCGCCGAACATGTCGAGGTTATTGTTCGAGGCCGCGCCGTCGGTACCAAGGGCCACCTCGGCGCCGGCGTCCTGGAATGCCTTCACCGGGCAGAACCCGCTGGCCAGCTTGAGGTTGGCCTCGGGGCAATGGATCACGCGCGCGCCGGATTGGGCGATGGCCGCGATCTCGTGACCGGTGGCCGAGGTCATGTGCACCGCCGAGAACGCCGGCGAGAGCAGCCCGAGGCGTTCCAGGCGGGCCACCGGGCGCTCGCCGTGGATCTCGACCGAGTCGTGGCATTCGGCCTCGGTCTCCTGAACATGCATCTGCACCGGCACGTCGAGTTCGTCGGCGTAGGTGCGCATGCGCTCGAGCGGCTCGTCGGACACGGTGTAGGGGGCGTGCGGTGCGAACGCCGTGCTCACCAGCGGGTGACTGCGGTAGCGATCGTGCAGCGCCAGACCCTTGGAGAAGTACGCGTCGGGGCCGTCGGCGTATTGCGTGGGGAAGTCGAGCAGGATCATGCCGATGACCGCGCGCATGCCGACCTCGGCCGCCAACTCCGCCGTCACCTCGGGGAAGAAGTACATGTCCTGGAAGCAGGTGGTGCCGCCGGCGAGCATTTCCGCCAGGGCCAGGCGCGTGCCGTCGGCGATGAACGCCTCGTCCACCCAGCGGCTTTCGGCCGGCCACATGTGCTCGTGCAGCCACTCCATGAGCGGCAGGTCGTCCGCGTAACCGCGCAGCAGCGTCATCGCCGCGTGGGTATGGGCGTTGACCAGGCCCGGCATTAGCGCGTGGTCCGGCAGTTCGCGTCGCTCAACCTCGGGCCAGCGGGCGTGCGCGTCAGTGCGGGGCAGGACGTCGGCGATGATGCCGCCGCCAACCGCCACCGCGTAATCCTCGAGCACGCGGTCGGTGCCGTCGACGGTCACGGTCCAGCGGGGCTCGAGTAGCAGATCGATAGGCTCGTCCATCGGGTCACGATACCGGCGGGTGAGGGAAGCGACAAGGCGCCACGGCGCGGTGGCTGGCCGCACCGCGCCGGGCGCGCTAGCATAGCCGAGTGTGGCCGTCCGTGTTGGGCGCGTCCTCCCTGATAGCACGACGCGCGAGCGCGAAGGATCCCATGAGCGCGACTGCATCCACCGACAACGTGCGCGCCCTGCATTGGCAGGGCGACCGGCTGGCATTGCTCGACCAGCGGCTGTTGCCGGGAGAGCAGCGTTGGTGCGAGTGCCGCAGCGCCGGCGAGGTCGCCGCCGCGATCACCGACATGGTCGTCCGCGGCGCCCCGGCCATCGGCATCGCCGCCGCCTACGGGCTCGTGCTCGCGGCGCGGGCGGGCGAGGACCTGGACGGCGCGAGTGGGCGCCTCGGCGCGGCGCGGCCGACCGCGGTCAACCTGCACTGGGCCTTGGCGCGTATGGGCCGCGTTGCTGCCGAGAGTTCTGCTGAGCCAGTGGATGAGCGGCTGGAGCGCGTAGCCGTGGCCATTCACGCGGAAGATCTGGCCGCCAACCATCGCATCGGCGCGCTGGGCGCCGCCGAGCTGGGCGCGCCCGCGGCGGTGCTGACGCACTGCAATACCGGGGCACTGGCCACCGGCGGCTTTGGTACCGCGCTCGGCGTCATCCGTGCCGGCTGGGCCGCCGGTCACATCACCGAAGTCTTTGCCGACGAAACCCGTCCCTGGCTGCAGGGGGCGCGTCTGACCGCCTGGGAACTGCAGCAGGAGAACATCCCGGCGCGCGTCCTGTGCGACAGTGCAGCGGCTTCGCTGATGGCGAGCGGCCGGGTCCGCTGGGTGATCGTTGGTGCCGATCGCGTCGCAGCCAACGGCGACGTCGCCAACAAGATCGGGACCTATGGCCTGGCCGTGCTCGCGCGTCATCACGGTGTGGGCTTCATGGTGGCCGCACCGACCTCGACCATCGATCCGGCCGTCCCCGACGGCTCTGCGATCCCGATCGAGGAGCGGCCTCCCGGGGAGGTCCTGGCCTGGGCCGGTCAGCGCAGCGCGCCGGTCGGGGCCGATGCCTGGAATCCGGTGTTCGATGTCACGCCCGCGGAGCTGGTCGACGCGCTGGTGACCGAGCGCGGCGTCCTGCACCGGCCCGACCGCGGCGCCATTGCCGCGTTGCTGGCGGATGGCTCGCCGGGCGTCGTCGACAGTGCCGCACTCGCGCCGTAGTATCCGCAGCGAAGAGTCGCCGAGCGGCGCATGCCGCGGGCACTTCACCTCCTACACGCGGCTGACGACAGCAAGGATTCGTCCATGGCGCGCAAGAGTTTGCTGATCCACGTTTTCGCCCACGACGAGCCGGGTCTGGTCTCGGCCATCAGCGGGCGGTTGTTCGATCTGGGTCTGAATCTGGGCGATTCGAGCTTTGCGGTGCTTGGCACCGGCGCGGAATTTACCGCCGTGGTGGAGGAGCCGGTCCCGGTCGGCATCGAGGAGATCGAGCAGCAACTGCGCGCACTGCCCGAACTCGAGGACGGCGAGGTGCGCGTGGAGCAGGTCGGTATCGAGCCCGAGCATGGGCCGTCGGCGGAGGTCACCCATCGCATCGTCATCCAAGGTGCGGATCAACCGGGGCTGATCGCGCGCCTCTCTGAAGTGTTCGGCGATTACGGTGCCAATATCGTGCGACTGACGGCCGAGCGCCAGCCCTTTGGCGAGCGCGCCGGCTATCTCATCCAGGTCTCCGCCTGGATCCCCGAGGCGCGTGCCGATGCCTGCATTTCGGCGGTGACCAATACCGCCAGTCAGCTGCAACTGTTCTCCCAGTGGCACCGCACTTGAGCGCCGCCGACCGCCTGGCCAATGCCGCGGGCGCCACCGTCTGCATCGGTGCGTTGCTCTACGGCATTCTCTACCTTCAGGGACGGCTCGGGCTGGAGCCGTGCCCGCTGTGCATCCTCGATCGCGTCGCCTTCGCGCTCGCCGCCGTGGTGTTCGTGCTCGCGGCCCTGCACGCTCCAGGCACGCGTGGGCGGCGGCTATACGCCTTGGGTGCGTTGTTGCCGCTCGGCTTTGGCGTGGCGACCGCCGGGCGGCACGTGTGGCTCCAAAGCCTTCCCGCCGATCAGGTGCCCGCCTGTGGTCCGAGCCTCGGCTATACGCTTGAAAACTTCCCCTTGCAGCGCGCCATCGACCTCGTGCTGCGTGGCTCGGGCAGTTGCGCCGAGACGCAATGGCAGTTCCTCGGCGGTTCGATCGCCTTGTGGACGCTCGTGTTGTTCTCCGGCCTGACGCTGCTGGGGCTGTGGTTGTTGTTCAAACCGGCGCGCTGATGGCCACGAGCATGCGGCGCTTCCGGGGCCGTGCGGCATTGAGGTCGAGAGCCCGTGCGCGCACCTCGTTGCGGTTGCTGAAGGCCGATCTCTGGCGGCGCGCCGAGCGATCAGCGCTTGGGCCGCAGGTAGATGAACCAGTACATGAGCGCCACCAGCACCCCGCCCCCGAGCACGTTGCCTGCCGTCACCGGCAGCAGCACGGCGAAGAAGTCCCCCACTCCAAGGCCTAGCGGTTCGGCCCCGATCTGCGCCCAGAAATCCGGCCCAGCGAACAGGCCGATGAAGGCCGCGCACGGCAGATAGAACATCACCGCCACGGCGTGCTCGAGACCGAGGACGTAGAACGCGGCGACCGGCGGTGTCAGCGCCAGGACGCGGTCGGTGGTCGTGCGCGCACTGTAGGTCAGCCATACGCCGAGGCAGAGCAGGGTGTTGCCGAGTACCCCGAGCAGCAGCGCCTGCAGCGGCGCGTGACTTGCCAGGCTGGCAGCCGATGCGAGTAACGAGGCGCCGACAGCGCCATCGATACCCCAGTGCTGGCCGGCGGCAATCAGCAGTCCGCCGGTAGCGGCCGCGCCGAGGAAGTTGCCGACGAAGACGATGGCCCAGGCGCGCAGCAGCCGCAGCGTCGGCAGGCGGCCGTGGGCCCAGGCCATCACCGTGAGCACGTTGGTGGTGAACAGTTCGGCGCCGCCGACAATGGCCAGCACGTAGGCCAGGGTGAAGGCGAAGCCCCCGGCGAGCTTGGTGACCCCGGTCATGGGCTCGGCGCCGGCCGTGACCGCGGCGGCGAAGGTGGCACCGAAGGCAATATAGGCGCCGGCGAGACCGGCCAGCGCCAGGAGGCTCAAACCTTCCTGTTCCGCCTTCTCAGCACCCGCGCGCTCGGCCCGCTTCGCCATGTCTTTGGGCAGGATGGCGTCGAGGGGGCCGAAGGGTTGGGCATGCTCCTCGGTGTCGTTGGTCACGGTCGCTCCCGACAAGAAAACCGAGGCGCGAGCCTAGCATCCCGGGCGAGGGACCGGCAGTCGCCCGGTCCATGCCCGAGCGGTCGCGGATTACGTGCTGCGGTGGGCGGCAGTGAGCCGTTCGGTGAGGCGCTGAAGCTGGTCGCCCACGGAGACCGGATATTGGCTTTGCGCCGGACTGAGACGCCGCAATGCCGCGGGTAGGGCCTCCCGCTGCGCCTGTGCGCGCCGGCGCAGCGCGGCGAGCGATTCGGCCGGCTGCAGGCGTTGTCCCGCGCGCATGACCGGCTGGAGCAGCGGTTCTCCGGGCGCGGACTCGGCTTCGGTGGCAATGGTGTCGCCGGCCATCGCGCCGGCGCGCCATTGCCGATAGACCTGCTTGCGGCCGGGCAAGGTGGCCTTGCCGCTGGAACTTTTGAGCCGTGGCTCGTCCTCGTAGGCGACGAGCTTGTAGGCAAAGTCGAGCGTGGGGCTGTCGCGCGAGACGACCAGATCGGTGCCTACGCCGAACCCGTCGATGGGGGCGCCGTCGGCGACCAGCGAGGCGATACGATGCTCGCTGAGCCCGCCGGAGACCATGATCCGCACCTGGTTCAGCCCGGCTTCGTCCAGCATCCGCCGCGCCTCGCGCGACAACGTCGCCAGGTCGCCCGAGTCGATGCGGATGGCGCGCACGCGGAAGTCGTCGCCGAGCGTCTGGGCGAGCCGGATGACGCGCAGAACGCCGGTGCGCGTGTCGTAGGTGTCCACCAGCAGTGTGGTCTCGGGGTAGTGCGCGGCGAAGGTGCGGAACGCCGTCTCCTCGTCGGCGTAGCTCTCGATATAGCTGTGCGCCATCGTGCCGACGACGGGGAGCCCGAAGCGCTGTCCGGCGATCATGTTCGAGGTGCCGCCGCAGCCGGCGATCCAGGCACCGCGCGCGGCGGCCACCGCCGCGTCGGTACCGTGGGCTCGGCGGGCCCCGAAGTCGACCACGCCCCGCCCGCCGGCGGCCTCGACCATGCGCGCCGCCTTGGTCATGACCAGCGACTCATAGTGCAGGGCATTGAGGATGCGGGTCTCGAGGATCTGCGCCTGCGCGATCGGCGCGCGCACGCGCAACAATGGTTCGTTCGGGAACACCGCCGTGCCCTCGGGCATGGCGTCCACGTCGCCGGTGAAGCGCAGCGCCGCCAGCCATTCGAGGAACGACTCCGAGAAGTAACCGAGCGAACGCAGGAAATCGATCTCGGCGTCCGCGAACGCGAACGCCTCGAGCCAGGCGAGCACGGTCTCCAGCCCAGCGGCGAGCACGTAACCGCGCTCGTCGCCGAGCTGGCGGAAGAACAGTTCGAAGTCGGCCGGCGCGTCGAGGCCCTCGGCCACGTAGACCTGGGCCATCGACAGCTCGTAGAGGTCCGTGAAGAGCGCGCTGGCGCCAGCCGCGCGGTCGGCGCCGCTCACGTCTGGGCCGTCTCGATGACCGCCCCGGCGGCGCGCATGTCCTCTAGCGCGCGATCGCCATCGCCGGGGGCCACGTCCACGGCGCGCGTGGCCTCACGGATCAGGTGCGTCTCGAAACCGGCCTCGCAGGCGTCGAGCACGGTCGCGCGCACGCAGACATCCTGCGCCAGCCCACCGATCCACAAGCGCTCGATGCCTTCCGCGCGCAGCGTCTCGGTGAGTCCAGTGTCATCGAAGGCCGAGTAGTTGTCCTTGTCCACAGCCAGACCCTTGCTGATCACACGCGTATTGGCGGGCAGGCGCAGTTCCGGGTGGAACGCCGCGCCTGGCGTATCGCGTACGCAGTGGGCCGGCCACGGGCCGCCTTGCTCGGTGAAGCTGCAGTGATCCGGCGGGTGCCAATCGCGCGAGGCGATGACCGGCATGCCGGCTGTCTGTGCGCGTTCGATCCAGTCGTTGATCACCGGAACCATCGCATCGCCGTCGGGCACGGCCAGGGTTCCGCCGGGACAGAAGTCGTTTTGCACGTCGACCACGATCAACGCGGCCGAGGGATTGAGTTGTGCGGTCATGGCTGCACCTCGGATTGCCGCTTCGCGACCGCCCGCTACTCGGCGCCGGCGGCAAAGTGCTGTAGCAGCGCCTCGCGCATGGCCTTCGTGGCCGGTGACAGCGAGTGGCTCTTGGGGGTGATGATGCCGATCTCGCGTTCGACCCGCGGCTCGGCGAGCGCGACGAACACCAGGTCCGGATCGTCCTCCGGTACCACCAGGCGCGGCAGTGTGGTCACCCCCAACCCCTCCCGCAGCATCGCCAGTAGGGAGGCCATGTTGGAGACCGAGAATTGGGCGGTCGCCATCAGATCGCGCGCCTGCGTGCTCTCCAGCAGGCGCACCGTGTCGTTCCGAATCAGAGTATGGGCCTGCAGGGCCGACCATTCCAACCCGCGGCGGTATTGGGCGAGTGGGTGATCGTGGCGGCAGACCAGACCAAGTTGGTCCTTGAGCAGGGGGGCGAAGCGCAGCTGCGGATCGAGCGACCACAGGTCGGCGATACCGAGGTCGACGCTGCGTTGTAGTACGCGCTGCTGCACGTTGTAGGCGATGTCGTCCTCGACGCTTACGTGGATGCCGGGGTAGTGCTGGGCGAAGGCCGCCAGCGCGGGTGGCAGCATCTGGCTAGCGACCGAGGGCAGGCAGGCGAGCGCGACCCGGCCGACACTGCGATCCGCTGCCAGCGCCATGCGCTCGACCACGCGGTCGTAGTGATCCAGCAGCGCACGCACCAACGGGTAGCAGTCCTGCCCGAATGGCGTGAGTGCGGTCTTGTTGCCGCGCTCGAACAGCGGCTCGCCCAGGCGCTGCTCCAGCTCGCGGATGGCGAGCGACAGTGCAGGCTGGGTACGCCCGGCCTGTTCAGCGGCGCCGTGATAGCTCTTGATCTCCGCGACCAGCGCGAAGTAGCGCAACTGCTGGAGTTTGAGATCGGGAAGGCTCACGGGGGTAATCCTTACCGACGCGGGGAATCCTGCGGCCGGTACAGCCGAGGTGCGTACTGGCGCGGGGCGATCTTATCGCAATCCGGTTGGGCCGGGGCGTCCTGCCCCGGCGCCCGCATGGCCCACTAGCCGAGGATGCCAATCACGCCAATTGCGATCAGGTACGCGGCGACGATGTAGTTGAGCGATCTGGGCACCACCAGGATGGCAATGCCGGCGACCAGGGCCAGGACGGGTGCGATGTCGAGGTGTAGAGTCATGTTTTCTCCCTATGCTGTGGTGTCGTTATGCGTGATCGGTAGCCGCTGCTCCGCCCGGGCGTGCCGCAGTGGGTCCAGCGTGTACTCCAGCGCCCTCGCCCCAGGGGGCTGGCGCGCGTCACCTTGGGCTTATCCCGCAGCGCAGAAGTGCTCGTAGTCGACGTAGCCGGGGAACTCGTGGCCGGCGGCGCAATAGGGACAGGAGGGGTCGGCTCGTACGCGCAGTTCGCGGAACTCGGTCGCGCCGCCGTCCAGGCATAGCAGGCGGCCGACCAGTGGCTGGCCGACGCCGAGCAGGATCTTGAGCGCCTCCAGCGCCTGCAGCGTGCCGATCAGACCGACCACGGCGCCAAGCACCCCCGCCTCGGCGCACGAGGGGGCCTGCTCCGGTGGCGGCGGCTCCGGGTACAGGCAGCGATAGCACGGTCCCCCCTCGGGGCCCGCCGGCCAGAAGACCGAGGCCTGGCCCTCGAAGCGGAACACGGCGCCGTGGACATTGGGTAGGCCGAGCTTCACGCAGGCGTCGTTGACCAGGTAGCGCGTGGCGAAGTTGTCCGATCCGTCCACGACCAGATCGAAGTCCGCGAAGATGCGTTCGACGTTCTCCGACGAGAGGCGCTCCTCAAAGCCAACGACCTCGACCTGCGGGTTCAACTCGCGGATCGCCTGACGTGCCGATTCGACCTTGCTCACGCCCACGCGGGTGTCGGCATGCAGGATCTGGCGCTGTAGATTGCTGCGGTCGACCGTGTCGTGATCGACGATTCCCAGCGTGCCGACCCCGGCCGCAGCCAGATACAGGGCCGCGGGGGAGCCCAGCCCGCCCGCACCGATCAGCAGCACGCGCGCGTCGGCCAGTTTCGCCTGGCCTGCCTCGCCGACCTCGGGGAGTGATATCTGCCGCGCATAGCGGGCACGGGCATCGGCGTCGAGCACCCGCGGAATCTCGAACGGCAGGCCTTCGTTCTTCCACCGGTTGAAGCCGCCGACGACCGAACGCACGTCGGAATAGCCTAGTCCCCGCAGGCCATCGGCGGCGAACAGCGAGCGGGTGCCGCCGCCGCACAGGCACAGCACGGTCCGATCTGGATCGGGAATCTCGTCGCCGATCTTGAGTTCGAGATAGCCGCGGCCCAGGCGCAGGGCGCCGGTGGGGCTGCCTTGGGCGATCTCCTCGGCCTCGCGCACGTCCACCAGGGCAGCGCCGGAGCGTGCCAGACGCTCCGCCTCGGCCGGATCGATCTCGGGGATCTCCTGGCGGAGCTGTTCCAGTCGGTCACGTGCGTTCATCGGGGATCTCTCGGTTCGCGCTGGGCTCGCCGGCTGCCGCAACGGTTTGCTCGCTGAAGCCGTCTTCGGTGAGCCACCAGCAACGCAGGGCAATCATCGCCCCGTTTGTAACACCGGCGATGAGGTAACTCCACCCGGGCCAGGCCTCGGCGCGATCGGTGGCCGAGGGTACGGGTTCTCCGCTGGGGTGCGAATGCCACACACCGACGATGCTTCGACCGCGATCCTGGGCCGCATGCTCGGCGTGGAGGAAGGTCTCCGGGTCGATCGTGTAGCGGTCGCGGGGCGTATCGTGAATGTTGGCGCAAACCAGTACCCGCGCGA
This sequence comes from Halofilum sp. (in: g-proteobacteria), assembly GCA_040880995.1. Lineage (GTDB taxonomy): Bacteria > Pseudomonadota > Gammaproteobacteria > XJ16 > Halofilaceae > Halofilum. Next base: position 17,882 of record JBBEEB010000092.1, read on the forward strand.
CCCGGACCGTGGAATCCGTGATCTCACCTTCGAGCAGGCCGCAGGCCTCGTTCGGCCAGGCCGCGCCGGCGGCCTCGCGCACGCGCTGGATCGCCGCGGGGGTCAGAAGCAGTTGGCCCGGGGCCGCGGTCGTGACGTCACGCGCGGTCATCGCGAAGAGTCCCCAGGGCAGTCACGACGGCGGACAGGTCCCACCGGCGACCGAGGGCATGACCACGACCTCGTCGCCCGCCTGCAGCGGCGTGGCCAAGCCATCGAGCTGGCGGATGTCGGTGCGGCGAACGAATACGTTCACGTAAGGGCGCAGTTCGCCATCGCGCGTGCGGATGCGCTGGATGAGGTCCGGGTGGTCGTTCTTGAGCACGTCGAACAACTCGCCAATGGAGCCCGCTGTGGCGGTGAGATCGCTCTGGCCGCCGGCGTGCGGTCGTAGTGGTGTCGGCAGATGTAGGGTCACTTCAGCCATGTGGGCAAGCGCTCGTTAATCGAATGGCTATTGTGCGCCGCAGA